>CAIOTK010000322.1 GCA_903861185.1 uncultured Opitutia bacterium | reverse complement strand
GGCGAGGTCTCCCGCGGAGTCGGCCACCTGCAGCGTCCCTACGGGAGCCACGCGAACCGCGTCTGGCACAAACTGGCCGAGGCGGGCATTGCCTTCCTCGACGAGATCCCTGAGGCGCCTCAGTGGCTCGATTACGCGCTCAATAAGTTTTACTCGTGCTATCCCGTCTGGTCGGACGACGACGGCGGCTGGCACGAGGGCGTCAGCTACTGGTCTAGTTATCAGGGCAAGGCAGCCGGCTGGCTGCAGGTGGCGCAAGCGGCGCTGCGGATCGACGGCCTGCGCAAGCCGTTCTTCGCGCAGGTGGGCGACTATCCCTTGTACCTTGCGCCGCCGCATTCGCCGAATGCGGGCTTCGGGGATCTGTCCTACCGGCCCCTAGATGCGCCGGCTTTCCTCGAGTATCATGTGCGGGCGCGCGCGGCGAGTGGTGATGGGGGCAACGCCGCGGCTTGGGCGTGGTGGGCCCGTGAGAAGCGCCAGCCGGCCAACGGCGGGATCATCGGCTTGCTCTACCGCGCGAATCTGCCGGCTCCCGCGGTGCCCCGGCCGCCGGTTGACCTGCCCGCGTCGAAGGTCTTTCGCGGCATCGGCGTGGCCAGCTTGCACACGACCCTGCTCGACAGCCGCGAGGACGTACACTTCGCCCTGAAGGCGAGCCCTTTTGGCTCCCAGAGCCACGGGCACAACCCCCAGAATTCCTTTTTCCTGAACGCCTACGGCGAGGCCCTGCTGGTGGCTAACGGCTACCGCGACCTCCACGGCAGTGCGTTCCACACCGGCCACGTGCATCAAACTAGGGCCCATAACGCGGTGCTGGTCGACGGGGAGGGTCAGATCCCGCACTCGGCCCGCGCCACGGGCGCCATTGTCCGCGCGGACCTTGGGGCAGTGCGGGACATCATCGCCGGCGACGCCACGGCGGCCTACGGCGGCCGCCTGCGCAAGGCGTGGCGTCACGTTGTCCTCGTGAAGGGTCCGGAGCCTTTTGTCGTGTACTACGACGAACTCGTCGCCCGAACACCGTCGACCTTCCAATTCCTCCTGCACGCGCCCCGTCCCTTCGCGCTGGAGGCCGCGGCCGCCGCGGCGCGCGTCGAGCAACCGCGGGCCGCGCTCGGCGTGCGGTACCTCGCGCCGCTGACCCTCGCCTTCCGGCAGACGGACGGGTTCGAGCCCGCTCCGACGCGCGAGTTTCCCAACCTATGGCATCTCGAGGCGGGCACGACCGAGCGCCGGACCGAGTTGGGCATGGTCACGGTGCTGGTGCCAGAGCGCGCGGGTCGGCCGGTCGCGTGGTCGGCGCGGCGCGAGGACCACGCGGCGGGCGTTCGCGTGGAAATTACGGTGGCGGGCCGACGGCATACGCTGGAATTTCCGGCCCCGGGCACGGACCGTCCAGTCACCGTCACGCCGTCGTCCTAACGGCGTGGGAGCGGTTTGGCCTTTTCCCAGGTTACGGGCGGCGCATCGTGGCGCCACCCCATGAAAACCCCGCGTCTGTTGCTGCTCCTGTTCGTTTTCGTTGCCGTCGCCCGCGGGGCCGAGCGCCCGAATGTGGTGCTTATTCTTCTGGATGACCTGGGCTACGGGGACATCTCCGCGAATCATCCGGCAGGGCGCATCCGCACGCCGCATATGGACCGGATCGCGCGCGAGGGCGTGCGGTTCACCGACGCCCATACGCCGTCTTCCGTGTGCACGCCGACGCGTTACGGGCTGCTCACCGGCCGGTACAACTGGCGCACGCGCCTGCAGCAGGGCGTCCTCGGTGGTCTCTCCCCGCGCTTGATCGAGCCGGGCCGCGACACCCTCGCGTCTTTCTTGCGCCGCGCCGGCTATCGCACGACTGCGGTCGGCAAGTGGCACCTTGGGATGGACTGGGCGAGGCTGCCCGGCAAAGAGGTCAACGCGCTCGGCATCGAGTCCCCGGCGCAGGCGTGGAATGTCGACTACTCCCGGCCGATCGCGAACGGCCCACTCAGCGTCGGCTTCGACCGCTACTTCGGGATCGCGGCTTCGCTGGATATGGTCCCGTACACCTTCATCGAGAATGACCGCGTGACCGTGCTCCCGACCGTCGAGCGCACGTGGCCGTTGCACCCGGGGCATCCCGGTGAGTGCCGCACGGGGCCGGCGGCACCCGGTTTCGAGGTTGAGCACGTGCTGCCGGAGTTCACCCGTCAGGCGGTGGCGACGATCGAGGCGGGCGCTGCCTCCTCACAGCCGTTCTTTCTCTACCTCCCGCTGGCTTCGCCCCACACCCCGATCGCGCCCAATCCGCCGTGGAAGGGACGCAGCGGACTCAACTTGTACGCGGACTTCGTGCTGGAGACCGACGATGCCATCGGACGGGTGCTCGCTGCCCTCGACCGGACCGGCACGGCCGCCAACACCTTGGTGGTCCTCACCAGCGACAACGGCTGCTCGCCGCAGGCGCGGATCGAGGAGCTCGCGGCCCAGGGCCACGCGGTCAACGGCCCCCTCCGGGGCCATAAGGCCGACCTCTTCGATGGGGGACACCGGGTGCCCTTCCTGGTGCGCTGGCCCGCGCGGGTGCGGCCCGCGGTGAGTGACCAACTCGTGTGTCTGACGGACGTGTTTGCCACCTGTGCGGAAATCCTCGGCGTCCGGCTGCCGGACGAGGCGGGTGAGGACAGCTTCAGCTTCCTGTCGGTCCTTGAAGGCCGGGGGCCGTCGGCGCGGGAATCGGTGGTGCACCATTCGATCAGCGGCGCCTTCGCGTTCCGGCGTGGGCCTTGGACATTGGCGCTGAGTCCCGGCAGCGGTGGCTGGTCGGCTCCGCGCGACCCAGAGGCGCGGCAGCAGGGTCTGCCGGAGACGCAGCTCTACCGGATCGTTGGGGGCGATGTGGCGGAGGGAGAGAATCTGGCCGCGCGTCATCCCGAGCTAGTCGCGGAGTTGGAGCAGGGGCTGCAGCGGCTCGTGGACCAGGGGCGGAGCACGCCGGGCCGGCCGCAGGCCAACGCGGTGCCGGTCGTTTTGCGCAAGCCGATCCCGGCGCCCGCCGCGAAGGCGAAGCGGAAATCCTGAAGAGAGTTTCGCCCGCGGAACTGTTGCCGGCCGCTCACGCGGGGGGCGCCGGCGTAGTACGCACGTGAAGGCAGCAGGAGTGGTAACGCGCGAGGTATTCAAGCTCGGCGTCGCTTAGGCGGTGGATCCAGCGGCGGCGGAAATCCTCGCCCTCTGGCCGCAGCCCGTGGAGCGGACAGAAGGGCGGGTTACCATGGTCGACCGGGCAGCCGCGGGTGAGCTCGAAGACCTGATGTTCCAGCCAACCCCGGCGGTCGTATTCGGGAAACGGGCTGAGCGGCGTGATCATGACCGGGAGGGCCGCCGGGCGGGCTCGTCCGTGGCCGAGGAACGGTACCACAAGCAAGGGGTCGCTGCCACGCGTGGGCGGGGAATCCGGCGGAGAGTTTTCCGCCCCACCCAGCCCGACAATCCGCTCGCCAGCGCCCTGACGGAGGCTTTCCCTCGCGGTCGTCTTCCAATGCTTCGCTCGCTCGCCGCATCCTTCTCCGCCGGCCATCCGGGCTGGGGCGCGGTCCGCCGGGGCTGGCGCGTCGTCTGCGGGGTACTGCTGTGGGCGCTCCCCGCGGGGGCGGCTGAGGTGACCTTGACCTTTGCGGGAGTCGCGGTGGACGCCGAGACGGCCCGGGCCGATGAACGGTTGCGCGAGTACCTGCGGGCACGCGACGGCCTCCGCTTCGAGCCCCGTGATCTGGAGCACGGGGCTGCGGTCGAGCTCCTGGCGAGTTGGGACGCGCGACGGCAGGGGCCGTTGTTGGCGCGCGTTACACCTTTCGTGTACCTCGCCGCGGAGATGCTCGGGGCCAATCTGGATGTCTTGGGTACCGCCGTGAGCCCACGCGGACCGGAGACCACGCGCCTGAGCCATCTGGTGATGCGGCGCGGGGCGGGGGTGCGGACCGCCGACCCGGAGGCGGTCCTGCGCTGGCTGCGCGAGCGCACGGAACCGGCGCGGTTTGTCTACCCGCACAAGTTCAGCACCTCGGGCTACGTGCTGCCGGCGGCTTTCTTTCGGCGGGCCGGGGTTTTCACGGGGCCGGGACCCAACGGGCCGGAGCAGCGGCACACCTTTATTCGGGCGGAGCAACCTGCGGGTGGGCGCAGCGCGGCGGAGTTGGTGGGCCTCGTCCGCGAAGGTCGGGCGGACCTCACGGCGGTGTGGGATGGCGTGCGGGCACGTTTCGCGGAAGACCCAGAACTCCTCTTCGTACCGCTGCCTTTTCCTGCGCCGAATGACCTGCTGGTATTATCGTCCGGGGCGGATCGGGGCCTGCGGGAGCGACTGACGGCGGGTGTGCGGGCGATGCGGCCCGCGGAGATCGGGGTGGGCGACGTCCTGCGCTGGCAGGATTTCAATGCGGCGCCCGAGGCACGGCGGGCATTGGCGACGTTGCGACGGCAGACGCGGGGCGGACCGCCACCGGTGCCGATCAAGATCCGCGGGCCCGCGGGCGGGGATGCGCCGCCCGACCCGGCGCTGCTCGAGGCGGCGCGTCAGGCCGTGCTCCTCGCGGGCACTGAGTTCACGCTGTATGACGAGGATTTTCACAAGCACTTCGACGTCCTTTGGACCCTGCGGCGTGCACACGACGACGCGGTGGTGCTCACCAG
>CAIOTK010000321.1 GCA_903861185.1 uncultured Opitutia bacterium | reverse complement strand
CGCACGCCCGGCACCTCGATCACGACGCCCGCCGACTTGCCCCGCGCCACCTCGGGCTGCAGGTCCCGGTTGCCCGAGGCCACGCTACGCCGATTGGAGGGACCGTCCGTAATCAGGCCGGTCACGGTGCTGCGATAGGTATCGGTGCTGCCGGTGACGGTCCGGATCAAGGTCCCGGTAAACAGCTGCGCCAGGTTCGGCGCGTGGAACCCCTCGTTGTACGAGGCCCGCACCATCGCCCAGTCAAAGGGCCGCCAATTGACGCCCAGCTTCGGCTTGGTGGTCTCACCGAAGTCGGTGTAGCTCTCATACCGCGCCGAGGCCGACAGCTCGAGCGAACGCACGAGCGGCAACTGGAAGTTGCGGCCGACCAGCGGCACCACCGCCTCGGCATACAGCGCCGCGACGTGCCGGTTGCCGTGGGTGTCCGAATTCGGCGAGAAGCCGAGGAAATCGTTCGCCACCGGATCAAGGCCGGACTCCGCCGGGTTCAGCCCCGCGAACGGCGGCCGGAAATCATCGTAAGCTTCATAGCGGAACTCGCCGCCGAAGGCCGCGCCCACCGCATTGCCGCCCCACAGCTGCACCAAGTCGCCGCTCGCCCGGAAATCCGCGCTACCCAGCTTGGTGATGCCGCTCCGCACAAAGCTGGAACGGAAGGTCGACTGCACGCTCTCCGGGTTCACATACGGGCCCGTGACGACCAGCTGGCCGTTCTGCACCGCGAAGGTCCGCGTGAACGGGTTAAATGCCCGCCCCGGCTCGGTCTGGTTGATCGCCTGGATGAGCAGGCTCTTCCGGGTCGGCCCCTCCTCGTTCTCGGTCACGCGACCCTGCGCCCACAGCACCGCCGCTTCCCAGCTCCAGGTGCTCAGCAGCTTGCCCCGCAGGCCCGCCACACCCCGGTACAGGGCCGTGTCTACATAGTCGGTGCGGGTCGCGAGATCGGTCAGACGCTTGTTGGTGATGGACACCGCCGAGGGCGTGCCGGTGAGGCGCGCCGTGCCGTCCGCGTTGGGCGCGCCCGTGGGCGACCAGAAGCGGTTGCCGAACGGGTTCCACGGATTGGTCACGGGCACGATGATGAAGCCATCGGTGCTCTGCGTGATGCCGTCCGGCTCGCGGTAGGTCACCGAATGCGCCCGGTACAGGGTGAAATCCGCGAAGGCCGTCACGCGGTCGTTCAGATCCAGCTCCGCCGCGGCGTGCACGTTGGTGCGCGCGGTCTTGGGCTGGATGACGCGGTAGGCATTGTTGTTCCAATAGAAGTCCCGCGTGATGCCGGTGCGGATCGGCGCCGCCGGCGCGAAGCCCACGCCGGTCGCCGTCGGGGTCAGGACAAACAGGCCCGAGGTCGCCGCCATCGTGGCGGGGACGCCAGCCGGACGGCTGCCCGCGAACCCGCTCACCGCCCCGAAGGCGTTGGTCGCGGTCACGGTGCCCAACAGGAAGTTGCCGAACGGGGTGGTGGCCGAACGAGCGTTGAAAGCCCCCGCCGCCGTGGTGTCGCCCTGCTGCCAAGGCGCCGGGGCCCGCGCACTGTTGTCGCCGTCCGCCGAGAAAGACCGGTCCCGCGCATAGATCGGGTCGCGGAGGTAATAGTCCGCGGTCACGATGGCCCGGCCCCGGTTGCGGGCAAAGGTCAGACCGTGCGTCAGGGTGCCCCGGTACTCGGTGCCATCCCCATAGTCCGTCACCCCGTACCGCAGGGCCAGCTCGGTGCCCTTGAAGTTACGCTGCATCGCATAGTTAATGACCCCGGCCACGGCATCCGAGCCGTAAACGGAAGAGGCGCCGTCCCGCAGGACCTCCACCCGCTCCAGCCCGCGATTCGGCAGCTGGTTGATGTTGGTGGAAAGGGTGGGCACGCCCGCCTCACTCTGGCTGATCGGGTGCGGCACGAGCCGGCGGCCGTTCAGCAGCACGAGGGTGTTGCTGGAGGGGATGCCGCGCAGGGAGACGCTCGCGTTGTCCCCGCGGGCCGTCGCCCCCAGGGTCGCGGTCTCGTTGCCCGGCAGGCCGGTCACCTGCGGCAGCGCGGTGATCAGGTCCGACGGCTGGCCGGGATCCCGCACCTCCATCGCCGCGGCGTCAAAGATGGTCACGGGCAGGACCTTCTCCACTTCCAACCGCTTCACATTGGAGCCGGTGACGGTGAAGGCCTCGAGTTTGATCGCCGTCTCCGCGGCCGCGGCGGCGTTCGGCGTGGGAGCCGGGGCGGTCTGGGCCCCCAAGGGAAGGGCGCCCAGAAGCGGGATCGCCAGCAGCGAGCGGAGTAGGGTGGTGTTCATAGGTGCGATACGAAGGGCGGAGGTTTGCCCGGGGGCCCTCCGGACGCAAGCGGCCGCTACACCCGGAATTGCGGGCTTAATCCCCGCCCCTCAGCCCGAAAGCGCCGTTGACCCGCCGACTCCCCGCCCTACCTTCCCCCTCAGGATGAGCACCGTCTCCCTCTCGGCCCGCGATCCCGTGCGCCAGTTTTCGATCTTCGCCGAAAATCGCGTCGGCCGGCTCCACGACCTCACGACGCTGTTCCGCAACAGCGAAGTTCACATCATCGCCATTACCGTCCTCGACACGACCGACAGCGCGATCGTCCGCGTGATCGTCGACGACCCGGAGCGGGCCCGGGAACTGATGGTGAACAACGACTTCCCCTATACGGAGGTGGAGGTCCTCGCCGTCGAACTCGCCGGCGAAGCCGAGCTCAGCGGCGTCCTGGCCGCCCTCTTCGAGGCCGAGATCAATATCCACTACGTCTACAGCTTTATCCGCCGCCCCGAGGGCAAATCCGCCCTCGCAATCAACGCCGAGGACGCCGAGGTCGCCGCCCAAGCCCTCGCCCAACGCGGCTTCCGCATCCTCACCCAGGCCGACATTACCCGCTGAGCTGGCCTCAGTGGGTAGAGCCCCCGTCAGAGGGTAAAATGGGTGATACGCCCTATCCGCGCCGCACTCCCCGGCCCCGTGTTTGGGGCGTTTCGTGAGGCAAGGTATCGCTTGTCCGACTCCAGCAGGGTTTTGCCATGCGTTTTGCAACCCACTATTAGGGTGATTTTTAGGTGGTAAGATGCGGGGCTGCCGGGCCCCTGGCGGGCTTTGGTTGGGTGTCTGGCGCTCTCCTTCGGTTCTCGTTCGGTTCTCCTTCGTTCTGCCTCCAGTGTGCTTCCAGTGTGCCTCCTTTCGGGTCCGTCCGCGGCCTGTCGGAGGCCCCGCCGGAGGACGCTAATTTAGGGGTTAAACCTCACCCGATCCCAAACCTAATTCGGCCCGACCTCGGCTGTGTTTCCGTCTGCGCCGACCGGGGCGACGCGCCCCAGCTACACCAAACCGAGGCCCGCCGTTAGGCGACCGTCCTGAGGGGCCCCCAATTCCGTCTTGCTGCGGATCCTTGTAGCTGGGGCGTGCCTGCCCGCCGTAGCCTTGGCGAAGGCGGGCCGCCCCGGCCCGTGAAGCCCGAACCCCATTCCTCCGCCCTCCGCGAGGCCGCGGCTGCGTTTTAGTCTGCGCCGACCGGGGCGGCACGCCCCGGCTACACCAAACCGCGTCGTGGCGGCAGGAACCAGGTGCTGGCCTAGGCTCATCGGTTCGGTGTAGCTGGGGCGGGCCGCCCCGGCCTGTGACTACGAAACCCCATTCCTCCCGACCTCGGATCGATGTAGCTTGGGTGGGCCTGCCCGCCGTCTTGTCCGCCGTCTTGTCCGCCGTAGCTTGGCGAAGGTGGAAGGCTTGGCGAAGG
>CAIOTK010000320.1 GCA_903861185.1 uncultured Opitutia bacterium | reverse complement strand
GCGCCTCGAGCCGGCGGACCTGGGTCTGTTGGAGCCGGGGCGTGCCGCCCCGGTCACGGCTGACGAAAACTAAGACGGCGCAGCGATGGGCGTCTCTGCCAGTCGCGCCTCAACCCCACATTTGCCTTGGAGGCCGACCTTTCCCTCTTGAGGCTCCGCGGATGGCCGCTGCCCCAGCTGATCCCGCCGCCCCGGAAGCCCCCTCCCGTCGGCGGATCCACCTCTACGTCCAGGTCCTCGTCGGCATCATCCTCGGCGGGCTCCTCGGCTACCTGCAGCCGAAGTGGGGCGTCGCGCTCCGGCCCTTGGGCGACGGGTTCGTCAATTTGGTCAAGATGCTCATCGCACCGATCATCTTCACCACGGTGGTCGTCGGGCTGGCGGGGATGGGGGACCTCAAGAAGGTGGGCCGCGTCGGCCTCAAAGCCCTGCTTTATTTCGAGGTGGTGACGACGATCGCCCTCGTGATCGGCCTCGTGGTGGCGAATGTCTTCGCGCCCGGGGCGGGCTTCCACGCCGATCCCGCTACCCTCGACGCTAAGGGCCTCGCCCGCTACACGACCGCCGCGGGGCAGATGGGCACGGTCGACTTTCTGCTCCACCTGATCCCCCGCACGTTCGTCAGCGCCTTCGCCGAGGGCGAGATCCTGCAGGTGCTGCTCCTCGCGGTCCTCTTCGGGCTGGCTCTCGGGCAACTCGGCGACCACGGGCGTCCGATCCTCAATCTGCTCAACGAGCTCGCGCGCGTCTTTTTCGGGATCGTCTCGATGGTCACGCGGCTCGCCCCGTTGGCGGCGGCCGGCGCGATGGCCTACACCATCGGACACTTCGGCCTCGGCGCCCTGGCTCGCCTCGGATTTCTGCTCGCCTGCGTCTATCTCACCTGCGCCGTCTTTATCTTCGTAGTGCTCGGCGCGATCGCCCGCGCCGCCGGCTTCAGCCTCCTGCGGATCATCCGGTACGTGAAGGAGGAATTGCTGCTCGTGGTCGGGACCTCTTCCTCGGAGTCCGCGCTCCCCGGCCTGATGCACAAGATGGAGCAGGTCGGGTGCGCCCGTCCCGTGGTCGGCATCGTCGTGCCCTCCGGCTACTCCTTCAATCTCGACGGTACCTGCATTTACTTGACCCTCGCTGCCCTGTTCGTGGCGCAGGCGACCGACGTCACCCTCACCCTCACGGACCAGCTCACGCTGCTGGCCGTGCTGCTGCTCACTTCGAAGGGTGCGGCGGGCGTGACCGGCAGCGGGTTCATCACCCTGGCCGCCACCCTCGCGGCGATGGACAAGATCCCGGTCGCCGGGATGACGCTCATTCTGGGCGTGGACCGCTTTATGTCCGAGGCGCGGGCGGTCACGAACTTCATCGGCAACACCGTGGCCACACTGGTGGTGGCGCGCTGGGAGGGCGCCTTCGACCGCGAGCGCGCCGGCGAAATTCTCGCGCGCCGCCCCTGACCCGCCTGCGCCAAGGCTACGGCGGGCGGGCCCGCTGCGCCTCGAGCCGACGGACCTGGGTCTGGTGTAGCCGGGGCGTGCCGCCCCGGTCACGGCTGACGAAAACCAAGGACGGCGGAACGATGGGCCGCCACGTCGGCGACGGAATCGCGGCGCGATGATGGGCCGCCTTTGGCGGCGCCCGGGGCGACACGCGCCGGCTACACGGAGCCCCGCTACTTCGCCTGTCCCCGCGCGAGCACCCAGTCCACGACTCGCTCATCCGCGGATTCGCGCCAGACGAGGTTGAGGAACTCGGCGGGCAAGATCCCGCGCTCGCGGAAGAACCGTCGGTCTCCGCCGCAGCAGAACATCAGGGACGGTGGCAACTCGCCGCGCAGCTTCGCCCGCGCCTTCGGGATGAGCCGCGGCAGCCAGGCCACGCCCCGGACCGTGTCCGACTTGGCCGGCAGCGTGTCCGCGTCAATCACGCGGCCCGAGGGCTTTCCGCCCTGCGCGTTCCAGAAGTAGTCCCGGCGCACCAGCTCGATTGCCAGCGCTAGCTCGGGCCCGGGCTCGCCGGACGCGGTGAAGTCCTCCGCGTAATCGAGCAGGTTCTGGGCGGACAGGCCGTTGGCCGCCAGCCAGGCCTCGTCCGCGGGGGAAAGCAGGCCGGCGGCGGTGCGGTGACCCGCGGCGTAGCGTTGCGCGGCGAGGTCGTGGAGCGCGCGGAAGCGGGCGGGGAAGGCGAAGTGGTCCATCGGGAAAAGGCGGGCGGCGGGCCGGGGGCTCAGAGCACGACCAGGTCGTTGCGATGGACGACCTCGAGGCGGCGGCGCCCCGGGTAGAGGCGGGCGAGCTCGGCGCCCTGCCGGCCGGCGAGGCCCCCGATTTCCTCGCGGCTGAACCCCGCCTTGCCGCGGGCGAACACGAGCCCGTCCGGCCCGGCGATGTTCACGATGTCCCCGGCCGCGAATTCGCCCTCGGCGCCGGTTACACCCACCGCGAGCAGGCTGCTGCCACGTTCGCGGAGGGCGGGGATGGCGCGGGCGTTGACGCGGAGCGTGCCGCCGGGGCGCTGGAAGTGGGCGAGCCAGCGTTTTCGGGCCTCCAGCGGAAGGCCGCTGGGGACGAAGAACGTGCCGGGCCCTTGGCCGGAGAGCAGGCGGGCGAGGATGCGCGGCTCGGCGCCGCTGGCGATGAATACCCCGCAGCCGGCGCGGGTGGCGAGGCGGGCGGCGGAGATTTTGGAGACCATCCCGCCGACGGCCGTCTCGCTCGTCGTGCCGCCGGCCATCGCCTCGATCTCGGGCGTGATCCGCTCGACGACCGGCACGATTTGCCCGGTGCCGCGTAGGTCGATCAGGCCGGGGGCGGTGGAAAGGATGACGAGGTGGTCGGCTTGGATCAGGCTGGCGACCAGGGCGGAAAGGGTGTCGTTGTCCCCGAACTTAATCTCGGCGGCGCTGACGGTGTCGTTCTCATTGATCACCGGGATGGTCCCGTAGGCGATCAGCTGGCGGAGGGTGGCTTGGACCCCGAGGAAGCGGGCGCGGGCGCGGAGGTCCTCGTGGGTGAGCAGGACCTGGGCGGCCGTGAGCCCGTGGGGGTCGAGCCCGGCCTGCCAGACCTGCATCAGGCGGGACTGGCCGATCGCGGCGCAGGCCTGCTTGCGGGCGACCTCGCGCGGACGGCGCTCCAGGCCGAGCGCGCCCATCCCGAGCCCGACCGCGCCGGAGGAGACGACCAGCACCTCGGTGCCGGCGGCGCGGAGTGCGGCCAGCTCGGCGCAGACCGCGGCGATGCGGGCTTGGTCGAGGCGGCCCACGCCGGACGTGAGCACGCCGGTACCGAGCTTAACCACCAAGCGCCGCGGCGGGCGGGCGGCGGAGGGGAGGGCGGGGCTGGCGGTCATCCGCGCGGGCTCAGACCGTCAGCAGCTCCTTCTCCTTGTGGGCGAGGTGGCTATTGATGTCGGCGATCGCCTTGTCGGTGGCCGTCTGGATGTCCTTCTCCAGCCGCTTCTGTTCGTCCTCCGGCAGCTTGGCCTTTTTGCCCTGCTCGAGAGAGTCGCGGCGGACGTTGCGGATATGGACGCGGCCTTCCTCGGCGAGGCGGTGGGCGTTCTTGACGAACTCCTGGCGGCGCTCGCGGCTCATCTCGGGGAGCGGCACGCGGATCGTTTTGCCGTCGGGGATCGGGTTAAAGCCGAGGTTGGCGTCGATGATCCCCTTGGTGATGGCCTTCACTAGGCTGATGTCCCACGGCTGGATCTGGATGAGGCGGGCGTCGGGCGTCGAGATGGCGGCGCACTGCTTGAGCGGGACCATCGAGCCGTAGGCCTCGACCGTGACCGACTCGATCATCGCGGGCGTGGCCTTGCCGGTGTGGATAGCGCTGAACTCGTGGAGCGTGTGGTCCACGGCCTTCTTCATACGGGCGGCGGCTTCGGTGAGGATGGGATGGGACATAAGCGGAGGGGGCTCAGTTGCGGACCAGCGTGCCGATCTTTTGGCCGGAGATCGCCTTCCGGATGGCGTGCTCGTCGTGCAGATCGAAGACGAGGATCGGCACGTTATTGTCCATACAGAGCGAGAAGGCGGTGGAATCCATTACGTTGAGGCGCTGCTTGAGCGCATCGATGAACGTGAGGTGGTCGTAGCGGACGGCATCGGCGTGCTTCTTCGGGTCCTTGTCGTAGATCCCGTCCACCTTAGTGGCCTTCATAATGATGTCGGCCTTCATCTCCGAGGCGCGCAGCGCGGCGGTGGTGTCGGTGGAGAAGTAGGGGTTGCCCGTGCCGGCGACAAAGATGACCACGCGGCCCTTCTCGAGGTGGCGGATGGCGCGGCGGAGGATGAACGGTTCCGCGATCTGATTCATCGGGATGGCGGACTGCACGCGCGTGCTGACGCCCATCTTTTCCAGGCAGTCCATCAGGGCGAGGCCGTTGATGACCGTGGCGAGCATCCCCATATAGTCCCCAGTGAGGCGGTCGACGCCGCGCTTCTCGCCGTTGAGCCCGCGGAAGATGTTGCCCCCGCCGATGACCACGCAGACTTGGACGCCGAGTTGGTGGATTTCGCGCACTTGGCTGCAGACTTGGAAGAGCGTGTCGCTGTCGATCGGGTCGCCCGACTTCCCGCCGCGGAGCACCTCGCCGGAGAGCTTGAGAATGACCCGTTTGTACTGGAGGGCCGGAGCCGCGGACTTCGTTTCGCGCATGGAAGGGAAGGAAACGCCCGGGCAAAAAGCGCGTCAATGCCCGAGATGGGCGGCGCCGCGTCGGCGCTTGCTCTCGCCGACGGTGCCCCCCAGAAGGTCGCGGCCCCGATGATCTCTATCCGCGTCCAGCAGCTGACCAAGCGCTTCGGTGCCGTCACCGCCCTGCAGCACCTCGATCTGGCCATCGCGCCGGGCGAGCTGTTCTTCCTGCTCGGGCCGAGCGGCTGCGGCAAGACGACCCTCCTGCGGAGCCTGGCGGGGTTCTACCTGCCGGAGGAAGGGAAGATCCTGTTTGGGGACGAGGACGTGACGCGGCTGGCGCCGCACAAGCGCAACACGGGGATGATGTTCCAGAGCTACGCCCTGTGGCCGCACCTGAGTGTGGCGGAGAACGTGGCGTTCGGTCTGGAGGAGCGGCGGGTGCCGCGGGCGGAGATCACGCGGCGGGTGGGGGAGGCTCTGGCGTCGGTGCGGATGGACGCCTACGCGGCGCGCCGGCCGAACGAGCTTTCCGGCGGTCAGCAGCAGCGGGTGGCGCTGGCGCGGGCGCTGGTGATCCGGCCGCGCTGCCTGCTGCTGGACGAACCGTTGTCGAACCTCGACGCGAAGTTGCGGCTGGAGATGCGGGCGGAGATCCGCCGGGTGTGCAAGGAGGCTGGGCTGACGACCGTTTACGTGACGCACGACCAGAAGGAGGCGCTGTCGGTGTCGGACCGGATGGCGATCCTTGATGGCGGGCGGATTTTGCAGGTCGGCTCGCCGCGGGAGGTTTACCGGCGGCCCGTGTGCCGGGTGGTGGCGGACTTTATTGGGGAGACCGATTTCATCCCGGGGAAGCTGCGGGGAGTCGCGGACGGTTGGGCGCACGTGGATACCGTGGTGGGTCCGATGCGGGGCGTGTTAGGCGATCCCGCGGCGCGGCCGGCGGTGGGGGCGGCGGTGACCGTTTCCGTGCGGCCGGAGTGCTGGGTGCTGAGCCGGGAGGCGCCGGTGGCTAACGCGGTGCGGGGCCGGATCGGGGCCTCGGTTTACCTCGGAGAGTTCGCGCAGCACGAGCTGGTCGCCGGGGAGCTGAACCTGAAGATCGTCGAGCTCAACCCGCGTTTCCTCGACCAGCCGGACCGCGGTGAAGTCTATGCGGGGGCGGAGCCTGAGGACGTGGTGGTGCTGACGGCCTGAAGCCGCCCGGGATGAAGCGCTTCGCCCTAATTTTGGCGCTGGCGGTCATCGTGGCCCTGCCCTTTGCGCTGCGGCCGTCGCGGCCCGCGCTGGGTTCTGCGGACGATACCCTAGTGGTGATCACCCCGCACAACGAGGCCATCCGCCACGAGTACGGCCGGGGGTTTGCCGCGTGGTACCGGGAGCGTACCGGGCGGACTGTGGCGCTGGATTGGCGGATCGTGGGGGGCACCAGCGAGATCGCCCGTTTCCTCGAGGGCGAGTACGCGTCGGCCTTCGAGCAACACTGGACGCGGCGGCTGGGCCGTCCGTGGAGCTTGGAGGTCCAGGCGGCGTTCGCCAACTCGCGGTTGTCCGCGGAGGCGCCGGCGGTGGCGCGGGAGGCGCGCGCGGCGTTCCTCGCCTCGTCCGTCGGCTGCGGCATCGATGTCTTCTTCGGGCGTGGTACCTACGACTTCGATCGCCAGGCGCTGGCCGGCCGGCTGGTTGACGCGGGCCTCGCGGCCCGGCGGCCGGAGTGGTTCCGCGAAGAGGCGATCCCGGCGGCCTT
>CAIOTK010000319.1 GCA_903861185.1 uncultured Opitutia bacterium | reverse complement strand
GGACGCCGCCGAAGACTCCCACGACCTCCTGCCGCTCCTGCGCGGTGGCACCACCCCGGTCCGCACCTCCCACGTGCACAATACCAACGCCAACGGGTACGCGATCCGCGACGGGGACTGGGTGCTGATCCTCGCGAAGGATGGTTACGTTTCCGCCCGGGACCGGGCCTGGGAGGCGCGGCACGGCTATCCGGCCGACGACGCGGCCGAGGTCGAACTCTACAACCTCAAGACGGACCTTGGACAGCGGCACAACGTCGCGGGCGCCCACCCGGCCAGGGTCGCCGAGTTGACCGCCCTGCTCCGGCAACTACGCGAGCAGGGGCACAGCGCGCCGCGCCTCACCGCTCCGTCCCGCTGAAACCCTCCCCCGCTTACCCGATGAATCCCCTCCGCGCCCTCCTCCGCCTCCTGCCGGTCCTGCTTCCGCTCCTCCCCGGGCTCCGCGCGGCCACGCCGCCGGCCTTCGAGGAGATCCGCAAGATCGACGTGCACTCGCACCTCTTCGACGAAGCTCCGGTCTTTCACGACCTGTTCCGCCGCCTGAACCTGCGCACCGTCAACGTCTGCGTCCCCGGCGGCGACGGTCACCTCGCGACGATGGACCGCGTCGCCCGCCACCTCTACCGGATCGAGCCGACCCTTTACCCGTTCACCGCCACGTTCGACATCACCGGCCACGCCGCACCGGACTACGCGGCGCGGGTGATCGCCTGGCTCGACGCCGCCTTCGCCGGGGGCGCCGTGGCCGTCAAGATCTGGAAGGAGGTCGGTTTGGGCATCCGGGATGCGTCCGGCCGCTTCGTGCTGCCCGATGACCCGGTCTTCGACCCGATCTACGCCCACCTCGCCCGCCGCGGGAAGCCCTTGCACGCGCACCTCGCCGAACCGATCGATGCCTGGCTCCCGCTGGATCCGGCCAGCCCCCACCACGGTTACTACTCGACCAACCCCCAATGGCACCTCCACGGCAAGCCGGAGTACCCCAGCCACGCCGCGATCATCGCGGCTCGGGACAACATCCTCCGCAAGCACCCCACCCTCGTGGTGCTGGCGGCTCACCTCGGCAGCCTAGAGCACGACCTCGACGGCATCGCGCGCCGGCTAGAGGAGTTCCCGAATCTCCATATCGAGGTCGCCGCGCGGACCCGCAACCTGACGCGCCATCCGCCCGAGCGCGTGCGGGCGCTGTTCGCGCGCTTCCCGGACCGCATCCTTTACGGCCTCGATTCCGGCTGGAAGCCGCACCTGCGGGAGCAGCCCCCGACCGACCGGCAGCGCCAGGCGCACGCCACCCAGCTGGAGGTGCGCTACCGAGCCGATTTCGCCTACTACGCGGGCAGCGGGGAGATCACCTATTCCGGACGCAAAGCGGAGGCCCTTGGCCTGCCGCGCGAAACCCTAGAGCGGTTCTATCACGGCAACGCCGAGCGCCTCCTGCGCCTCCCGGAAGCGTGGGCCGGCCGCTGAGCGCGCCGCAACACGGCTGACTACACCCGCCGGCGCCAGAGCGAAGCCCCGCGTCGGCCGCACCCGCCCTTGCCCGATCGCTTCTCCGGCGCTTGCGGGCGCCGCCCTACACCTATTGCCGCGCCGGCTGGAGTTCGCCCAGCCGCACGCCGTGCTCGAGCTGCGTCCGGCCCGTGACGTCGACGATCCGCCAAGTGACCCGCGGATCGGCGGCCGCCCAATCGATGTGCATATGCCCGGCGTTCACGTCGTGGTACGTCTGCGGCAGCGCCCGGTACTGGTTCTCCGAGGGCGTGCCGCGGGGATGCTTCTCGGTCAGCGCGCTCACGGTGAGGTCGTACAAGGGGTAGCCGGTCGGGCCGTCCATCCGCGACAGTTCGCACCAGTGCCGGTCGCCGCTGACGAAGAGCACCCCCGCCGCCCGCGTGTCGCGCAGCAGGTCAAGCAGACGCTGCTTCTCGTGCGGGAGATTGGCCCAGGCCTCGGCGCCGGAGAACTCGGACACGAACTGGATGCTGCTGGCGACCAGCCGCAGTTCCGCGGGCTGCCGCAATTGTTCCTCCAGCCAGCGCCACTGCGCCTCGCCGAGCAGCGTCACGCTCCGGTCCGTCTGCGGTCGGTAGGGACCGCCGACCAGCACCGGCTCGCCCTGGGCCGCCCGGCGCAGCGGCCCGCGGAAGAAACGCGTGTCGAGCAGGATCACCTGCACCCGCCGTCCGGCGGGACCAAGGACGCGGGCGTCGTACACGCCATCCCGCCGCCGCCGCGGCGAGTCCGCCGGCTCATCGAGCCAGCGCAGGAACTCCGCCTGCGATTCGCGCCGGAGCGGGTACTCCGCGCCCGCGTCGTTGGCCCCGAAGTCGTGGTCGTCCCACGTCGCGAGCACGGGCCCGCGGCGGCGCAGTTCCTGGAAGAAGCGGCTCGCCTTGAGCGCGTCATACTTCGCCCGCATCACGGCCATATCCCGGGTGTCCGCGTAGATGTTGTCGCCGAGGAAAAGAAACAGGTCCATCGGCAGCGTCAGCGTGCGGTCGAGCATCGGATGATCCACCTGCTTCAGGCACGAGCCGAGGACGATGTCGGCGATGGGAGCCTGCCCCCGGACCGCGGGTGACGCGGCGACGGCCAACGTAAGCAGCGACAGGAGAGGAACCACGTTCATAAGCGACCGCCGAAGGTAATGCCGCCAGATCGAGCCTGAGACGAGTCGGAACCCGGGACCGGGCCCGATCCTGACGGCGGGCTCGGGCTCGTGACGCACGCCGGGGATGGATTCCCCGGCTAGGAACGGGAATCCCTACCGGCGCACCGGGAGGCTAGATGGGATGCGAAATGGATCGAAGGAGAATCGAACCAGAATCGAATGAGAATCGAAGGAGAACATTTGGGAGGGGCGGACGGCGGAGAACGGACGGCGGCCGCGGGGGCACGGGCGGCTGGGAGCGGCAGGCTCGCGACGTGGGGCACAAAAAAGGCACCTGCCTTGCGGGCAGGTGCCGGAGAATGGTGCCCCCACGGG
>CAIOTK010000318.1 GCA_903861185.1 uncultured Opitutia bacterium | reverse complement strand
CGATGGCCGTGCTGCCGCTGTTCGGATTTCCCATTTCTCCGTTCAGCCTCGCGGCCGGCCCGCTCTTCGGCGCGAGTCTCGGCACCCCGTTGGTCCTCCTCTGCGGCATCACCGCCATCGCGGCCAATCTGACCCTTTCCTACTGGCTCGCGCGCCGCGCCCTCCGGCCCCTGCTCGCCCGCCTCGTGGAGCGGCTCGGCTACCGCCTGCCCGCCGCCTCGGGCGAGGATGCGACTGGCCTGATCATCCTCGTACGCGTGACCCCCGGCCCGCCCTTCTTTGTCCAAAACTACCTGCTGGGCCTAGCCGATGTGCCCTTCGGGCGCTACCTCGGGTGGTCGGTGTTGGTGCAGGGCGCCTTCGGCACGGGAGTGATGCTCTTCGGCGACGCCCTCGCGCAGGGGCGCGGGCGGGTCGCGTTCCTTGCTGCCGGGCTCCTGTTCGGCCTCGTATTCGCCACGCGGATGGTGCGCCGGCACCTCGCCCGCGGGAAGGCCATCCCGTGACCAGCCGCGGAGCCGCAGCCCCGACCGAGGCCGCTGAACCCACTGGGGCAGCGCGCCCGGAGAGCGTCAGCGCGTTCACCCGCCGGGTGAAACAGCTGTTGGAAGGGACGCTCGGCAGCGTCTGGATCCGCGGCGAGATCTCCAACCTGCGCGCACAGGCTAGCGGCCATACCTACTTTTCGCTCAAGGACGCGGGCGCCCAACTCTCCGCGGTGCTGTTCCGCGGAGACGCCGCCCGCCAAACCGTGCGCCTGCGGGACGGACTGCAGGTGATCGTGCAAGGGGACGTCTCAGTCTACGAAGCGCGCGGCCAGCACCAGCTCATCGTGCGCGTGGTGGTGGACGACGGCGTGGGTCGCCTGCAGCGGGAGTTCGAGGCCCTCAAGGCGCGGCTGGCGGCGGAGGGTCTCTTCGACCGGGAGCGCAAGCGCCCCCTGCCCGCGCTGCCGCGGACCGTGGGTTTCATTACCTCACCGACGGGCGCGGCGGTGCAGGATTTCCTCCGCATTTTGCAGCGTCGCGGCTGGCGCGGGCGCGTGGTGATCTTGCCCGCGCGCGTGCAGGGCGAGGGAGCGGCGGCGGAGCTGGGGGCCCAGCTCGCCCTCGCGGCCGAAGTCGGCGGTTTCGACCTGCTCGTGATCGGCCGAGGCGGGGGCAGTCTCGAAGACCTCTGGGCCTTCAACGAGGAGCCGCTGGTACGCGCCGTCGCGGCGTCGCCCATTCCCGTGCTCTCTGCGGTAGGCCACGAGATCGACTTCACCCTCTGCGACTTCGCGGCGGATCACCGCGCCGAGACGCCGAGCGCCGCCGCGGAGCTGCTCACCAGCGGCTTCATCGCGGCCCTCGAGCGGGCGCGTCACGCGGGCGACGCCCTCGACGCGCGGGTCGACGCCGCGCTCGAGCGCCACAGGACCACGCTCGAACACGCTAGCGCCCGCCTACGCCTCCTGTCGCCGGCGGCGCGCGTCGAGCAGGCGTGGCAGCGGGCCGACGAGCTCCGGGGCCGCCTCGGCGCCGCCCTGCGGCACCTCGCCCAAGTGCGCCGCCAGGAACTCGCCGAGGCGCGGGGCCGCTTCCTGCGCGTCTCACCGGAGCCCCGCATCGAGCTCGCCTCTCACCAGTTACTTTCCCTCTGGAAGCGGCTGCAGGCCGCCAGCCCCGCCTCAGTCCTGCACCGCGGGTTCGTCATCCTCCGCGACTCAGCGGGCCGGCCGGTGACCCGCCGGGGCGACGCCGCACCGGGAGCACCGCTGGAGGCCGAGTTCGCCGACGGCCGCCTCCGCCTCCGCGCCGAGCCGGGAAATTGAACCTTTTCCCCCGCCCGGCCGTCGTTACGGTCACGCCCGGCGTATGAAACTCTCCATCGTCATCCCCTGCTACAACGAGGTCCGCACCATCCGGCACATCGTGGACCGGGTGCGCGCCGCGCCCGTGGCGGAGCGGGAGATCATTATTGTGGACGACTGCTCCCGCGACGGCACGCGGGACCTTCTGCGCACGGAAATCGCGCCGCTGGTGGACAAGGTGCTTTTCCACGAGGTGAATCAGGGGAAGGGCGCCGCCCTCCGCACCGGCTTCCGCGCGGCGACGGGCGATGTCGTGGTGGTGCAGGATGCAGACCTAGAGTACGATCCGCAGGATTACCCGCGCCTGCTGCAACCGATCCTCGAGGGGAAGGCGGACGTCGTGTTCGGCTCACGCTTTCAGGGCGGCCAACCGCATCGGGTCGTCTACTTCTGGCATATGGTGGGCAACAAGTTCCTGACCCTGCTCTCGAACATGGCCACCAACATCAACCTCACGGACATGGAGACCTGCTACAAGATGTTCCGCCGCGAGGTGCTGCAGCGGATCGAGATCGAGGAGAACCGTTTCGGTTTCGAGCCCGAGATCACCGCGAAGGTCGCGCGCCTCGGCGTGGTGATCTTCGAGGTAGGCATCAGCTACTACGGCCGCACCTACGCCGAGGGAAAGAAGATCGGCTGGCGCGACGGTTTTCGCGCCCTCTGGGCGATCGCGAAGTACAACCTGCTGCGCCGCTAAGGCGCGGACCTAGACCTTAACCTCGACGCGCGCGCCGCCGGCCGCCGCCGAGCGGTAGATGGCCTCGAGGATGACCATATCCCGCCGGCCCATTTCGCCCGGCACCGGCGATTCCCGCCCCTCGCGCACGCAGCGCGCGAAGTCGTCCAGTTGCAGCGCCTGCTGACTCTCCGGCGCCGCGCCAACCCGGGGTGCGCCCGCGCTGGTGCGGAGCTGGATACCGCCGTAGGGGAAGGCCGGGGCGAACTCGAGCCAGCCGCGCTCACCCTCGGCGCGGAACCGATCCTCGCCGCCGTTGTAGCTGGTGCTGAACTCGCCCGCGGCACCGTTGGCGAACTCCATCGACCAATTGATCCCCTCCTCGACGTCCCGAAACAGGTCCGCGCGCCGCTTCGGGTGTTCGCGGGCGCGCACCGCCACCGGCGCGAAGGTGGCGTGGGCCGCGCCATCCGTGTCGGCCGCCAGGCACGCCGCCTGCACGCAGTAGATGCCGATGTCCATCAGCGGGCCGCCTCCGGCGAGTGCCTTCTCCACCCGCCAGACGCGGCGGTTGATCGTGAACGCGAGCCCGCCAGAGAGGCGCCGCAGCGGCCCGAAGTCCCCCTCGCGCGCCAGCCGCCGCAGCTCACGGTGGTGGGGCTCGAAGTGCAGCCGGTAGCCGATCGACAAGCGCACGCGTGCCGCACGGCAGGCGGCGAGCATCGCGTTACAGTCGGCCACGGTGTTGGCCATCGGCTTCTCGCAGATGACGTGCTTGCCCGCCCAGGCCGCCGCGATCACGTGCTCGGGGTGCAGGGCGTTGGGGGTGACAACGTAGACGATATCGATGTCCGGATTGTCCACCAGCCGCGCCATCGTGGCGTAGGAATAGACGTTACGCTCCGGGAACCCGAACTCGCGGGCCCACGCGAGGCCCTTGTCGCGGTTGCCGGTGATGACACCCCGCAACGCGCACGCGCGGGTGAGGCGGAGCGCTGGGGCGAGCTGGCCACGGCTGTAGTTCCCGAGACCGCAGAGGGCGACGCCCAGCGGACGCTCGGGTTCACCGGCCGTCCCGCGGGCGGGCCAGCCGAGGCTCGCGGCCCCGGCGGCCAGGCCGCCGAGGAAACTGCGTCGCGTCGCCGAGGGGGAATGCTGCATACGCGGGCGCGAGCGTTGTCCGCTCTCCTCGACCGAGGCAAGCCACGGCCGCTTTCCCGCTCGAAAGCCCCCGCGCCTCCCGCCACGTTCCGGTCCACCGACGATGATCCCCCGCGCCCTGCTCGTGCTGCTGCTGACGCTGGTCGTTCCCGCCCTCCGGGCCGAGGTGCGGGTGGAACGCGTGCTCCTCCCGGAAGGGGCCACCCCGGGCAGCTTCGCCGTCGCGTTGCCCGGCCGAGTTAACTTCTGCTACGACCCGGCACGCGGCGGGTTGAGCTACGTCTGGACCGGCGATTTCCTCGACGTCGCCCCCGCGCGGCCGGGTCCGGGGAAGTTCATCGCCGCCGCCCGGCTCCTCGGGCCCGTCGTCCACCGTGAGGACGGCCTGACCCCGCTCCGCCGCGGCCGGCCGGAGACCGCGCCCGCGCTGGTCTTCACGGGCTACGCCTTGCGTCACGCCGCCATCGAGTTCCGCTACACGCTCGACGGTGTGCCGGTCCGCGAAGAGCTGTCCGCCCGCCCCGACGGCCGGGGGCTGGTGCGCCGCTTCCTGCCCGCAGCCGGCGGCGACGCCCGCTGGTGGCACGTCACCGAGGGTCGGCCACCCGCGGCGCTGGGCCGCGATGCCGCCGGCGCTTTAATCCTTGAGGTATCGTGGGAGGGCGCGCCGTGAAACTACGCCGACTCCTCCTGCAGCTGGCGCTCGCGCTCCCCGCGGCGGCCCCGGCCGGTTACGTGATCGAGGACGTCGCCCCGCCCCGCGGGATCCGCCCCGCAATCGCCGCCCTCACCTTCACCCCCGCGGGCGAGCTCGTGGTCGCCACCCGCGACGGCGAGATCTGGCTCCGCGCCGGGGACGGGAAGTGGCGGCGCTTCGCCGCGGGCCTCGATGAACCCACGGGGCTGATCGCCGATTCCGCCCGGCGGATCCACGTCGCCCACCGCCCGGAGATCCTGCGCGCGGAAGACCTCGACGGCGATGGCGCGGCGGAAACGTTCTCCGTGATCGGCGGCGACTGGGGGCTCTCGCCGAACTACCACGCGTTCTTCTTCGGCCTCGCACGCGACACCACGGGCGCCTTCCTCGGCGCGCCGTCCCTCGAGTCCACTGTAACCAGCGGCCCGGAGCATAAGGCGGCCTACCCGAAGCTACCGGTGCGCGGGCGGCGCAGCCTCAGCGACGTCCTCGAATTTTCCGGCCACCGCTCGGAAACCCCGTGGCGGGGCTGGATGCTGCGGATCACGCCGGATGGGCGCAGCGAGCCATTCGCAAGTGGGTTCCGCCAACCCAACGGGCTGGGCCTCAGCCCGGAAGGCGCGCTCTTCGCCACCGACAACCAGGGCGACTACAAGCCCTCGACCGGGCTGCTGCACGTCGCGGCCGGGGATTTCCACGGGCATCCCTCCGGCCTCAAGTGGGCACCGGGCCACGATCCGGCCGCACTCAGCCTCGAAGTCCTCTGGCAGCGACTAAAGACCCCGGCGGTGGTCTTTCCCCACGGGCCGCTGGGCCAGTCGCCTGGACAACCCGTGTGGGACACCACCGGTGGCGCGTTCGGTCCGTTCGCGGGCCAAGTCTTCGTGGGCGATTACGCCCGGCTGGTGGTGCGCGCGGACCTCGAGGAGGTCGCCGGCACCTGGCAGGGCGCGTGTTTCCCGTTCCTCGGGCGCAACGACGCCCCGCCGCACGTGCGCGGGGCACGCCTGAAGTCCGGGTCAACGCGGGCGGCCTTCGGGCCCGACGGCGCGCTCTACCTCGGGGCCACCGCGGGCTGGGGCGCGGGGGAGGACGGGCTGCAGCGAGTGCGGTGGGACGGCCAAGCGGCGTTCGAGCTGCGCTCCTGGCGGCTCACGGACGAGGGTTTCCGGCTCACGTTCACCCAGCCGGCTGACCCGGCGCACCTCGCGGATCCCGCGCGGTTCCCGCTCCGCCGCTTCCGCTACCTCTACCACGCCCGCTACGGCTCGCCGCGCGTCGACGAGACGCCGGTTGCGCTCGCGGCACTGCGCCCGGCCGCGGACGGCCTTTCGGTCGAACTCATCCCACGCGAGCTAGAGCCCGGGTTCGTGTACGAGCTTTCGCTCCCGGAACTGCGCGCAGCGCAGGGCGGCCCGCTGGCCAACCCGCTCGCCTACTACACCCTCAACCGCCGACGCGATGGCCGCGGCACGACGGGCGGTACCACGCGGCTCGCGGCGCCGGGCGAGGGCACGCGCGGCGGGCGGGAGAGCGCAGCGGACCTGCGCACGCCGGGCGCCCTCGTCGCGGCCGGGGCGGAGGTTTACCGGCTCTACTGTGCGGGCTGCCACCAGCCCGACGGCCGGGGCATCCCAGGTGGGGCGGCCAACTTTGTCGCGGATCGGACCCGCCTCGCGAAACCGGATCACGTCCTCCTGGCCCTCATCGAGCAGGGCAACGAAGCGCGCGCGATGCCCGCGTTCGGCGCCATCCTTTCCCCACTACAACGCCAAGCTGTGCTAGCCTACCTGCGTTCCGCGTTTGGCGCACCCGCGCCCTGAGCGAAAGTCGAAGGGCTCGTCGGCGTCGCAGGCCGGCTCGGCACGCGCACCCAGCGCATCCCGGCCGCCTCCGCCGCCCGGATGCCCGGCTCCGCGTCCTCAAAAACGAGGCAGTCGGCCGGCGGCACCCCCATCCGCAGCGCAGCGAGGAGGAACATATCGGGCGAGGGCTTGCCGTGCGTCACATCGTCGGCCGTCACCACCACGGGGAACAGCGGGGCCAGCCCGGTGATCTCCAGCGAGCGCTCGACGATGGGCCGCGGGCCGCCGGAGGCAATGGAGACGGGCCGGACCCCCGCCGCGCGCCGCGCGATCGCGGCGACGGGCTCGATCACCCGGACCTCCGCCTGCAACTCGAGGAAGAGCGCCTCCTTGCGGTGAAACATCGCGTCCGGATCGATGCTGAGGCCGTAGTGCGCCGCGAATAATTCCGCCACCTTGCGCGTCGGGACACCCCCGAGGGCGTAGAACAGATTCTCATCGAGGGCCTCGCGGAGCCCGGCCTCCCGCATCGCGGCCGCCCACGCGCGAAAATGCAGGGGCATGGTGTCCACGAGGGTCCCGTCGAGATCGAAGATGTAACCGGCGAAGTCGCCCGGCGGCAGTTCCAGCAGCATAGGGGCCGGGACGCTGCGTCCCCCGCCCCCACGAGGCAAAGCGAAAGCGGCCGCCTCTCAGCCGCCCGCTGCCCGCCGCGGCGATGCCCCCGGGGTACGCGGCGCGAGATCCCGGCCCACCGGCAGTTCGCCGTGGTGCTCCGGCGCCAGGTAGGCGAAGTGCGTCCGGGCCGCGATCGCGCGCAGCCCCTCCGCGAGGAACGAGTTCGACTCGTCATCGCCGCTATCCCCCAGCAGGGCCACGAGCAGCCCGGCGGTCGTGCGGGGCTGGGCGCAGCATTGCTCGACCCAAGAGAGGACCACCGCGGGCACCTCCTCCGGCTCCGAGGCGGCGACCACGACGATGTCAGCCTCAGCCGCCTGCCGCGGGCTCAGCGGCGGCCAGTCGGAGCGGCCGAGGTAGTCCGGCGTCCACGGCAGCGGTTGCACCCGCAGCCCCTCCTCCAGCTCGCTGCACACGCGCACGCACAGTTTTAACGCGCGGCGGTAGGCGGCCTGGTCGTCAAAGGCGACCACGACCTTGAGGTAGCCGGGATCGGCCGCAGGGGTCGGCAGGGCAGAGAAACAGACGGGTTCAGTTGAGGATAGGAGGGAGCTCATGGGCAGGAACTGGGTTGGTGGACGGGAAGAGTGGGGACACGAACGCGGGGATCCGGAGGAAGTCCGCGGAGAGGGCCAGGAAGCCGACCTCCCGGAGGCCGGCGAAATCCGGGTCCTCGCGCGCGGCGGGCGACGGGATCACCGGCGCGGCAGGGAGGGGCGAATTCATCCTCACGTTATAGCGGGGCGGCGTCCCGGGCGGTATCGGGCCCCGCCGGAGACGCGCCTCGTGGAATCCACGAAGCCCGGCGGAAACGGTTCGCCGCACCTGCCCACGCCGGCTAACTCTTCCGCCGCCGCCGCGTCCCGGCCTCCCGTGCCCAAGGTCACCTATCCCCTCTCCCTCAAGGTCTCGCTCTGGCTCGCCGCAAACCTGCTGCTGCTCGCGATTCTCGGAGCCAGTTTCTTCATCACCCAGGGAGGCGTGGGCTGGAGCGCGCTCGTGGCCGGCCCCAGCGGAGACCGCGTGCAGGCGCTGTTTAACGTGATCGCGGGCGAAGCCGCGGCCGCCGCCCCGGGCCCCGCGCGGGACGCCGTGCTCGCGCGTTTTGGCGAGGCCTACGGCGCGCAATTCTCGCTCCACGCTCCGGGCGGGCTCTCCCTCGCCGGCCACCGCGCCGCCCTGCCGCCCGCCCTGCGCGAACGCTTGGAATTCCGCGGGCCGCCCCGACCCTTCCTCGGCGGACTAAACCGCGACCGCGGCGAATGGCCCGAGGGAACTGACCCTGCGGTCCGCTCCGGGACGGGCGAAACCGCAGACGCTCGCCTCACGCCGCGCCCCCGGCCGGACGGCGAGGGCCCCTTCCGCAGCGAAGGCACGCCTTTCCGCGCGGCCGAGCTCCGCCCCTTCCGCTTCATCTCCCGCACGGAGGATCCGCCCGCTTACTGGGTGGGACTGCGCGTGAACTTCGCCCCGGCCGACCGCGAACGCCCCGGCCGGCAGCCCCCCTTCATCCTGCTCGCCCGCCTCGATACCTTGCCCGGCCTCCTCCACCTCCTCGGCCTCCAGTCCTGGCTCCTCGCCGCCGGCGCCGTTCTCGCCCTCTCCATCCTATTCTGGCTGCCCCTCGTGCGCGGGATCACCCGCTCCCTGCGCGACCTCACCGCCGCCACCGGTCGCATCGCCGAGGGCCGGCTCGACACCCGCGTCGACACCCGCCGCCGCGACGAGCTCGGGCACCTCGGCGAATCGGTCAACCGGATG
>CAIOTK010000317.1 GCA_903861185.1 uncultured Opitutia bacterium | reverse complement strand
TTGGCCGCCGCACGCACCGCGGCGAGCGCGGAGCTGCACCTCCTGTTCCTCTAGCCAAAAAGAGGTTTCCTTCGCGCCGCCGGGGCGCTTGCGTCGCGGGATGCCCAAGACCGTCTTCCAGCGGATCATCGACCGCGAGTTACCCGCCCGGATCGAGCACGAGGACGATCAGTGCATTGTCCTGCACGACCTCCACCCCCAGGCTCCAGTCCACCTGCTTGTGATTCCTAAGCGGGTCATTGAGCGCGTCGGGGCCGCCCAGCCAGCAGACGCCGCCCTGCTCGGCCACCTGCTGCTGGTCGCGGGGGCAATGGCGCGGAAGCTGAACCTCGCGGCCGGCTTCCGGCTCGTGCTGAACCACGGCTCCCACGGCGGGGAATCCGTTCCCCACCTCCACGTGCACCTGCTCGGCGGCCGCGCGCTGGCTTGGCCGCCGGGCTGAGCCTGCCGCGGGCTTCAGCCCGGGCCGGCGGCCTCAAAGGTGCCGTCGGGATGCCGGACCACGAGGCGCGTCAATTCGAGGCGCAGCAGCGCGGCGCACACCTGCGCCACGGGCAGGCCTGCAGCTTCCGCTAGGGCGTCCGGACTAAGCATTGCGCCGTCCCGCAGGCGCTCAAGCAAAGCCCGGGCCTCGGCGTCGAGGCTAGGCGGCACCGTCGCGCCGGGGGGCTTCGGGGGTGGCCCCGCGCGGGGATGCAGCCCGTCCAGATAGGACAACTCGGAAAGCAGTTCGTCGACCGTGGTGAGGAGGGTCGCCCCGTCGCGGATCAGTTGGTGGCAGCCGGCGCTCGTCGGTTGATCCACGCGGCCGGGGACGGCGAAGAGCAAGCGGCCCTGTTCTCCGGCGAAGCGGGCCGTGATCATCGCCCCCCCGGAGACCCCGCTTTCAACCACGATCACCGCCTCGCTCATCCCGGAGACAATCCGGTTACGCATCGCGAATGATTGCCGGTCCGTCGGGCGGCCGAAGGGAAACTCCGACAGCACCGCGCCGGCCGCCTCAATGCGCCGTTGCAAGCCGAGGTTCTCCGGTGGATAAACCCGGTCGATGCCGCACCCCAGCACGGCCACGGTGCTCCCGCCCGCGGCAAGCGCTCCCTCGTGCGCCGCGGTATCGATCCCCCGGGCTAATCCGCTGACAATGCAGAAACCGGCACGGGTGAGCTCCGCCGCAAAGGCGTGCGCCACGGTGAGACCGTACTGCGTCGTGCGCCTAGACCCGACGATCGCGATGCAGCGTTGCCCCGCCGGGGTGCGACCCCGGCGATACAGGCCGATCGGGGGATCGTGCACCTCGCGCAAGAGCCGCGGGTACGTCGGATCGGCGGCCACCACGAACTCGGTGCCACTCCGCCGGATCCGCTCCTCCTCGCCGGGTAGGTCAAAGTGCGCTGCCCACCCCCGGAGCGTGTCCGCGATCACCGGCCCCACGCCTTGGACCTGCAGCAACTCCTCTCGGCTCGCCGACAGGACCCGGGTTGGATCACCGCCCAATACGGTCAACAGGCGATGCAACGTGACCGGCCCGATGTGGGGCAGGCCATTGAGGATCATCAGCGATTGCCCGGTGGTGAGCGGCGGCATGGCCCGACCCTGGGGCCCCGGGCCGCCCGCGCGATGCGGGCTTAACCCGAAATTTCGCGTAACGCGTCCGGGAGGAAATCCAACAACTGCGACACGCTCACCGCGGTCTGTCCCCGCGCGCGAGCCAGACCGTCGGCGGCCCGGCCGTGCCACAGCACGCCGCAAGCCGCGGCCCGCAGCGGTTCCGGGGGATCCTGCGCGAGAATGCCCCCGATGAGCCCGGCCAAGAGGTCGCCACTTCCGCCGCGGGCAAGGACCGGCCCGCCGCAGAGCGCGTGGTAAACCTTTCCTTCCGCGACGATCCGCGTGAGCGGCCCCTTTTCAACGAGCACCGCCCCAGGTGGCATCCGGCCCCGGCCGCCGATCCGCGCGAGTTCCCCGGCGTGCGGGGTGAGGATGCGGGGCACGGGACCCGCGCCGATGATCCCAGGTTGCAAGGCGTCCGCGTCGAGTACGAGCGGTACGACAGCGCGCGCGGCAATGCTCTCCGCCAAGGCTAGGGTCTCCGCCTCCCGACCGAGCCCCGGGCCAAGCAAAATGGCGGAAGCCCGCTCCTCCCGCTCCCGCCAAAGGTACTCCCCCTCCAAGGCGAGGTGACCGGAAGGGGTCTCCGGCCAACCCACCCACATCGCCTCGGGGGCCCGAGCGGCAAAGGCCGGAACGAGCCGTTCCGGTACAAACGCGGTGACCAGACCCACCCCGCTGCGCAGCGCGGCCAGCACCGTCAGCAACGCGGCCCCGGGAAAGGAGGCCGAACCGGCCAGCACAAACAGGTGGCCGTAACTCCGCTTGTCGGAGGCGGAGGGCCGCAAACTCGCTAATGGCCGTAACACCTCCGGCAGGAGCACGCGACCGGGATCCGCCTCCTCCGTCGGCAGCCCCGCCGCAAGCGTCTCGTCGGCGAAGAAGCCCAGATCGAGGTAGCGGAGCCGCCCCGCCTCCGCCGAGCCAAGCAGCGGCGTCTTGAGTACCCCGGTGGCGTAGGTGAAGTCCGCCCGGACCAACCCCGCGCTCGGCAAGTCGATCGCGGCGCGCAGCCGCACCGGTAAGGCGTTCAGCCGGTCGATCAGCCGCAGGACGGCCGGATCCACCGGTGGGCGGAACTGGAATCCGAAAATTCCGTCGAGCAGGAGATCGTAGTCTCCCTCCGGTCCATCCACGAGCGTGACCCGCGGGCACTGGGCGACCAACTCGCGCCAAGCGCGGGCGGCCAAGGGCCGGAGCCGTCGGGATCCGAAGGGAAAGCAGACCTCGACCCGCGCCTCGGGCAGCGCCTCCCGCAGGAAGCCGGCCGTGAGCAGCGCGTCGCCGCCATTATGCCCCTTGCCGGCCACGACCAGCCAGCGTCCCGCCGGGTCCAGTCCTCCCATTTCGGCGGCATCCTGCCGGATGGCCCGAGCCAGCGCGCGGCCGGCGGATCGCATTGCGGGCCATGCACGGGATTCGTCGGCCCCGAACCGCTGCTCCTCCAGGACACGGGTCTGAGCGGGACTCAGGATGGGATGGCTGGGCAGCGGCATCATTTGGACGGGGTGGGAGGCTTCACGGGTACCTCCTCGGCCGGGCGCTCGGTGCGGCCGTGCTGGAGCCATTCGCGATACTCGGCCTCGGTCTCGGTGAACACCAAGGGACAAGACGGATCCTCCTTGCCCCGGCGAATGACCCGGCGCGTGAGAGCGGGAATGCTGCGAAAATACAACTGCCCGCCGAACCGACGCACCTCGTAATATTCAGCGAAGGCCGCGGCCGCGGAACTCCAGAGCGCGATCTCGGTGACGTTTCCCGACCAAGTGGCCCGCTCCCCCCACTCCGCGAACACCGCCTCCACCGTGGAGAGGCCACGCGGGGGCGCGGACGGCGCGGCAGCCGGGGACCCCACCACCGCGGTGGGCGGCGGCGGGACCGCGGGCGACGGCCGCGGACGGAGGTAGGCGTAGACGCAGGCCGCGCCGAGGAGGAACCCCGTCATTCCCCACGAGAAGGCGCGGGACGGACGGTCCACGCCGGATTGGTCAGCCAGTTCGGGATCGTCAGCCGCCATCGCGCGCCTCCGCCGCCGGTTGCCGCACCAGCACGGCCACGGCGACCGCCAAGGCCTCCGTGTGGGCGAGGCTGAGGTGGATCGCGTTAGCCCCGGCGGCGCGCAGCAGGGCGGCCCCGCGCTCGTCGAGGCGCACGAGGGGCTGGAGGCGTTCTCCGTGGTAGACCGAGACCGAGCGCCAGCCGAGCTCGGCCCCAATACCCGTGCCGAAGCACTTCGAGACCGCCTCCTTGGCCGCGAACCGGGCCGCGTAGTGTTTATGGGGGAACTTCATCGTGGCGCAGTAGGCGCGCTCCTCCCCGGTGAAAACCCGGTCGAGGAAACGTTCCCCCTGCCGCTCAATCACTGACCGGATACGCTCCACTTCAATGAGGTCGATGCCGACGCCCACTAAAATGCCGCCCGGGGGCAACTGGGGCAGACGGGGGATTTCCATCGGGGCGGACGGCTCAGGGGTTCATCCGGCGGCGCATTTCAGACACCGCCTCCTCCACCCCGGTGAAGAGAGCGCGGCTGACGATGCTGTGACCGATGTTGAGCTCGTGGAGGTGCGGCAGCGTGCGGAGCTCGGAAATGTTCACGTAATTGATGCCGTGGCCGGCGTTCACCCGGAGCCCCAAGGCGTGGGCGGCGGCGGCGCCGAGGCGCAGGCGCTGAAACTCTCGTTCCCGTCCGGCACCGTGGAAAGCGTGGGCGTAGGCCCCGGTATGCAGTTCAATCCAGGGAGCCGCTACCTTAGCGGCCGCCGCGATCTGCCGCTCATCGGGATCGATGAACAGGCTCACCTCGATGCCCGCCGCCGCCAGCGGCTCGACGCAGCCCCGCACCCGGTCCAGCGCCCCCGCCACCTCGAGTCCCCCCTCGGTGGTGATCTCCTGCCGGCTCTCCGGCACGAGGCAGACCGCTTCGGGGCGAAGCCGGAGCGCAAAGGCGAGCATCTCGGGCGTACAGGCCATCTCGAGATTGAGGCGTGTCGCAATGGACTCCCGCAACCGCCACACGTCTCTCTCCTGGATATGGCGCCGGTCCTCCCGTAGGTGGACGGTGATCCCGTCCGCCCCAGCCCGCTCCGCCAACTGAGCGAAAAGCACCGGATCCGGCTCGATGGCGCCACCGGTGGTCGCGTCGGCGGCCCGGTAGCGCGCCTGCCGCACCGTCGCACAATGGTCGATATTCACCCCGAGCAGGATCATCCCCGCAACGTGCCCGCCCCCGGCCCGCGCGGAAAGCAGGAAATATGAACCGTCTTGTCCCGCGCCGCGTCTTGCCTAGCCTCCTGCACCTTCATGTCCCAAGCTGCCCCGCCTCGCGAGAGCCTGCTGCTCAACCTAGTCTGCAATATCGCCGCGCCGTCATTGATCCTGACCAAGTTCAGCGGCGCAGGATCGCTGGGGCCTAACTGGGGAATGGCGGTCGCCCTCGCCTTCCCGCTCGGCTACGGAATCTACGACCTAGTTCGCCGGCGGAAGACCAACTTCTTTTCGATCGTTGGCATCCTCAGCGTGCTGCTGACCGGGGGACTGAACCATCTGCAGGCGGACCCCTTCTGGTTCGCGATCAAGGAAGCCGCCATTCCTACCCTCTTCGGCGTGGCCGTCATCGTCACCAGCAGGAGCCGTCGTCCGGTGGTGCGGGAACTCCTGTGGAACGAGCAGGTGATCGACACGGCGCGCGTCGACGCGGTGCTGACCGAACGGAACCTGCACCCGGCGTTCGAACGCCTGATGGTCGGAGCGACGCGGGGGTTGGCCGCCTCCTTCCTCCTCAGCGCCGTGCTCAACTACGCGCTCGCGCGGTACCTGCTGGTGAGCGAGCCTGGCACCGAAGCCTTCAATGCCGAGCTAGGCCGAATGAACTTGCTGAGCTGGCCGGTGATCGTCGTGCCGAACCTAATCGTCACGATGTACGTGCTCTGGCGCCTCTTCCGCGGTCTCACCCAGCTGACGGGAATGCCTTTGGAGGAGATTTTCCACGCCCAGCGCAAGGGCTGAGCGCGTCCCGCGGCGGCGGGGCGGGACCCTCCGTTAGCTCAGGCCCGTTCCGCCATCGGCACGAAGGGCCGGCGGACCGGCCCCGTATAGACTTGGCGGGGGCGGTAGATCTTATTCTTCGGATTGGAGGCCACTTCCTTCCAATGGGCGATCCAACCGGGCATCCGGCCAATTGCGAACATCACCGTGAACATGTTCTGCGGGATGCCGAGCGCCCGCATGATCAGGCCACTATAGAAGTCCACGTTCGGGTACAGCCGGCGCGACAGGAAGTAGTCGTCGCGAAGGGCTACGTCCTCCAGGCGGCGGGCGATCTGCAGCAGCGGGTCATCCTTGATGCCGAGGCTGGCGAGGGCCTTGTCGAAGCTGGCCTTGATGATCTTAGCGCGCGGATCGTAGTTGCGGTAGACGCGGTGGCCAAAGCCCATCAGCCGGTGCCCGGCTTTGCCCGACCGCGCGGCCTCGATGAACTTCGTGCCGTCATCGCCCTCCGCGTGGATGCTCTCGAGCATCTCGATGACCGCCATATTCGCCCCGCCGTGCAGAGGGCCCCAGAGGGCGCAGACGCCCGCGGCGACCGAGGCAAACAGGTTCGCGCCCGAGGAGGCGACCATCCGCACCGTCGAGGTGGAGCAGTTCTGCTCGTGGTCGGCGTGGAGCAGCAAGAACAGGTTGAGCGCCTGCGCGACCTCGGGGGTCGGGGCAAAGTCCTCGTAAGGCTGCGAGAACATCATGTGCAGGAAGTTCTCGCAGTACGGGAGCGTGCGCTTCGGGTAGATGTAGGGTAGCCCGCGGCTCTTGCGGTAGGACATCGCCGCGATGGTGCGCACCTTGGAGATCGCGATCGCGGAGGCCTCCTCGAAGTTCGCCAAATCCTCCTGCACGCGGTTCGTCGCGAGATGCGGGTAGTAGCAGCCAAGCGAGTTCAGCAGCGCGGATAGGATCGCCATCGGGTGCGACCCCAGCGGGAACCCCTCGAACAGGTGATCCATCGCGGAGTGCACCGGGGAGTGGAGGCGGAGGAGATCCCCGAAGCGCCGCCGTTCGACTGAGTTCGGCAGGTTGCCGTGGATGATGAGATAAGCCGTCTCGACGAATGAGGAGTGTTCGGCGAGGTCCTCGATCGCGTAGCCCCGATAGCGCAGCACGCCGGCGTCGCCGTCGATGAAGGTGATCTCGCTCAGGCAGGAACCGGTGTTGCCGAAGCCATCGTCGTAGGTGATCGCCCCGGTCTGCGCACGGAGGTTGCGCACGTCCAACGCCTTCTCGCCCTCGGTGCCGACGATCACGGGCAGCTTGAATTCCTTACCCTCGAACTGGAGCGTGGCTTCTTTGGACATATGGGGATGACGAAAGCTAACGGTTAGGGCCGAGACACTTGCACGCCATTCCGGGCCCGCCAGCCGGAAATTAGAAAAAACGCGCGGCCGCGCAGAAAAACTTAAGGCCGGGCCGCCACCGCCGCGAAATTGCGGTAGACTTGGAGGCCCCGCGCCTGACTCTTTTCCGGATGAAACTGGGTGGCGAACACCCGTCCGCGGCCGACCGCCGCGCAGAAAGGACCGCCATAATCGCACTCGGCCAGCACCAGCGAGGGATCCGCCGGCTCGCAGCGGAAACTGTGCACGAAGTAGAACGACTCCCCCTCGAGGCCTAGACCGGACCGCAACGGGGAGGCCGGCTGCGTGAACCGCACCGTGTTCCAGCCCATATGAGGCACCTTAAACTCCGCCGGCAGCCGGAAACGCACCACCCGGCCCGGGAAGATCCCCAGCCCTTTCACCCCGCCCTCCTCGGAATGTTCGAACAACGCCTGCATCCCGAGGCATACCCCTAAGAAAGGCCGGTCGGCGTGAATCCACCCGGCGACCGCCGCGTCCAAACCCGAGGAACGCAGCGCGTCTACGCAATCCCGCAGCGCCCCCACCCCCGGTAGCACAATGCCGGCAGGCCTCTCGGCAGACAATTCCGCCGGGTCACGCACGACGCGCACCACCGCCCCCACCGCCTCAAGCGCCTTGGTGACGCTGCGCAGGTTGCAGATGCCAGTGTCGATGACCGCGATCGGTGACATACAGGAGCGGCCGGCCACCCAGGCCAGCCGGCAGTCAGATCAGGCCCTTAGTGCTGGGCAGCAGGTTCGCCGCCCGGGGATCAATCTGCGTCGCCACGTCGAGCGCGCGGGCCAAGCATTTGAAGATCGCTTCGGCCACGTGGTGCGGCTCCTCGCCGTACACCAGCTGCACGTGCAGGTTAGCCCCGAGCGCATTGCTGAAGGCCCGGCAGAATTCCTTCACGAGCACGAGGTTGAAGTCGCGAATAAACATCGTCGGCGGCGCCGCATCGTACACGAGATGCGGCCGACCACCGACGTCGATCACGATCCGGGCTAGGGATTCGTCCATCGGGAGGATAAAGAAGCCATACCGGCGGATGCCTCGCTTGTCGCCCAGCGCCTGCTTGCAGGCCTCGCCCAGGACCAGACCCACATCCTCCACCGTGTGGTGGTAATCGACCTCGACATCGCCCTTCGCTTTCACGGTCAGGTCGAACAGCCCGTGCTTGGCAAACAGGGTGAGCATATGGTCGAGGAACGGGATGCCCGTATCGACCTTGGCCTCACCTCGGCCGTCGAGGGCGAGGGTGAGGGTGATGTCCGTCTCCGCCGTCTGCCGGGAAACGGTGCTTACACGCGGAGACTGCTTTGCCATGCGTCGAGGGTATCGCTGAGGGTGCTCATTTCGTCGTCAGTGCCGACGCTGATTCGCAGAAAGGAGGCGGTCAAGGCGTGGCTCGGGAAATGCCGGACGAGCACCTTGCGGCCGCAGAGGAAGTCGTAAGCGGACCGCGCCACTGCCAGGCCAGTCGTCCCGTCCGCGCCACGGGGCTCGGTGAAGATGAAGTTCGCCTGCGAGGGATAAGTGAACCACCCGCGGCGGTCGCGCAGGTCGGCGCTAAAGCGGTCGCGCGTGCCGCAGATCCGGGCGATGATCCCCGCATAGTAGCCCGGATCTTCCAGCGCGGCGATGGCGGCCGCTTGGGAGAGTCGGCTCACGTTGTAGCTGTCGCGCACCCGGTCGAGCAGGCCGATGACGCGCGGATCCGCAAGCGCGTAACCCACGCGGATACCGGCCAGAGCGTGCGCCTTGGAGAGCGTGCGGATGACGACCAGATTCGAATACCGGGCGAGCAGGCCGACCGCGTCCTCGCGGGCAAAAGGGGCGTAGGCCTCGTCCACCACCAGCAGGCCCCGATAGCCACGGAGCACGGCCTCGATCTCATCCCGCGGGAAACCGACTCCCGTCGGCGCATTGGGGGACGTCAGGAAGAACACCGGGGCGGACGACCCAATGATGCGCTCCACCGGCAGGCGCAGGTCGCGGTCGAAGGGAATCGGCTCGGTCGCGCCCTCTTGGATCGCCACCAGGACCGGATAGAGCGAGTAGCTGGGGAGCGTGAGACCGGCGGCCGCGGCGGGGGAGCAGAAGACGCGGACCAGTAGGTTCAGCAGGTCATCCGAGCCGTTACCGATGCACACCTGGTCGGACCGGAGCCCATGGGCGCGGGCGACCACCTCGCGCAGGCGCGCACTGGTCGGCTGCGGGTAGAGGCGCAGGGCGGCGCCATCCGCGCCGATCTCCCGCCGCAACGCGGCCGCCACCGCGGGGCTGGGCGGGTACGGGCATTCGTTGGTGTTAAGCTTCACCCAACCCGGCTCCGTGGGCTGCAGGCCCGGCGTGTAGGCGTGCAAGCCCGCGACGTGCGGCAGCGGACGGAGGAATTCAGGCGTCATCGAGGGAAAGGGCCGGCGCGACGGGGAGCGCGCGCCGCGGGACCGGCCGGCGCGTTAGCGCACGCGGATGCGGACCGAGCGGCCGTGGGCGTCCAGCCGCTCCAGCCCCGCGAAGGTGGCGACGAGGGGCTCCGCCTTGCGTACGCCGGCTTTGTCGTAGCGGATCACGCTCGTGCGCCGGAGGAAGTCGGAGACCCGGAGGCCGCTGAGGAAGCGCCCAGCGCGGCCGGTGGGTAACACGTGGCTCGGGCCCGCGACGAAATCCCCGAGCGCGGTGGGCGAGTAAGGTCCCACCATAATCGCTCCCGCCGTGGTCACCGCCGCCACCAGCTTGCGGGCGGCGGTCTCGGGAACCAGCAACTCAAGATGCTCCGGCGCGACGTAGTTCGCGATTTCCGCGGCCTGAGCTAGGGTTTCCACCTGCATCGCGAGGAGCCCATGTTCTAGCACCCGCATCGCCTTGTCCCCACGGGTAATGAGTTGGAGCTGCGTGCGGATCTCGCTGGCTACAGACGTGAGCAGCGATCCCGAGGTAGAGACGAGGTAGATTTTCTCGCGGCCGGAGCCATGTTCCGCCTGCGCCAGCAGGTCAGCGGCCACAAAGGCCACATCCGCGGACTCATCCGCGATGACCATCACCTCGCTAGGCCCCGGGAGCGAATCGACTCCGACGGTGCCGAAGACTTGGCGCTTGGCCTCGCAGACGTAGGCGTTACCCGGGCCGAAGATCTTATCGACGGCCGGGATGACCGGGGTGCCGAACGCCATCGCGCCGACCGCCTGGACCCCGCCCACGCGGTAGACCTCGGTAATGCCGCAGAGGTGGAGCGCGGCAAGCAGCCCGTCGGCCACCTTACCCTCGGGATTGGACGGCGTGAAGACGGCGATCTCGGGGCAACCGGCCAGACGCGCGAGGGGGGCAGTCATCAGGACGGTTGAGACGAGGGGCACCTCGCCGCCGGGCACATAGAGGCCAACCCGACGGATCGGGTCGAACTTTTCCCCGACAGCAGCGCCGTGCGGATTCCGGGCGGTCCACGCCTTGGGCAGGCCGCGACGATTGAAGGAAATGACAGAATCGCGGGCGGCCTCTAGGGCCTTCAGGTCGGCGGCCGGCACCCGTTTGGCGGCGGCGGGCAGGTCGGCCGGATTTACGCGGAACTCCCGCGCGCGCAGCTTGGCCCCGTCGAATTTGGCCGCGTAGTAGGAGACCGCCTCGTCGCCGCGGGCGCGCACGTCCGCCAAAATGGAGGCCACCGCCTCCGCGATTTCACGGGAGGCCACCGCAGAGCGGCAGAAGGCGGCCAACTCGTCGGAGAAGGTCTTGGAGGCGTGTTGCAGGATACGCATAGGCCGGAGCGAAAGCTTCCGCCGGAACACCCGAATTCGCGAGCACTTTCTCAGCGCTTAGCTGGGGTGGCCGGGGCCGGCGCGGACGCCGCGGGGGCCGGGGCCGGCCGGGCGAACTGCGCGACGGGGAAATTCTCGTTCACCTGCACCTGCGTGAACTCCACGATGAAACGCGACGCGCGCTTGTCCGCGCCGCGACCGGAGGTCACTAGACGCTGCGGAAAACGGATGCCGGCAACCCGCTGCTCCCCTTCCTCGACGACCGAGGTCCCGTCCTCCGTCTCGGTCTTCACCAAGCGCCCCGTCTCCGCCTCGAAGTAGCGTACAAAGCGGAGGTTCTCGCCGTGGTGAAATACCACGCGTTCGCAGGCGACGCCGGAAACCCGGGCCGAACCAGTGTGCTCGAGCCGACCGCCCACGGACTCGATCCCACGGAAGAATGCGAGGCTCTCGAACGTGGCGGCCCGCAGCCGCGCCACTTGCCCGGCATCAAGGGTCTCATCGCGCCATTTGCGTAGGTCGCGCGGCTCGTGGACCCGCCGCCACCCCACCTCCCCGTCCAAGCCGGTCACCTCGACCCCAGCGGGGGACGTGCTAACCAAGCGTTGCTGGAACGGAAGCTGGTAAGTGAGGACGAGGCTAACCGGAGGCGCGGAGCCGGAGAAGGAATTCACCGTGCCGATGAAACGTAGCGACCGCACGCGCGAGAGAACCTCCTCGCCACCGAGATACTCTCGCGCCCGAGCGATGATCGGCGGTTCCTCTGCGGCGGAGATATCCAGAGTGAGCAGGGCGAACGCGAGGGCCAATGCCCGCCACAGTCCCCGGCGGACCGGGGCGGAGGGCAGCGGTAGCGCTGGACCCGCGCAACTCATTCCCACTCGATGGTCGCGGGCGGCTTGGAGCTGACGTCGTAAACCACGCGCCCCACCCCGCGCACCTCGTTGGTGATCCGGCTGGAGATGCGCTGCAGCAGTTCGTGCGGCAGCTTCGCCCAGTCCGCGGTCATCGCATCCGTGCTCTCTACGATCCGCAGGGCGATGACGTGGTCGTAGGTGCGCTCATCCCCGAACACCCCCACGGTCCGGACAGGTAGGAACACGCAGAAGGACTGCCACACCTTGTAATAATATCCGGAGCGGAACATCTCCTCCTGCAGGACCGCGTCGGCCTCGCGCAGCACGCGCAGGTTTTCGGGTGTGATCTCGCCCATCACGCGCACGCCTAGGCCCGGGCCTGGGAACGGCTGCCGCCAAACTACCTCGCGGGGCAACCCGAGGGCGGTGCCGACGCGGCGGACCTCGTCCTTAAACAGCTCCCGCAGCGGCTCCAGCAAGCGCAACTTCATCCGCTCGGGCAGGCCGCCGACGTTGTGGTGGGTCTTGATGAGGGAAGCCGGGTTGCCCGCGATCGAGACGCTCTCAATTACGTCCGGGTAGAGCGTACCTTGACCGAGGAACTCGGCGCGGCCGATGGAGCGGAGCGATTTCTCGAAGACCTCGACGAAGGTCCGGCCGATGATTTTGCGCTTCTCCTCGGGGTCGGTGACCCCGCGCAGGCGACGCAGAAAGGTCCGGGAGGCATCAATGACGCGCAGGTCGATGCTGAAGTGATCGCCGTAGAGCTTTTCCACCGCCTCGCGCTCACCCTTGCGGAGCAGGCCGTTGTCGACGAACACACAGGTCAGCTGGGAACCGATCGCGCGATGCAGCAGCGCGGCGGCGACCGAAGAGTCCACTCCGCCGGAGAGGCCCAACAGGACACGTCCCTTGCCGACCTGGGCGCGGATACCGTCAATGGCATGCGCGATGAAGTCCCGCGTGGTCCAATCGGCCTTCACCCCGCAGACGCCAAGCAAGAAGTTCCGGATGACGTCGACGCCGCGCTCAGTATGGAAAACCTCGGGATGGAACTGGATGCCGTGGAACCGGCGGCGGCGGTCCTCGATAACCGCGTAAGGCGAGTTCTCGGTGGTGCCAGTGGCTTGGAAGCCCGGGGGCAGCCGGGTGAGCTTGTCGCCGTGCGAGTTCCAGACGCGCAGCTTGCGCGGGAGCCCGGCGAACAGGGCGCCGGGCCGCTTCACCGTGAGCACGCCGTGGCCGTACTCGCGCGCCTTACCCGGCGCGACCTTACCGCCGAGAAAGTGCCCCATCAACTGCACGCCATAGCAAATGCCGAGGATCGGCACGCCGAGGCGGAAAATCTCCGGGTCCGGGTGCGGCGCCTTGCGGGCGTACACGCTCTGCGGCCCGCCCGACAGGATGATGCCGGCCACGCCGTCTGCCCGCAGCTTGGCCGCCGGAGTCGAGAAGTGGTAGATCCGCGAGTAGACCTCGCACTCGCGGATGCGGCGGGCAATGACCTGAGTCAGCTGAGAGCCGAAGTCGAGGACGGCGATGATCTGGGACATAACGGGCTGGGAAACGGTCAGCGTGCGGCGCGGGCGGAGCCGCTGTCAATGCTCGCGCGCCGCGAGGATAACAGGCCTCACACGTCGCAGCGCCGCACCGCGTCAGCCAGCGCCCTCGCCTTGTCGCCCCGCGGGATAAACTCCTGGCCGACGTAACCGGCGTAGCCGCCCTCGACGAGAGCCTGCAGAATCGGCGGATAGTTAATCTCCTGCGTCTCGTCGATTTCGTGCCGGCCGGGCACGCCCGCAGTGTGGACGTGGCCAATCCACTCGCGGTGCTGCCGGACCCGGGTGATCACGTCCCCGTGCATGATCTGCACGTGATAGATATCGAACAGCACCTTCACGCGCGGCGAGCCGAGGCGGCGGCAGATCTCGACGGTGCGCTCGAGGTCGTCGCAGAAATAGTCCGGATGCCCCTTCATCTCGGCGGCAACGCGGGAGTTCAGCATCTCGATGCAGAGCGTGACGCCCGCGCGCTCGGCGTGGCCGGCGACCTGCTTGAGACCGTCCACCATATTGCGGATGCCGTCCTCATCGGAGATCCCGCGCCGGAATCCGGAGAACGTGATCACCGCTGGGAAGCCCGCCGCGGCCGTCGCGTCGATCCGCTCGCGCAGGATCCGCAGGCACTCGGCGTGCTCCTCGCGGTGCGCGAACCCCTTCGCAAAGCCGTGGCTGCCCGTAAGGGCACAAACCAAGCCGTGCTGCTTGAGCAGGGGGAATTTATCCGGCGTGACGAGTTCCACGGAGGGCAACCCCAGCTGCACGGCTTGGCGGCAAAGCTCTTCGAGGGTCCACGGGCGGAAGCACCACGGCACTACGGACTGGCGGATGCGGCCCCGCTGCACCCGGTAGGTGGGTTCTGGCTCGTTCGCGGGCGTGGCAGCCGGAACGGCGGTCGCCCCGATCAGGGGCGCCGCAGCGAGGGTACGCAGCAGCGCACGGCGGGGCAGGACGGGCGCGGGGACGGGCGCGGGGACGGGGCGGACGGGGGAACTCATCCTTCGAGTCTCGGGTGCGTGGGCCCCGGCTGTAAAGCTGGACCTCCGGGCGAAAGACCCGCTTGAGCCGGCGGGCAAAGCGGCGCACGTTGGCCGCGATGGGCCCTTCCCTCTCGTTCCGCACTTGGCTGCTCGTCGCCGCCGCAATCGGCGCGCCCGCGCTCTTCCTGTTGTGGACACCCCGCGCCGAATCACCGGAGCCCGTTGCGGAACCAGCACCCGCCTCGGCGGCCAATGTCCGCGCCGCTCCCCCCGAGGCAGCCAAGGGCCCCGACACCGAACTGCAGCAGGTACTGTCCGAGCCCGACCCCGGTCGACGCCTACAGGGCTTTTTCCGAATCTTCGCGCCCTTGGTATCGTCCGATCCGGCGGAGGCCCTGCGCCGCTTGCGCCAAGTACCTGCCGGGCCGGAGCGGACTCAAGGCGCCTTCCTGCTGGTGCAACAGCTGGGGATCGCCGACCCCGTGGGGGCACTCGCGGCGGCACGAGAGTTCTCCGCCCCCGGCGACGGCGGGCAGCTCCTCGGCGTCCTCTTCAGCCGCTGGGCCCAGCAGGACCTCGCCGCAGCCCTCGCCCGCTGGGAAACCCTGCCGGCCGGTCCCGCCCGCGAGAGCGCGTTGCGCGCGCTCATCGAGTCTTGGGCTCGCCGGGATCCGTCCGGCGCCCTCACTTGGGCCCGGAGCCGCGAACCAAGCGCGGAGCGGGCCGCGGCCCTCGAGGCCTGTCTCCGAGAACTAGCCGCGCGGGACCCGGCCGCGGCCATTGCCGAGGCGGCAAGCCTCCCCGCGGGTAACGCTCAGGAGCGGGTGCTCCAGCAAGCTTTCGCCCACCTTGTCCGCCGCCAGCCCGCGGAGGCCGCGCGCCTCCTCCCCGCGCTGCCGCCGGGCGACGCCCAGACCCTCATCGTCTCCGACGTTGCCCGCGCCCTCGCCGAGCGGGACATCCCGGGCGCCCTCGCGTGGAGCAACGGCCTTACGATCGATTTCACCCGGTGGCTCGCGCTGGGCTCCGTCCTCAGCGTGTGGGCGCAGCGTGATCCCGCTGCCGCGGCGCGGCACGTCCTCGAACTGCCCCCCGGCCCGACCCTCGATTACCTTGCCGGCCAGTTCGTGATCCACTTGGCGGCACGTCCCCAAGAGGCCATCGCCTGGGCGGAGTCGCTGCGCCCGTCGGCCCGCGACGCGGCCTTCGTGAACCTAGCTTCCGCCTGGGCCCAGAGTGCTCCCGCCGAGTCCGTGGCTTGGGCCTTGGGACTGCCTGCGGAACCAACGCGGACGAACGCCCTCGCCGCCGCTCACGCGGTCTGGCGCTCCCTCGACCCGGCGGCCGCCCGAAAATGGCTCGAGGACGCGGGCCTGCCACCGGCCACCCGTTCGCGCATCCTCGCGCCACGCTGAGCTATGGCGGAACGCATCCTCGTGGCCCTCTCCGGCGGCGTCGACAGCGCCGTCGCAGCCCTCCTGCTCCGGCGGGCTGGGTACGACGTGGCCGGCGCCTACATGAAGAACTGGATCAACGAGGAGGGAATCATCGGCCATTGTCCATGGGAACAGGACATCGCGGACGCACGCGCGGTGGCCGCCCACCTCGGGATCGGCTTCGAGGTCGTGAACCTGATGCGCGAGTACCGGGCGCGCGTGGTCGAGTACCTCTTGTCCGGGTACGAGCAGGGCTTCACCCCGAACCCAGACGTGATGTGCAACCGGGAGGTGAAGTTCGGCGTATTCCGCGACTGGGCGTGCGCCCAGGGCTTTGCCGCGGTGGCCACGGGGCACTATGCGCGCCGCGAGGACCGGCCCGGCGGCCCCGCGCTGCTTGAGGGTGTGGATCCAGGCAAGGACCAGACCTACTTCCTCGCCCTCCTACGGCCGGAGCAGTTGGCGGACGCGCGTTTTCCCGTCGGGCATCTGACCAAGCCGGAGCTCCGCCAAGTCGCGCGCGAGGCGGGTCTGCCGAACGCCGACAAGCGGGACAGCCAAGGCATCTGTTTCATCGGGCAGGTCCGAATGGCCGATTTCCTGCGCGCCCACGTGCCCGACGCGCCGGGGCCGATCGTTCGCGCCGCGGACGGGCGCGAGGTGGGGCAGCATCAGGGGCTCCATTACTACACGCTGGGCCAGCGGCGCGGCATCGGCGTCCCGTCCAACACGGACCACCGCGCCTACGTTGTAGTCGGAAAGCGCGCGGCGGACCGGGCTCTCTTGGTCGCCTTTGATGAGCCGGCGGCGCCCGGGCTGTTCCACGCCACGGCCCGAATCGAGGGACTTAGTTGGCTAGCCGAGCCGGTGACCGTCGCGGGCCCGCTCGAGGGACGAGTCCGGCACCGGGATCCGCGCGTCGCACTCGAATTTCTGCCTCTGGGCGACGGCAGCGCCGAAGTGCGCTTCGCGGAGCCGCAACGCGGGCTCGCGCCCGGCCAAATCCTCGCACTTTACGCCGGGGAGCGGCTGCTCGGCGGCGGCATCTTCGCCTGAACCAGCGTCGAGCCCACACGGGGGGCTCCACGACCTGCTCACTTGAGCGTCAAAGGCGGTTTCACCTCGGCGGCGTTCCGCATCGCCGTCCAAACGGCCTGCACGTCCGCTGGGCCCGTATTGAGGGCGCCGAGCGAAACGCGCGCCATCCAGCGGCCCCCAAGCAACGCGGGGGTGAGGTAGGCGGCCCCCGAGGCGTTCACCCGCTCCACCCACGCGAGCGTGTGCGCGTCCAAGGCGTCACCTACCAGCCCCGGGGGCTCGTGGCGGACACAAACCGTCTGCAGCGGCGTCGGCGCCACCAGCCGCCAGCCGTTGGTGGAGGCAGCCGCCACTTCGGCAACCAGCGACTGCGCAAGCACTAGGTCGCGCCGCAGGCGGCGCGCGAGGCCGTCCGCGCCCTGCTCGCGCAGAAGAAACCAGAGCTTGAGCGCCCGAAACCGCCGCCCGAGCGGAATACCCCAGTCGCGCAAGTTCCGCACCTCGCCATCGACCGCCGTGCGCAGGTAACTCGGACTTGTGCTCATCACGCGTACGAGCAGGGCGGGATCGCGGACGAAATACACGGAGCAGTCGAAGACGGCGCCGAGCCACTTATGGGCGTTCACGACCACGGAGTCCGCCCCCTCCACGCCCTGCCACATCCACCGGCATTCGGGCAAAATCATCGCTGCGCCGGCCATCGCCGCATCGACGTGAAGCCAGGCGCCTTCGCGCGCGCAGAGCGCCGCGATCTCCGAGACGGGATCCAGGGCCGTGCTGGCGGTGGTGCCGGTCGTAGCCACGACGGCGCAGGGGATCCGTCCCGCGGCGCGATCCCGCATCATCTCGGCCGCAAGCGCATCCGGCCGGAGGGCGTAGTTCGCATCCACCGGGATCGCGCGCAGGTGATCCCGCCCGAAACCCGCGAGGAGCGCGGCCTTCACCACGGAGCTGTGGGCCTGCTCCGAATGGTACACGACCAGCGGTGCGGCGCCGCCCTGCCCGCCCGGCCCCTCGGCGGGAAAACCGCCCGCCCGCTCCCGCGCACAGAGGAGCGCCACTAGAGTGCAGGTCGAGGCGGTATCCTGAAGTACGCCGCTCCAGCCCGCAGACAAACCCAGCATTTGGCGCAGCCAGTCGGTCACCACCTCCTCGAGCTCGGTCAGGGCCGGGCTGGATTGCCACGAGAGTCCGATCACCCCAAAACCGCTGCTGGCGAGGTCGCCCAGCACCGAGGAGAGCTCGGCGTTGGCGGGAAAGTAACCGCAAAAGCGGGGGTGCTGCCAATGGGTGAGTCCCGGGACAATTAACTCGTCCAGATCGCGCCAGATCGCGTCGAAGGGCTCGGGCGCCGCGGGCGGGACCGCAGGCAGGCGCGCGCGGAGGGCACCCGGCGCCGCAGCGCTCCGCACGGGCCGGGCGGCCAGACCCTCGCGGTAGGCCGCGATCCGCTCGATCAGCTCATGGCCGCGGCGGCGGAACTCGTCGGGCGTCATCGGGCCCCCGCCCCGAGGGCGAGTTCCCGAAAGGCTGGCTCTTGGAGCATTTGGTCGACCCCACCGGATTCGCGGAAGGCCCGGATTAAGGGATGGGCGGGGAACCGGCGCGGCAGTTCGGCGGCGAGGGACCGCGCCTCCGGCATCCGACCCAGCAACGCGAGCGTGCGGATCTGGGCCAAGGTCGGCCCGGGGTCGCTCTTCGCCGCGGCGGTATCCCCAGACTGCTCGAAGGCCCGCAGCGCCTTCAAGTAGGCCTCACGGGCTTCGGGCTTCCGGCCAGCGCGGACCCGCGTTGAACCGAGGCTCAGCCAGAGGTCGGCGCGAGCCGGGTCTAGCTCCGTCGCCCGCGCCAGCGTCTGCTCCGCTCGCGGCCAGTCCCGCAGATTGATCGCAAAGGCCGCCTCGGCCGCGAGCAATTCCGCTTCCCGCGATCGGCGTGACTGCTCGGCGGGAGGCTCGCCACAGCCGGCGAGGATAAGAATCGCGAAGGCCAGCAGGAGGCACCCACTCCGGTCCGGGAGATAAAACTCGCGCTCCATAATACAGAAGCAAACCGGGCAGCAGGGCCTTGGCAATCCACCGGTAAGCCACTCCCGACGCGCCGGTCACCCCGGCGCCATCGGTCAGCGCGCTCAACGCTGCTCCAGCCGATAGAGGTGGCCCCGCGTGCGCACGTAGATTGCCCGGCCGGCAACTGCCGGCGACGCCATCGCGCCCTCCTCCAGCTTGTTTTCGGCCAGCAGGCGGTACTCGCGCGCCGCCGCGATCACGCTGCCGTGGCCACGCTCGTTAAAGAAATAGAGCCGTCCCGCGGCGTGCACCGGCGAGGCAGAGTAGTTGCCCGTTCCCGGCAGGCGCTCACTCCACAACTCGCGCCCGGAAACGGCCTCGAGGCAGGTCACCACCCCGCTGTCCTGATGCACCATAAAGAGCAGGTCGCCGACCACCACAGGCGAGGGACGGTTGGGGACATTTTTCGCGAACTTCCAGGCAACGTGGGACTCGGTGACGACGCCCTGCCCGCCGAGGCGCACCGCCCACAACTCCCCCTTCGGCAGGCCCGTGGCCGTGAATACGAGCCCATGAGCAACGACCGGCCGGACCGTGCCGGAGTGATGCCGCCGCTCTTCGACCCGCCAGAGCTCCCGTCCGGTGGCGGGGTCATAGGCGTACGTGGCCTTCGACCCGGCGCTGATCAGCACCGGCCGCCCCTCGTGCTGGATCACCAGCGGGCTGGAGAAAGCCTTGCGGAAATCGCCGTCGCGAATCGGCTTCCCCTCGGGCGTCAGATCCTGGAAGTCGATCGAGCGATCGGTCCGCCAGACCGTGCGCCCGGTGCGCTTGTCCAGCGCCACCACGTACTGCTGGTCCGCGCCGTCGAAATGCAGCAGCAGTAAGCCCTCCCACAGCGTGGGCGAGGAACCGGCACCGCGCCAGTGATTGCAGGGCAGGTCGCGGCGCTCCCAGAGGACCTCGCCGGTCGCAGTGTTAAGGCAGGCGGTGCCAGCGGACCCGAAGGTAACATACACTCGCCCCGGCTCGAGCACCGGCGTGGGTGACGCATAACTATTGAACTTGTCCGCATACTGCGGTTCCGCGACGGAGAAGAGCTTGCGATCGTGCACGACGCGGCCCGTTTCTTGGTCCACCGCGAGCACCGAGAGCTCGCGGCCATCCTCAGTCGCGGTGGTCAGCCACACTTGGCCGTCCAGAACAACCGGAGAGGACCAGCCCTTGCCGCGCAACGGGGTTTTCCAGCGTACGTTCTCCGTCTCGCTCCAGCGCTCGGGCAGCCCTTCGGCGGTCGCCAAGCCCTGCCCTGTGGGACCGCGGAACTCCGTCCAGCCGGAAGCGGGGACAGCCGCGCGCGCGGCGGACAGCAGAGCGAGGACCAAGGCGACGAAGCGGGTAAGGTCGAGGCGCATAACGAAGGGGTATGGCGCGAGCGTTTCGATTGCCGCGGCGCCGGCAACCAAAACCCGCCCCGCCGCAGTTGACCCAGCGTGCGCTGCCCGGCAACGTCCCCCTAACCCCGCGCCCCGCCCGATGCCCACTGCCCGCCTCGTCGTCACGCTCGCCGGACTCTTCGCGCTGCCCGTTGCCGCGGTGGCGGCCGACGCGCCGCTGAGCTTCAACGAGCACATCCGTCCGCTCCTCGCGCAGAATTGCCTCGCGTGCCACGGACCGGACGCGGCGCACCGGAAGGCTGGCTTGCGGCTGGACGACCCCGCCAGCGCCTATGCGGAGCGCCGCGGCGTGCGCGCGATCGTGCCTGGCGACCCGGACGCCTCGGAGCTCTGGCAGCGCATTATCAGCCCGCACGCCGACGAGGTGATGCCCCCGCCCGAGTCCCACAAGCCGGCGCTCAGTCCCGAGCAACGGGCGCTGGTGCGGCGCTGGATTCAGGAGGGGGCAGCGTACCAGGCGCATTGGGCATTTCTGCCGGTCGCACGCGCCAGCCTTCCGCCCGCCGCCGGCGGCGCCGCGGAGCATCCAGTTGACCGCTTCATCGGTCAGCGGCTCGCGGCTCGCGGCTGGTCGCTCCGGCCAGAGGCGCCGCGCGAGACCCTCATCCGCCGCCTCAGCCTAGACCTGACCGGTCTGCCCCCGACCCCAGCGGAGGTCGACGCCTTCCTCGCGGACCGAGCTCCGGGGTCCTACGAACGGGTCGTCGAACGCCTGCTCGCCTCGCCCCGCTACGGGGAGAACTTCGCCCGACCGTGGCTCGATGCCGTCCGCTACGCCGACACGCACGGGCTGCACCTCGATAATATCCGCACCATCTGGCCGTACCGCGACTGGGTCGTGTCCGCCTTCAACCGCAACCTACCCTTCGATCGCTTCACCATCGAGCAGCTAGCGGGGGACCTGCTGCCCTCGCCGACGATCGATCAGCTGGTCGCCTCAGGGTACAACCGCAACCATCTTTCCACCTCCGAGGGCGGGTCGATCGAAGCGGAGGCGGAGGCACGCAACACTGCCGATCGAGTGGACACCACCGCGGCCGTGTTCCTCGGGCTTACCGCCAGCTGCGCCTCGTGCCACGACCACAAATTCGACCCGCTTTCCCAGAAGGAGTACTACGCGCTGGGCGCCTTCTTCAAGGGGCTCGCCGATCGCTGCTGGGACGGCAACGTACGCATCTCTGCACCCATCGTGGTGATCGCCCCTAACGAGGCCACGCAGCGCCGCATCGCCGAACTCGACGCCTTAGCGGGTCCGCTCGAGGCGGCACTGAGTGCCCGGGCTGACGCGTTGCGGGAAGACGGTTCCGGCGCGCGCGGCCGTAGCCGGGAGCGCCGGACCGCCGGGCAGGTCACTTACGAGGTGGTGTGGGCGGAGGACTCTGACCTGCCAACCCCGACGACCGTACTCGCACCGCCGCCCCCCGGGGAATGGCGGGAAGGCCCAGCCGTGCCAGTGGCGGGTGGGCGCCGGGCGCTGCGGCTTGAGGGCGACGTAGAACGCCCGGTGCTTTTCACCGCCGGAGAGGTTAACCTGGTGGTGCGCACGGCGGCCACCGCGTACATCCACCTCAACCCCGATCCCGCGCGGCCGCCCCGCGCCGTAAGTGTCGAGTTCCTCGCCGAGGAGGGCACCCGCCGGATGATCTGGGGCGACCCGCAAGCGTTTGGCCCGGAGATCGCCCGCGACGCGCTCCACGCCGGACCGCTGCCTCCCGCCGGGCAGTACACCCGGCTGGAGCTTTCCGCCTGCGACTCCGAAGTGCGCGAAGGTAAGGCGTACACCGGCATCCGGGTCGCACAGCGCGGCGGCGCCGCCTGGTGGGACCGTGCGGGCGCCGTGCTCACCAGCCCCAACGCGGCGCAGGACCCGCTGCTTTCCAAAGAAGCGTGGGTGAACAGCCTGCGGACCGGGGCCCGCGGTTTTTCCACCCTGATGCTGCGCCACGACATCAACTTCCTCGTCGGCCTCTCGGGCACGCAGCAGGTGGGAGAGGAGAAGGCGCGGATCGAGCGGTTCTACCACAACTTCATCTACGGTCCGCTTCGCGGCGACCTGGAACCGGAGGCCCACGCGTCGCGCCGGGTGATGGCGGAACAGGTGGCTTACGAACAGCGCTTCCCACTCTCCCCCATCTCCCGCGAACTGGCGGAGCCTCGACCAGCCCACGTGCTGAAGCGGGGCCAATACGACCAGCCAGGCGAGAAGGTGGAGCCCACCACCCCAGCATTCCTCCCTCCGCTTCAGCCCCGGGGGGCACGGCCCGACCGGCTCGACCTCGCACGCTGGCTCGTGGACGCGCGCCATCCCCTCACCTCCCGCGTCACCGTGAACCGATTCTGGGGGCAACTCTTCGGCGCGGGGCTTGTGCGCACTCCGGCCGATTTCGGCCTGCAGGGAGAAACCCCAACCCATCCGGAGTTGCTCGACTGGCTCGCGGCGGAGTTCCAAGCGGGCGGCTGGGACGTCAAGCGGTTCGTCCGCCTGCTCGTCACGTCGCGCACCTACCGGCAGGACGCGCGCGTCTCGCCCACGCTATTAGACGCAGACCCGGAGAACCGGCTACTCGGCCGGGGGCCGCGCCTGCGGCTCGACGCCGAGGTGCTGCGCGATCAGGCGCTCGCGTTGGGCGGATTACTGCGGCCGGAGATCGGCGGACCGCCAGTGCGACCGTACCAGCCGGTGAATATCTGGGAGCCAGTCGCCTTCGGCGGGAGTAACACCAAGGTCTACGTGCAGGACCAGGGCGCCGCACTCTACCGGCGCAGCCTGTACACCTTCTGGAAGCGCACCGCCCCGGCGCCGGCGATGAGTACCTTCGACGCCCCCGCCCGCGAGACCTTCTGCGTGGCCCGCTCCCGTTCCAACACTCCGCTGCAGGCCCTTGCGCTGATGAACGACGTGCAACAATTCGAGGCCGCCCGCGGCTTCGCGGAGCGCCTGCTCCTCCCCGCCCGGCCAGAGGCGGAGCGGCTCACCGAGGCCTTCCGGCAAGCCACCGCGCGCCTCCCCACCCCAGCGGAGTCCGCCCTGCTCGCGCGTAACCTCGCACAGCACCGGGAACACTTCGCGCGCCATCCCGAGGCCGCCCGCGAGGTGATTCGGAACGGCGAATCCGCGCCCGCCACCGTTCTCGAGCCGGGCGAGTTCGCCGCTTGGACGATGGTCGCCAATCTGCTGCTCAACCTCGACGAGGTTATCAACCGCAACTGAGCCGATGAACCCCTGCCACGACTACCTGCGCCAGCTCACCCGCCGGCAGTTCTTCTCCGGCGCAGGCCTCTCCCTCGGCGGCCTCGCCCTCGCCCAGTTGGCCGGCCGCCTCGGCGCCGCGCCCCGACCCGGCAACCCGCTGGACGCCCGCGTCCACCCCCCACTCCCGGGCCTCCCCCACTTCGCGCCCCGCGCGAAGCGTATCATTTACCTGCATATGAACGGCGGGCCTTCGCAGCTCGACACGTTCGACTACAAGCCGCAGCTGCAGGAGCGCTTCGACCAAGACCTGCCCGACTCCATTCGCCAGGGCCAGCGCATCACGACGATGACGAGCGGGCAGACCCGTTTCCCGGTGGCCCCCTCGCTGTTCAAGTTCAACCGCCACGGCCAGAGCGGCGCTTGGGTGAGCGAGCTGCTACCTTGGACCGCCCGCGTAGTCGACGACCTCGCCATCGTGCGCAGCGTGCACACCAACGCGATTAACCACGATCCCGCCTGCACCTTTCTGATGACCGGCAGCGAGATCCCGGGTCGCGCCAGCCTCGGCGCTTGGCTCAGTTACGGGCTCGGCAGCGAAAACAACGACCTGCCCGCGTTCGTCGTCCTGACGCCCAAATTTTCCCCGAAAGTCGCCGCGCAGGCCCTGTTCACCCGGATGTGGAGCAGCGGCTTCCTGCCCACCCGCCACCACGGCGTCGCCCTCCGCGCCCAAGGCGATCCCGTCCTTTTTCTCGAGAATCCCAACGGCGTCGACGCCACCACCCGCCGCGCGATGCTCGACGCCCTCGGCGGCTTCAACCAGCTCAACCACGAGCGCTACGGCGACCCGGAAACGCTCACGCGCATCGCCCAGTACGAGATGGCGTTCCGGATGCAGACCAGCGTCCCGGAACTCACCGACATCCGCGACGAGTCTCCGGCCACGCTCGAGCTCTACGGGCCCGACGTGAAGACGCCCGGCTCCTTCGCCGCCAGCTGCCTGCTCGCCCGCCGCCTCGCCGAACGCGACGTGCGCGTGGTGCAGATCAACCACCGCGGCTGGGACCAACACGGGACCCTGCCCGAGCACCTGCGCATCCAGTGCCGCGACACCGACCAGGCCTGCTATGGCCTCATCGCGGACCTCAAGCAGCGCGGACTACTGCAGGATACGCTCGTGATCTGGGCCGGAGAGTTCGGCCGCACGGTCTACAGCCAAGGCACGCTCACCCGCACCAATTACGGCCGCGACCACCACCCGCGCTGCTTCACCGTCTGGCTCGCCGGCGGCGGCATCAAGGGCGGCGTGGTGTACGGCGAGACTGACGACTTTTCGTACAATATCACCCGCGACCCGGTGCACCTCAACGACCTGAATGCGACGTTGCTGCACTGCCTCGGCCTCGACCACTTGCGATTCACCTACCGCGCCCAGGGACTCGACATGCGCCTCACCGGCGTCGAGCCGGCCCAGGTGGTCAAGGGGCTCCTCGCCTGAGCCTCCGGGCGCGCAAGCACGCTTGCCCTCCGCTCCGCGCCGCTTTCATCCTCCCCCCCACCGCCCCGCGAATCCACTCTTCCCCACCACCCAACTCCCGTCATGCGCTTCGGCATCAACTCGTTCCTGTTCACCTCGCCGTTCACCACCGAGAGCACCGCCCTCTTCCGCCAGTTCCGGCGCTGGGGCTTCGACACCGTCGAGATCCCGATCGAGGACCCCTCGCACATCGACCCGGCGCAGGTCCGCGCCGCGGCCGACAAGGCCGGCATCGCCATCGGCAGCGTCTGCGCGTGCATGGGTCCCGGCCGCGACTTCCGCGGCACGCCCGAAGAGCAGGCCACCGCGATGACCTACTGCAAGGCCTTGATTGACCAAGCTGTCATCCTCGGCTGCCCCTCGCTCATCGGGCCCGTCTACTCGGTGGTCGGCAAGGCCGACGCGGTCGAGCCCGCGCAGCAAAAACAGGAATGGGCCCTCGTGGTGAAGAACCTCAAGGAGCTCGCCGCCTACGCTCGCGCCAAGGGCGTTACGATCTGCATCGAGCCGCTCAATCGGTTCGAGACCGACTTCCTGAATACCTGCGATCAGGGCCTGCGACTGGTCCGCGCCGTCAAATCTCCCGCCGTGAAGCTGCACCTCGATACGTTCCATATGAACATCGAGGAAAAGGATCAGGCGGCCGCGATCCGGAAGGCCGGGCGCCTGCTCGGCCATTTTCACGCCTGCGGCAGCGACCGCGGCACGCCGGGCGGTGACCACATCGCCTGGCCGTCAATCGTGAAGGCGCTTAAGTCGATCGGCTACAAGGGAGACGTGGTGATCGAGTCGTTCACGACCGACGTGAAAGTCATCGCCCGGGCAGCCGCCATCTGGCGCCGGATCGAGCCGCGCCGCAACGACATCGCCGTCAAGGGCCTCGCCTTCCTGCGCAAGGCCTTCCGCTGATCCGCAGCCCCCGCCCGATGCTCCGCGCGCTGCTCTTCGCCGCGCTCGCGGGCCCCGTCGGTGCCGCGGACCCTTCAGTGGCGCCGCTGGTGCTCTTTGTCGCCGGAGAGCCCAGCCACGGGCCCGGCGAGCACCGGTTCCCCACCGGCTCACGGCTACTGGCGGACGCGCTCGCCGCCTCAGGCCTGCCGGTACGCACCGCCGTCGTCCAGGGCTGGCCCGAGCCCGCCCGGCTCGCGGAGGCGGCGTCCCTCGTACTGTTTTCCGACGGCCTCGATCGCCACGTCGCGCGAGACCAGGCAGTAGCGCTCCGCCAGCACACCGCCGCCGGACGCGGGCTTGCGGTGCTCCATTTCGCGCTCGAACCCTCCCCAGGGGATCTGGCGGACGCGCTGCTCGCGGTCCTTGGCGGACGCTTCGAAGCCGATTGGTCGGTCAACCCGGTCTGGCGCCCGGCGGAGATCCTGCTTGCCACGCACGAGGTCACCCGCGGCGTACGACCGTTCACCATCGAGGATGAATGGTACTACCACCTGCGGTTCTCACCGGGTGTCGTCCCGGTGCTGCAGGCCCGGCCACCGCCAGCCAGCCTCGGACAGGACGGCCCCCGCTCCGGCAATCCAGCGGTCCGCGCGGCGCTGGCGCGCGGGGAGCGGCAGACCCTTGGTTGGGTGTTCACCGGTGCGGGTGCGCGCACATTTGGGTTCACCGGCGGCCACTTTCATCGTAACTGGTGGGAGATGAACTTCCGTACCCTCGTCCTGAACGCCATCGTCTGGACCGCCGGCGTCGCCGTCCCGGCTGCGGGCGTGGCTTCGTCGCTCGATCCCGCCCCCAAGCACGCGACCATCGACGAGGCGATCGCCCGCGGCGACCTCGAGGATGTCCGGCTGCACGTGAAGCTACGGCCGGCCGCGGTGCAGGGGAGTCCGGAGGCGGCGCTGGCCCCGCTGCACCAGGCGATTTTACGCAACCGCAACGAGATCGCCCTCTTCCTCCTTGAGGCGGGCGCCGGCGTGGACGGGCCGGACCGCAGTCGGCGCACGCCGCTGCACCTCGCCGTTGAGCGGGGCAACCTCGCGCTGGTTGAGGCGCTCCTGGCCCGGAAGGCGCGGCCCGATGAGCTCGACAAACTCGGCTGGACGCCGCTCCACCACGCCGCGGCGAAGGACCGGGTGGCGATCGCCCGGGCCCTACTCAAGGGTGGCGCGCGCGCGGGTGCCCTGAGCGAGCGCGGAGGTACCCCGCTGCACGAGGCGGCCGCCAGTGGCAGCGCCGAAATGGTACAGTTGTTCCTCAGTGCCGGCGTCGATCCCAAGGTAGTTTCCAAGCTCGGAGTGACCGCGCTCGACATCGCCCGCGAGTTCCGGAACGAGCCGGCCATCGGCTTGCTCGCACCGCTGACGCCCGCCCGCTAAAACGGGCGACGGCGGCCCGGGGCTTTTCTGTTTGCGCTCCCCGGGACGGTCGCGTTTTCCCTTTCCGGCAACAGGATCCCCCGGGCCCGGTTGCGCGTAACGCAACCATGTCCCTGCCTCCCTTTTCCAGCCGCCTCATCGCCGACGTCGGCATCTCCTTCGGTGACGAGGGCAAAGGCCGGCTTATCCCGGAAATCGCCGACGAACTGCGCGGCACGCCCCACCCGGTCTCCGTAGTCCTGAAGGTCAACGGCGGGGCCAACTCCGGCCACACGGCCGGCGGCATCAAGCTGAACCTCCTCCCCGCCGGGGTGGTCGTGCGCGACGCCGCGCATCTTTGCGTCGGCTGCGGGGTCGTGGCGGATCCACGCAAGCTCTGGTGGGAGACGCGGCCCCTAGAGCGCAAGGGACACGCAATTCTTTCCCGCCTGCGGATCGACGAGCGCGCGCTGGTCTCGGACGTTACCCACCGGCTGCTGGATCTGGCTTGGGAGCACTACCGCGTCGAGGTCCTGCGAGAGGAAGCGCGGGGCTCGACGGGCCGCGGCATCACGCCCGCGTACCTCGACGAAGTGGGTCAGCAGCAGATCACCTTCAGCGAGTTTCTTGGCGAGCGGGAGACGTTCGCCCGCAAGCTGGCGCAGCGGGCAGATCGCGCCTGCCGCACGATCCAGCACGTTTGCCGCGTGCCAGCGGCAGCCTGGGCGGGATTCTTCGACACTTTGGCCGCCGCCGAGCGCCGGGCCAATGCGGAGGCAATCGCGCTCGGGGTATTCCCGGAGTCCGATTTCGATTTCACCCGCTTCCGTGGCGCGGAGCCCTTCACCCTCGACCTCGCAGCGCTCACGGAAGCGTACTGGTCAGCCGGCCACGCACTGGCGGCTAACATCACCGAGGTCCGGGAACTGATTTTGGGCGAACTAGCGGCGGGCCGCACCGTGATCGGCGAGTTCGGCCAGGCCTACTGGCTCGACAAGCGCCACGGATATTCGCCGAACGTCACCGCGTCCCACACCTACACGCCGGAGCTCTTCGAGAGTGCCGGGATCCCGGTGCAACATATCCACACCTTCGGGGTCGCGAAGGCATATGACACTAAGGTCGGAACGCACACCTTCCTGACCCGGATGGAGGACGGCCACCCACTCGCGGAAAAGCTGAAGTTGCTGGAGTTCGGCACCAGCACGGGCCGCCAGCGGATGGTCGGCTGGTTCGACGCCGTGGAGAAGGGCGACGCTCTCCGCTACGGAGGCTTCCACGACCTGATGATCAACAAGTCCGACGCCCTGAGTCACGAGGGCGCTTGGCGCGGCGACCTGCTGATTTGTACCGCCTACGAGGACGCGCATGGCCGCCGGCATGCCCACGTGCCTCGCAATGAATCGGTCCGCCGCACGTTGCGTCCCGTTTATTCTCGGCACGAAGGCTGGACGGGCGACCTCTCGCGGGTGCGGCGTTTCGCCGAGCTCCCCGCCGCTGCGCGCCAGTACGTAGCCGCAATGATGGGCGCGATCCTCGACACCGCTTACGCCGGCGGTCAGCGACCGGCCGACGAACGCCTGCCGAACCTGCGCTACCTGGGAGTCGGCCCGGAACCGGCGCAGATCATCAAGGACGTGCCCGCCACCGCCGAACTGCTCCGGCTGCGCTGAGCTACAGCCGGCTCAGCGGGGGGCCATCGACGCAGCGGCCTGCCGCGCAATGTCTGCGATGTCTCCCGCTGGCAGCACTACGGTCCCCGTGGGCCGTCCGTTGGCGAAGTGCTGCAGCGAGATGCCCAGCAATCGGCCGCCCGCGTCGAACATCGGGCTGCCCGCCGCCTGCTCCGAAAGTAAGTAGAGCCGGCGAGGCTTTTCGACTACGCCCATCACCTCGCTCGAGCGCACCAGCGGCACCCGTTGCAGCGCCTTGGAAGCGCGGGCGACGTAATAGAAGGTCCCGAGCAAGTCGCCCTGCACCGCCTCGCCCAACGCGACGTGGGGAAACTTGCGCCCGGCGGCCGGCTCCTCGGGCGCCATGAACGCGAGATCGAGATCCGCATCCTTCAGCACAAAGCGCGCGGGCAACTCTTGGCCGTCGGCGAGCCGCAACTTCACCTCCTTGAAATCGGCCCCCACCAGCTCCGCGCCGCGGGACCCCATGCCGGCCGCGCGCATCGCGTCGAACTGCACCTGCGGATCGACCCCCGCTAGGCTAGTCACCGTCAATCCCTCCGGCGTCACGACGGTGCCGTTGACCTCGATTCGTTGCTCGCGCGGGGGCATCTCGCGGTCACCCATCTTCACCTTGACGGTAACGACCAGCTCCACCCCGACGATCGCGTCAGCATAGCGCCGCACCAAGTCGGCGGCCACGCCGGGGGCCGCGGAGGCGGCTACCGGGACGAACAGAGCGGCAACGAGCGGGAGGAAGGAGCGAAGAAAGGGGATCATCGGGGGGAAAGCGCGGGTTTGAGGCTGATCTCGACGAGCAGGGTCTGGCCGCGGCGACGCACCCGCAGCACCCACCACTCGCGTTTGGCCTCCAGCGCGGAGGCTCGCGCGGCCCGGAGTTCCGCCAAAGAGGCCACGGACCGGCCATCGGCCGCCTCAATGAGGTCGTCGGCCCGCAGGCCGGCTAAGGCCGCCCAACCGGCAGGGATCGCGCTCTCCACGAGCGCTCCAGTCTGGGCGTTGGTCAGCTGGAGCCGAATGCGGTCATCGAAGGCGAGCTCCCGGGCTGAGAACTCAAGCTGGATGTCCTCCCACCACGCCATCTCCGCCGCGGGGATCGGCTGTTCCTCCAGCACTACCGTGAGCTCGCGCGGCGCGCCCTCGCGCCAGAGGGAGACCTTTACCGTGGTGCTCGCCCGGTACTGCCGGACTTGGCGGGCCAGCACGTCCGTGTCCTCGGGCCGGCGGGCCGCGACGGGCGTGCCGTCGAGGGCGAGGAGTACGTCGCCCACCTGCAAGCCCCCGCTCTCCGCCTGCGTGCCGGGATAAATGCGGGTCAACCGCGCCCCACCCTCCGCCTTGATCCCCAGGCGGGCCGAGAGCTTGGGCGTGAGCGGCTGGGAGGAGACGCCAAGCCAGGCCTTCCGGGCCTGCGGCGGAAAATTTCGCTCACTCGCGGTGCGCAGCTCTACCACCGAACTCACCCGGGCGCCGTCACGCCGGACTTCCGCCAGCACGGTGCGCACCCCCTTGGGCGCGTCCCGCAGCAACTCATCGGTCATCCGCCGCAATTCCGCCACGCCTTCCACGGGACGGCCCTCGACCGCGATCAGCACATCCCCACGCCGAAGCACCGGCTCAGCCTGCCCTGCGGGGCCGGCGGGACGCACATTCTCCAACCAGACGCCGCGGGAGTCGGGCAGCCGCTCGAGACGTGAGATGCGCTGGGTGAGGTCGCGCATCACGGCACCCCAAGTCCGGAATTCGACGTCGTCGGAACGGGCCGCTTCACGGGCCACCAACCGGACGCGCCGCACGCCCTCGGCACCATCGCGCCGTAAGCGAACCTCCAGCTCTTCATCGGGTAGCCGGCTCGCCTCCAACCGATGAAAGTGCGCGACCGCCTTCTCCTCGGCTCCCTCGATGGCTTGCCCGTCACAGGCCAAGATGAGGTCTCCGGGCAGGAAACCCGCCGCCTCCGCAGGGGAGCCCTCCGCGACGTCTCCGACCACCACCCCCTCCCCCTTGCCCGCCGCCTCCAGCCGACGCTGTACAGTCAGACCACTCCAGCCACGCACCACTTTGCCCGAGGTCATCAACTGCCGGGCCACCTCCCGGGCGAGATTGCTGGGGATCGCGCCGCTGAGGCCGACCACCCCAATCTCATTGATGCCCACGACCTCGCCGCGGGTATTCACCAAAGGTCCGCCACTGTTGCCGCCAAAGATCCGGGCGTCATGCAGCACCCACCGCACGAATTGCCCCACATCCTCCCCCCGCAGCATCATCTTCCCCACCGTCTGCTCGGGAAGAACCAACGAGGGGTTGGACACGACGCCCTGCGTCACGGATTGCGCTAAAAAGCCCGGGCTACCCAACGCGAAGACTTCCTCGCCGACACGCAGCGCCGCCGAATCCCCGAACTGAGCCACCGGCAGGGGCGGCGCCCCGGCGGGAAGCTGGGCCAAGTTAAGGCGGATGACGGCGAGATCCGTCAACGGATCTTGGCCGACCAACACCGCTTCCAGCTGCGAGCCATCGTGGAGATACCCTCGAAAAAAGTCACCGTCCTCGGTTACGTGACAGTTCGTCAGCACATGGCCCTCGGCGGAGATCACAACCCCACTGCCCCCCGACCACTCCTTAGTCAGGCGTCCGTCAGTCGGTCGGAGTCGAATCGCCTCAATGCGCACGATCGACGGGAAAACGCGGGCCAACATCGGATCGCGCGCGTCGGCGGCGGCAAAAGTCCCGCCGGATCCGCCGGAGAGCAGCAGCAGCACCAGCACGGGGAGCGACACGAACCGGCGCAAGCGGGGCAATCCGGGAAGAAGTCGGGGCATCATGACTCAGAGGCCAGAAGGACGGCGAACGCCTCCGGCGAAGCAAGCGGCAACTCCGGTTTCAGCCGCCGACGCGGGACGCGGCGACGAAGCCGTCGATTATCCCGTCAAAACTGCCGTTGGTGAAGAACACGACCACCTCCGGACCCTCGCCGCCCGGTCGCACCCTAGCCGCCAAGCGGACCAGCAGGTCCGCGTTGGTCGGGGCGGTGACCGCGACGCGACCCCGCGCGACGAGGTCAGCGACGACCTCCTCGGGCGCAAAGCGCTCGGCGGCGGGCACACGCTCGGCCCGACTGACGGGACCGATGAACGCCGCATCGGCTCGTCCTAGGGCCTCCGTAAACGCGTCTTGCATGCGCTTCGTACGCGCGGTGTTGCTCCGCGCCTCGAACACGGCGGACAGCCGCGCGGCCGGGTATCGCGCCCGGAGGGAGTCGAGCGTCGCGGCGAGCGCGGTCGGATGATGCCCGAAATCCTCAATCACCGTCAGACCCGCCGCGGCGAGACGGATCTCCTGCCGGCGACGAACCCCGCGGAAGGACGCAAGCGCGCCCAGATCGAGGCTCGTCGGATCCTCCGGGCGAAGCGCGAGCGCGGCGGCCGTCGCCGCCATCGCGGCGTTGCGGGCGTTGAACTCGCCGCTCAGTCCCCACTCCACCCGGGCCCACGGCCGTCCGCGCCACGCCAAGCGGAACGAGGCCCCAGACGGCGTCTCTGCGAAATCCGAGAGCACCACATCGTTTTCCGCCCCGCGGCCCACCCGCACCTGGCGCGTCCAGGACGTGGCCCCAAGGGCGGCAAGGTTCGGATCATCGCCGTTGAGCACGATCCAGCCGTTACGCGGCACCAGCCGGGTGAAGTGCGTGAAGGAACGCTGGATATCGGCGAGATCGCGAAAAATATCGGCGTGGTCGAACTCGAGGTTATTCAGCACGGCCACGTGCGGCGCGTAGTGGATGAACTTGCTTCGTTTGTCGAAGAAGGCGCTGTCATATTCGTCTCCCTCGATCACAAACGGAGCAGCGGGTTCCCCAAGCCAGCTGCCGCAGGGGGGATCCTGGGGCACCCCGCCAATCAGAAAGCCGGGATCGGCGCCCGCCGCCCGCAGCAGGAAGGCGCAGAGGGCAGTGGTAGTGGTTTTACCGTGCGTGCCACAGACGACGATGTTCCGGCGCCGCCGCAGGATCGTGTCGTGCAACAGCGAAGGCAGCGAAGTAAAGGGCAGCGCGCGCGACTCCAGCAGCCACTCGACCTCGGGATTACCCCGCGACATCGCGTTGCCGACCACCACGAGGTCGGGGGCGAGCCGCTCCAGCCGGCCGGCATCGTAACCCGCGTGAACCGCGATCCCCGCCTCGGCGAGCACGGTGCTCATCGGCGGGTAGACTCCAGTGTCCGCACCGGAGACTTCGTGGCCGGCGGCGCGGGCCAAGAGGGCAGCGTTGCCCATCGCGGTGCCGCAGATGCCTAGGAAATAAATCTTCATCGGAGGCGTGAGGGAGGCAGCGCCGTCACGGCGCCGTCGCGGAGATGGCGGCGCAGGCCGCGGGACACAACACCGGACTCGCCGCGCCGACGGTTCAGCCGAGGCTAACCGGATCGACGTCCAGCACCTGGGTGATGTCCTCCGCCCACGCGAAGCCCGCGCGGAGGCGTTCCAGCTCCGGCACCACCCGGGAGACGGAGCCAGTGAAGTACCAGAGCTGCCAGCGATACTCGTCCTTGATCTTTTCGATGGGCGCCGCGGACGGGCCCCGCAGCTCCACGCGGTTGCCGAGCTCCCGCTCCACCAGCCGCGCCCACTGCTCGGCATAGAAGCGCAGCTTGTCTGGGTTAGGCCCACGGAACAGGTGCTGGATCAGATGGCGGTAAGGCGGGTAGCCGAAGTCCCGCCGGAGCTTCAGCTCGGCCGCGGCGAACCCGGCGTAGTCCGCGCGCCGCGAGAACTGCACCGCCTCGGCCTG
>CAIOTK010000316.1 GCA_903861185.1 uncultured Opitutia bacterium | reverse complement strand
CCCGGCCAGTTCGACAGCGGCGGCGGCCGCGGCCACCAGGCCGCCGCGTTTTCGCTGGTGCTCGCGGGGGGCGGCCTCAGGCACCGGGGCGCCTACGGCGTCACCGACACCTACTCCAACAAGATCGTGGAGCACCCCGTCTCCGTGCCCGACTTCCACGCCACGATCTACGCCGCCCTTGGCATCAACCCCGCCAAGGAACTTGTGAACGCCTCCCGCCCGGTCCCCATCACCGACGGGGGCAAGCCCATCGCCGCGCTCTTCGGCTAACCGGCCCACGCGCGCTCCCTCCCGCCCGCCGCGGCGGACGTCCGTGTTTCCCGATTCCACGCCCGGTTGCCTGAACCCCAGCCGGCCTTCCCGGCCGGCGGTTTCCGGTTTCCGCGATCGTGTCTACGGTCTTCCCTCCCCCGCGTGCCCCTCCCCTACCCGCTCCGCCTGCTGACGCTGCTGTTCGGCCTGGGGTGGGTTGCTGTTCCCGCCCAGGAGCCGCCCCGCCTCCTCACCACGGCCCTGGAGATCCGGTCCCTGAGCCCGGCCGAAGCTGACCGCGGCATTCCGGTGCGTCTTCGCGGCGTGGTGGTATTCGTCGAAGGGGCTTCCGCCCTGTTTCTCCAGGATGAAACGTCGACAGCCTTCTTCCGCCTCGAGCGGCCTCCGTTGCCGGGGGTCGGGGACGAGATCGAGCTCACGGCAAAGACGCGGATGGGCCTGTATCTGCCCGGAGTCGACTTCGCCACGTACCGCGTCCTCGGGCGCCGCTCCCTGCCCCCCGGGATCCCGGTCCAGTACGACGATCTCCACTTCAGCCGCTACCACTACCAGCGCGTCTCCGTCGAAGGCATCGTGCGCTCCGTCCTCCCGCTCAGCGCCAACCGCAGCGTGATCCGCCTCGCGATGGGCTCACGGGTGATCGAGGTCCGCATCGAGGCCGCCCCGCGCGACGGTCCCCCGCTGATTGACTCCCGCATCCGCATCACCGGTCTCGCCGCCGGGCTGATCAACTCGCCGCGCCGGCAACTGGTCCAGCCCTACGTGCACGCGGAGAGCTGGGACGAACTCGAGGTGGTGACGCCTGCGCCCCCGGCCAGCGCGGCGCCCGTCGTGTCCGCCGAGGAACTTCTGGCGTTCCGCATCGATGGGCTGGGCGAACGTCGCGTCCGGCTCGAGGGCGTGGTGGCCGCGGACTTCGGCAATGAAGGTGTTTTCCTGCGGCAGGGCGCCAACGCGTTCGCCGTGCGTTTCACCCGACCGACGCCGGTTGCGCCGGGCGAGACCCTCACCTTGGCGGGATTCCCCTCGATGGAGCGGTTCAGCGCCTCGGTCATCGATGCCGAGCTCATCTCGCGTCGGGCGGGTCCAGCCCCCACCCCCACCGAGGTGCAGGCCCTCGACGAGCTGTATTCGCGGCCCGGCAACCTGCAGAACGGCCATTACGACGGGCACCTCGTGCGGGTGACCGGCACCTTGCGCGACACCTTCAAGGGTCCCGCCGGGAGCACGCTCCTGCTGCAGGGAACCCAGCGGACCGTGCAGGTCCGCGTCACCCACGAGTTCGATCCACCCCCGGTCGGGTCCGTGCTCCGGGTGGCCGCCATCTGCCAGGTTGAATCCACCCTTTTCGTCGCCGGTTTCCGCGGCGATCCCGGCCTCGTCAGCCTGCGCCCGACCGACGCGGCCGCCATCGAGGTGCTGCGCCGGCCTTCCTGGTGGACGCCCCGCCGACTCACCGCGGTGCTGGCCGCGCTCGGCGGCGTGACCCTCGTCGCCGGACTTTGGATCGCCCTTCTCCGCCGCCAGGTCCGTCGTCAGACCGAGGCCCTCCGCCGTCGCATCGCGCTCGCTGCGGCCAACGAGGAGCGCCAGCGCATCGCCCGCGAGTTCCACGACACGCTAGAACAGGAACTGGCTGGCGTCAGCCTTCGGCTAGATGGCCTCGCCACCCGCGTCTCGGACGAGAAGGCCCGGACTCTGGTCGCAGCCTCCCGCAACTTAATTTCGCGCATCCAGACCGAAACCCGCGATCTCATCTCTGATCTGCGCGATCCCGCCGAGACGGCGGGCGACCTCGTCGCCGCCCTCGGCAGCGTCGCCCTGCGCTTCCGGGCCGAGGGCGAGACCGATGTCCGCGTCGAGGCACCCACCCTGATTCCCACCCTGCCGGCCGCCACCGTGCACGATCTGCGGATGATCGCCCGCGAGTCGGTCAGCAATGCCGTGCGCCACGGCCGCGCCGCGCGCGTCGTCATCGAGCTCGCCACCACGCCGGCGCACCTCCGCCTCCGCGTGATCGACAACGGCCTCGGCTTCGACCCCTCCGCGGACCCGCCCGGCCGACGCGGCCACTTCGGCTGTGCCGGCATTCGCGAGCGCGGCCGCAAGATCGGGGCCGAGGTGGTCTGGCATAGCGCCCTCCAGCGCGGCACGACTGTAGAGGTGACCCTGCCGCTGGATCCGTTCTCCAGGACATCCGCCCCCTCGGCTTCATCGAGTTGCTGAGCCACCTCCGCCCTTTACCGCTCATGACCGCACTGACCCTCCTGATTGTTGACGATCACTTCGTCGTGCGCAGCGGTCTCGCCGCCTCCCTTGAGCTCGACGACACAGTCAAGGTCGTCGGCGAGGTCGAGCGCGGCGAGGAGGTGCTCGCCGCTTACCGCGAGCTTGAGCCGCGCGTCGTCCTGATGGATCTGCAATTGCCCGGTATGGGCGGGATCGCGGCCACCGCCGCCTTGCGGGCCCACGATCCCTCTGCCCGCGTGCTCATTTTCTCAACCTTCGCCCGCGACGACGAGATCCAGGCCGCGCTCGACGCCGGCGCGCTGGGCTACCTGCAGAAGTCGGCTTCCCGGGAAGCGCTCCTTGAGGCCCTCCGGCGCGTGGGCCAGGACCGTCGCGCCGTCGAGCCGGAGCTCACCCGTCGCCTCGCCGCCCGACGTCTGGGGCCCGCCATCACCCCGCGCGAACGCGAGATTCTCGTGCTCATCGCCGCCGGCCGCGCCAACAAGGAAATCGCGTCTGCCTTTGCCGTCTCCGAGGACACGGTGAAGCGCCACGTTTCGAACATCCTGGAGAAACT
>CAIOTK010000315.1 GCA_903861185.1 uncultured Opitutia bacterium | reverse complement strand
CGAAGTGGGCCTCCATCAGCCCGAGGGCGTAGGCGGCCATCTGCTCGCGGTAGTTGCGGCGCAGGCCGGTCTTGAGGTCGAAGTGGAGGAGCCGGCCCGGCACGATGGCGTCGGCGGTGCCTTCGAGGCCGAGCATGCGAGTGCGGCACTCGTCTTCGTGGGCGAGGATGCGGTGGCGTCCAGCGATGGAGCGCACCACCGCGACCGCCCACAAGACCGCGGCCGCGCCCTCGGCGGGAAGTTTGTCGCGCCACAAGGATTCGCCGACCAGCTCATCGCGGAAGGCCGCGTCGAGGAGGCTGCCGCGCTCGGCCGCAGGACCGGCCACCGCAGAGCTTTCGTAGCAGGGGCAGACCGCCAGCTTCGGGAGGTTGGAGGGACGCAGGGCGCTCATCGGGCGACGGCGGCCTCCTCCGCGAGTTGGGCGTCTGCATCGAGGCCCGGGATTTGGTCGGCCCACGCGCGGACCGCCTCGAGGAAGCGCTTCGGCTCGCCCAGCATCCGGGCGGCGTAGGCCGGGTCGAGGTTGGCGAGATCCTCCAGCGACCCCTCCTCGGTGTAGCCGAGCTGGCCGCGATCGACGAGGAAGTCGACCACCAGGGCCATGTCCGCGCCGAAGGTGGCGAAGATCCGGTCGACCATCGCCTTGCTGATCGTCTTGGTGGTGGCGGCCGGGGCAGCGACGGGAGCCTGCTCAAGGCTCGCCGGGGTTTGGGATGCAGGGGCAGGCTCGGGCACCGCCGCCCCGAAGACCGGAGTGAGCGCCGTCGCTTCGAAGGCGAGCTTGTCGGGCAGGCCGTGGCGGTTCTTGGCATCGTAGGCCGCCGTGTGGGTGGTGAAGAGGGCGCGCTCCTTGCCACCCACGCCGCGCATCCTGCCGTTGTCCTTCTCGGCGAGGCGGGTGATGAAGTTCACGAAGAGAATCGCGTCGGCCCATTCGCGGACGAGAGGGGCAACCTGCTTGCTGAGCTTCAGCTCGTAGCGGTCGTAGCTGCCGGCCTGGTCGGGCGACTCGAACTTCCGCACCGTCGAATGCGCGAGGAAGACGACGTGCATCCCTTGGGTGAGAAGCGCGTCGAGGGAGGCGAGGAACTTTGCGAACTCCTCGGCCAGCAGCACGTAGCCCTTGCCGTAGCCGAAGTCCTCGATGCTCTCCTTGTTGGCCTTGGCGCAGAGGTGCTCGGCGAGGCGCTTCTCGGCCCAGTCCACCGTGTCGATGACGAGGGTCTTGAATTCGTGACCGCCTGCCGCGAGGGCGGCCACCGCGCCGGTGATCGAGCCCCAGGAGTGGATCCCCTCGAAACGGACCACGTCGAGGTGATGGGTGCCGCCCTCGGTGTCGAGGAAGACAGGATCGGGAAGATGGCTGGCCAGGGTGGTCTTACCCACGCCCTCGGGACCGTAGAGGACGGCCTTCTGGGGGCGGGCGATGGGCCCCCGGCGAAGGGGGAGGGTGGCGATGGCTTGGTTGGTGGCGTTCATGGTGGGTCTGGTCTCGGGTGGGCTTGTCAATGCAGGCAGGTGGTTCGGATTGAGGGTTGGTTGGGTGTCTTAGACCTTGTGGGGTGAGTTTGG
>CAIOTK010000314.1 GCA_903861185.1 uncultured Opitutia bacterium | reverse complement strand
GGCTGAGGCTCCGCCCGGAGACTGGATGTCGCCGCGCTGCAGGCCGAGATCCGGCAATTCCGCGCCCGACTTGGTTTCACCGCCAGCCATTCCCTTGACGTCGGCCCGTACACCCATATTTATGTACGGGTGAAGACCACCATCGAGCTTCCCGACCCGCTGCTCCGCCGCGTCAAGGTGCTGGCGGCCCAGCGTGACACCACCCTGCGGGAGCTGGTGATCGAGGGACTGCGGCACGTCACGGGCGAGGTCGCCGGGGATGCCGCCGCCGCTGTGTTGCGGCCCGCGGAAGCCGCGGTGGCCGAGACTGGCCGGCACGGGCTCCCGGTCCTCCGCCGGCCCCGGAGCGGGCGTCCGCGGAAGGTCACGCGGGAGATGGTGGACCGCCTCCGCGAGGAATTGGCGCTCTGAACGATGCACTTGCTTGACGTTAGCGTGCTCGTGGCCCTCTGCGATCCCGCCCACGAGTTCCACGATGCCGCGAGCCTTTGGTTTCGCTCCGTCCAGACGCAAGGCTGGGCCAGCTGCCCGCTGACGGAGAACGGCCTCGTCCGCATCTTCGGCCACCCCTCCTACCCTGGGGGACCAGGTTCGCCGGCGAAAGCTCGCCCGCTGCTGCAGGCGCTCCGGCGAGTGCCCGGGCACGTGTTTTTGCCGGATGAACTTTCCTTGGCCGATGAACTGACTTTCCCGGACCTCGCGCGCACGAGCGCCGCGCATCTGACCGACCTCTACCTCCTCGCGCTCGCGCTGCAGCACGGCGCACGGTTCGCGACCCTCGACCGCCGGATCGATCCCGGGGTCCTGCCCGGCGGCGCCGGTGCTCTAGTGATTATAGCCCCCGCCCGCTGAGCCGACTGCAGCAGGACTGTAGGCACACTGGAGGCACACTGTAAGCACGCCGACTCCGGCAACTCCGCGTTCGCCTCCGGCGCCGGGTTGGCTTTGCTCCAGGTCTCAGGATGCTGATTTCCGAGATCTTCCATTCCCTGCAGGGCGAGGGCGAACTGACCGGTGTCCCCTCGCTCTTCATCCGCACCAGCGGCTGCAACCTCCGCTGCGCCTGGTGCGACACGCCCTACGCCTCCTGGAACCCCGAAGGCGAGGCCCGCTCCATCCCCGCCCTACTCGAGGCGGTCGCCGCCCACCCGGCCACCCGCCACGTGGTGCTCACCGGCGGTGAACCGATGATCGCCCGCGACGTGGCCGAACTGGCCGCCGGGATCCGCGCCACCGGCCGCCACCTCACGATCGAGACCGCCGCCACGATTCCCCCGGCCGGCATCGGCTGCGACCTCGCTTCCCTCTCGCCCAAACTCCTCAACTCGGCCCCGGATCCAATCGAACACGCCGCTTGGCGCAAACGCCACGAGGCCACCCGCTGGCAACCCGACGTCGTCCGCGCCTGGATCGACCAATATCCGTATCAGTTCAAGTTCGTCGTCTCCCGCCCCGCTGACCTCGAGGAAATGGAATCGATGCTCGCGGCCCTCCGCCGCGAGATTCCCCGCCACAAGGTGCTGTTGATGCCCGAGGCCACCTCCCCCGAGCGGATGCGCAGCCACGCCGCCTGGCTGGGCGAGCTCTGCAAGGCCCACGGCTACCGCTACGGCCATCGCCTCCACCTCGAGCTCTATGGCCACCGCCGCGGCACCTGAAACCCCGCCGCCCCCGCGCCGGCTCTCGGAGGAACTGGAACTCATCCTCCGGGAATTCGACGTCGAGGAAGTCACGCTTCGCGAGGTGATCGCTGTCCTCCACGGGCGCGGGTTCATTCTGCTGATCCTGCTGCTATCCCTCCCCTTCTGCACTCCGATCCCCTTGCCGGGGCTCTCCACGCCGCTGGGTTGTGTGATCCTGATCATCGCGGTGCGCCTCGCCCTCGGGCAAAAGCCGTGGCTGCCGGCGCGCTTCCTGGACCTGCGCCTGCCGCCGGCGACGTTCCGCCGGGTCTTCGCCTTCACTCGCCGGCTGGTCCTAGGCTTCGAACGCCTGCTGCGCCCGCGCCTCCCTTGGGTCACCGCCAGCCCCCGGCGTCAGCAGCTACACGCGCTGCCGATTATCGTCTGCGCCCTCTACCTGCTACTGCCCCTACCGGTGCCCTTCAGCAACGTCATCCCCGCTTGGTCGATCATCCTGCTGGCCGCCGGCCTGCTTGAGCGGGATGGCGGCTTCATTCTGGCCGGCTACGGCTGCGCCGCGCTGGCCACGGTCTTCTTTACCGCGATCGGAGTCCTCGGGGTCGGCGCCGCCGATATTATTTGGCGCTGGGTGACTCAGGCTCCGGCTTAGGCGGAATCAGCAGCGAGATCGCCACCGAGGCGCCTAGGACGCCCGCGATAATCCCCAGCGACCAAGTGATGGGGAACTTGCCGCCATAGAACTCGTTCAGCCAAGACATCTTCAGGCCCACAAAGATCAGCACGATGCCGAGGCCGTACTTCAGGTAGCGGAACTTGTGCACCACCCCGGCGAGCAGGAAGAACATCGAACGCAGCCCGAGGATGGCGAAAATGTTCGAGGTGAACACCACCAGCGGCTCCTTGGTGATCGCAAAGATCGCCGGCACCGAATCGACCGCGAAGATGATGTCGCTGAACTCGATCGCCGCCAGGGCGACGAGCAGCGGCGTCCCGTGCCGCACGCCATTCTCCATCACCAAAAACTTCTGCCCGTCGAAACGCGGCGTGATCGGCACAAACCGCCGCATCAGCCGTAGGAGCGGATTCTTCTCCGGATCCATCGGCTTCTCCGGCGCGAACAGAATCTTCAGGCCGGTCAAAATCAGGAAGCCACCGAACACCCAGATGACCCAGTGGAACTTCATCAGCACCGCGCCGAGCGAGATGAAGATCACCCGGAAGACCAAGGCGCCGAGAATGCCGAAGAACAGCACCCGGTGCTGGTACTGCGGCGGGATCCCGAAAAACGTGAACACCACCACAAAAACGAAGATGTTGTCCACCGACAGGGACAGCTCGACCACATAGCCGGTCAGGAACTCGAGCGCCGTCTGCCGCGCCAACCCCGTCGCCTGCTCGGCCGTCATCCCTAGGGCCAACAACCTTGGATCCTGCGGCAGCTTCCATTCGGCGTAACGCCACAGGCCAAAGCAGAAGATCAGCGCCAGGATGCACCAGACGATCGACCAGCCCAGCGCCTCCTTGAAGGAGACGGTGTGGGCCTGGCGATGGAACACGCCCAGATCCATCGCGAGGAGGCCCAGCACGCCCACGGTGAAGAGGGCGTAGAACCACCAGTAATCGGTGAAGGGAAAGAGGCTGAATTCAGGCATGGGCGCGAAAGGTCGAGGGAAAGCTTGTTGGACGAGAGCACAACCGGCGAGGTTTGGAAAACCGCACCGGGTCTTCCAATCCTTGCCGCCCGGCTCAGCGGGGGCCGTCGCGGAAGAGTTCGCCGTTGATCACAGTGGCGGTGACGTGGGTGGTGTACTCGAACGGGTCTCCATCGAACAGCGCGAGGTCCGCGTCCTTGCCCACCTCCACGGTGCCGATCCGGTCCGCCACCCCCAAGATCCGGGCCGCGTCTAAGGTGACGCTAGCGAGGGCGCGTTCGAGGCCTAGGCCCCGGCCCGCGGCCACGGCGGCCTCGAACAGGACGACGCGCGTCTTGGGCACGTAGGACTCGTAACCGCTTTGCAGGGTGAACGGGATGCCCGCCGCCGCCAGCTTGGCCGCGGTGTCCATCGCTAGGTTCTCGGTGTCGTCCCCCGCCCGCGCCATCGTCGGGTGTATAATCACCGGGAAACCCGCGGCGCGGATCTCCTCCAGCACCAGCGGCGCATCCGCGCAGCCATCCAGCACGATTTGCAGGTTAAACTCCTTCGCCAGCCGCAGCGCCGCGAGGATGTCGGGCGCCTTGTGCACGGTGATCAGCAGCCGCTGGGAACCGTCCAAAGCGCGCCCCAAGGCCTCCAGGCGCAGGTCGCGCGCGGGGCGTTTGGTTTCGTCGGTCAGCGCCCGCTTCCGGACGTATTCCTGCGCCTTGATTAATTCGGACCGCAGCAGCGCGATCGCCTTAGCCCGCGTGCCCGGCGCCTTCCCCTCCGCCCGGTTCACCCCCGCCCCACCCAAAGCGGCCGTGATGAACGCCGCCGGCTGCAGCACTTCCCGGTCCCGGGCGCCGCCCGAAGTCTTCACGACCATCGTCTGCCCGGAGACCAGCGCCCCCGGGGAATGGCCGGTGTTGACGGTGGTTACGCCGAGGCTGCGGACCCACGCGACGAGCGGATCGCCCCCATTGTAGGCGTCGATCGCCCGCAACTCCGGCTGCACCGGGGCCGAGCGCTCCAGCATATCCTGGTCGTGCGGCTGGTTGAGCAGGCCGGATAAGCCCACCGTCGCCCGCCCGTCGATGAGACCCGGGGTGACGACCGCGGCGCTGATAATTTGATGATCCGCCGAAATCATCCGGTCGGCGGCCGGTCCCACAAAGGTGATGCGGCCGTCCCGGATCAGGATGAGCGCGTCGCGGACCGGCGGACCGGAGACCGGGTAGAGCACGCCGGCCTGAATGGCCAAGGGCATCGCCGCCGAGGCGGCCGCGGGGGCGAGCAGGAGGAGCAGGGCGAGGCGGGTGGCGCGGTTCATTGCTGGAGGGCGCCGTTGGCGGCGAGGATGATGTCCCAAGCGCTGGTGTAACAGCAGAGCGGGGTGCGGCGGGGATCCCCCGCGCCGGGTCCGCCGAGGGCGAAGGTGCGGTCGACGGGATCGGAGAGATTAAACACGCGCCGGCCCTCGATCCACGTTTCCTCCACTTGGGTATAGACGCTGAAAGGGTCGCCGGAGAGCACGATGAAATCGGCATCCTTGCCCGCCGCCAGGGTACCCACGCGGTCGTCGAGCCCGAGCATCTTGGCGTTGGCGAGCGTCACCGCGCGGAGAGCGGCTGGGCGGCTCATCCCGGCGCGCACCGCAATCGCCGCGGACCGCAGGAAGTGACGCGAATCGATCACCGGGTCATCGGAATGCAGTCCGACCTCGGCCCCCGCCTTCTCCAGCGCGGCCGGGGATTCAAAGCTCAGGTCGCGGGTCTCCAGCTTGCCGCCGGGGGAGTCGAGGACGATGGCCGAGGCGGGCACGCCGGCGGCGGCGATCTCGGGGGCCACCTTCCAAGCCTCGCTCACGTGGTGGAGGACCATCTTAAACCCGAACTCCTGCCGTAGGCGGAGCGCCGTCAGGATGTCGTCGTGCCGATGGGAGTGAAACTGGACGATCCGCCGCCCCGCCAAGGCCTCACCAATCATCTCCAACCCGAGATCGCGCGCCGGCAGCTTCTCCGGGTCACCCTTTGCCCGGGCCACCTTGGCCTGATACTCCTGCGCCTTGATGAACTGGTCGCGGACCATCGCGGCTGCCTTGGCCCGGGTGCCGGGGAACGGGCCGCTCGTCGCGCGCATCGGGTTGGTGCCGTTGGCCATCTTCAACCCGCCCGCGGGCGATCCGTCCGCCAAGCGGATCAGGAGATCGTCGATGATCCGCCCGTCGCGGAGCTTCAGGTAAAGCGTTTGGCCGGAGATGAGGTGGCCGGAGCCGGGCATTACGTTCGCGGTGGTGATGCCGCCGGCCTGCGCCCGCTGGATCGAGGCGTGGCGGGCGTCCAAGGCGTCGAGCACCCGCACCTCCGGGTGCAACGCGCCCGAGCCGTCCCCGCCCTGCGCGCCGCCGATGTGGCTATGGGAATCGACCAGCCCCGGCAAAATGACCTTCCCCGGCGGGAGCGCCCGAACTTCAGCACCGGCGGGCACGGTGACGCTCCCGGCCGCCCCCACGGCGACGATCTTCCCCTGATGCACCACGAGCACGCCATCCGCGATCGGTTCGCCGGCGATCGGGTAGATGCGGGCGCCGGTCCAGGCGAGGGGCCGTTCTTGGGCGGCAACCGGGGTGGCGAGGGCCAACAGAAGCAGCGCGGAGCGCGCCGGGGAGAAACGCATAGGCGGGACGATGCTAGTTCCGGGCTTGGGGTCAAAGGCAGCTTCGAGTCCGCCCGCTTTTCCTGCGCCCCAAGTTACCGGCCCGCTTGGCAACGGCCCCATCCGGAGTTTCCTACGAGGGCGAGCGCCGCTGGCGCCGCCCCACCCTATGGCCTCCTCCGCTCCCCCGCCGTACCCTTGGCAACGCTTTCGCACTGGAGGGCTGGATCAAGTCGCCCTCACCTCGGGCGCGGACCTCGCCGCCCTCGACCAACTGGACCCTAAGCTCTGGGTCGCCCTTGCCTGCCCCGTCAAAGGCCTCGCCCTCGACGAGCGCACCCTCGATTTAATCGATACCGACCGCGACGGCCGGATCCGCGTGCCCGAGGTGCAGGCCGCCGTCCGGTGGGCCGTCGCCCAAGTTCGCGCTCCCGACTGCCTCCTGCAGGGCGCCAACGGGCTCCCCCTCGCAGCTTTGCGCGAAGATACCGAGGAAGGTAAGGCAAACCTTGCTTGCGCTGGCCGAATTCTGCAATTCCACGGCCGGCCGACGGCCTCCCACTTGTCGGTCGACGACGTGACCGCGTTCCGGCACCGCCCGGACGGGATAGATTTGCGGGGGGATGGGGTGATTTTGCCGGCGGCCGGCGAAACGGAGCCGGTACGACAAGCTTTGGCCGATCTAGTGGCGGTGACCGGGGGTCAACCCAACGCCGCCGGCACGCGCGGGGTCACCCGGGAGCAGGTGGCGCGCTGCCAGGCGGACTTCCGGGCGTGGCAGGCGTGGCAGGCGGCGGGAGCCGGTTCGGGCGTGCGACCGGCCGGGGAAGCCACCCCGGCGGTGGCGGCGGCCGTGGGGGCGGTCCGCGGGAAGATCGACGACTATTTCAGCCGTTGCCGGCTGGCGGCCTTCGACCCCCGCGCGCTGGGCGCCCTCAATCGGGCGGAAGCCGATTACCAGCTGTTGGCGGGCAAGGACTTGCAGGCTAACGCGCCCGAGGCCGCCGCCTTCCCCCTCGCCCGCATCGAGGCGGGTCGCCCGCTCCCCTTACAGGACGGGGTCAACCCTGCCTGGGCGGCTGCCCTCGCGCGCTTGCAGCAGGAGGCTTTGGCCCCGCTCCAAGGTTCCCGTCCGCTTGTCCTGACGGAGGCGGAATGGGAGCAAGTTAAGGCTAAACTTGCTCCGTACGAGGCGTGGCTGGCGCAGATCCCGGTGACGAGTGGGCCACCGGCAGCGTGGGATCGCTTGCGGGCGGTCTGGGCTGAGGGTACCTTGCCGGCGGCGATCCACGACCTGCTGGCGCGCGACGCGGCGCTCGCCCCGGGGTGGCGGGCACTCGAGGCGCTAGAGAAACTCACCCGCCTGCAGCGCGATCTGCGCGCCTTGCTCCACAACTTCGTCAACTTCGCGGACTTCTACGCCCCCGAACGGGCGGCGATCTTCCAGGCTGGCACCCTCTACCTCGATAGCCGGGCGACCGAACTTTGTCTGCGGGTCGACGCCCCCGCCCCGTTGGCTGCCTTGTGCAAAACATACATTGCTTATTGTACCTGCACTCGGGAGGGGCAGGCCCCTTTGGTGATCGCGGCGTGTTTCACTCGGGGGGATAGCGACTATCTCGGGGTGGGCCGGCGAGGGCTCTTTGTGGATCGGCAGGGCCGGGATTGGGATGCGGTGGTGACGAGTCTGGTGGATCAACCGATCAGCGTGCGGCAGGCGTTTTGGGCGCCGTACAAGAAGCTGGTGCGGTTTGTGGAGGAGCAGGTGGCCAAGCGGGCGGCGGGCGCGGAGGGGGCGTCGAGTGGCCGGCTCGCGGGGGTGGCGGAGAAGGTGGTGGCGGGCGAGGCGCCGCGGCCGCCGGAGCCGGCGAAGAAGTTCGACCTCGCGTTGGTCACCGGGATCGGGGTCGCCCTCGGATCGATCGGCGGGTTTCTCGCGGCAGTGTTCGGGGATATTGTCCGGCTGGGGATCTCGCTGCCCGGGGCGGTGCTCGGGTTGATGGTGCTGATCTCCGGTCCTTCGATGCTGCTGGCTTGGCTGAAGTTACGGCAGCGGACGATCGGGCCGCTGCTGGAATTGGGCGGGTGGGCGATCAATGGCCGGGTGCGGATTAACCTGCCCTTCGGCGCGACCCTCACCCAGTTGGCGGAACCTCCGCCGGGATCAGCGCGGCGTTTGGTGGACCCCTATGCGGATTCCGGCCCCAACCGGCGGGCGCGGTGGCTGATCCCGCTGCTGGTGCTTTCGCTGCTGGAGGTGGCCGCCCTCCTGATCTTTTGGCAAAAGTGGAAGCAGGGGCATTTCTTCTGGGAACGCCCGGTGGCCGGCGCGGAGGCCCGCCCCTGAACGGTTCCGCCCGGCGCGCGTGGCCTGCCGCCGAAGCTCAGCGCGCCTCCGCGGGTGCCGCGTTCCGGGTCAGAGTCAGCACGCACTCCAGATGCCGCGTCTGCGGGAATAGGTCGAACGGCTGGGCGGTGCGGAGGGTATAGCCGGCGGTGAGGAAATGGCGCAGGTCGCGCATCTGCGTGGCCGGATCGCAGGAAACGTACACGACCGCCCGCGGGCCGAAGGCGAACAATTGGCCCAGAAAGGCTTCATCGCAGCCCTTCCGCGGCGGATCGATCACGACCACGGTGTCCTCCGGCCGGAACTGCGGGTCGAGGCCCGCAAAGAGAGTCGCCGCATCCCCCGCCAAAAAGGTCGCGTTGGTGATCCCGTTGTCCCGGGCGTTCTCCCGCGCGAAGTGGACGCTGCTCGCGCTCACCTCGACCCCCGCGACCGCGGTGAAGGCCGGGGCCGCCGCCAGCGCGAAGAGGCCGCTGCCGCAATAGGCGTCGATCAGCCGCGAGGCGCCGGTCGCCGCCGCTTGGTCGCGCACGTGGCGCACGAAGGCAGGCAGAATGAAGGGATTATTCTGGAAGAAATCTCGCGCGAGGAACCGCAACCGCAGCGGGGGCCGCTCGCCGTTCGGGTCGACTGGGATGACCTCGGTGATAACGGTGTCGTGGTCCGTCGTGACGGCGCCGCCCGCCTCGCGCAGGAGTAGGGTCGAGGCGCGGATATATTCCCCCTGACGGGCGTGGACGTCAGCGCGCACCGTGGTCAGACGCGCGTTGATCGCCGGGGTGGCGAGGAGGCATTCCGGCACGTCCACGAGGTCGAAGCGGGTGCCTTGCCGGAGGAAGCCGATCGGGACGGGCCCCGTGGTGCCAGGCCGCGGCGGCGCGAAGTGGGGGGTGATCTTCGAGCGGTAATGGTAAGCCTGCGGGGAAGCTGCGACCGGGGAGACGGGGAAGCCGGCGATGCCGGCGAGATGTTCCAGCAGCTCGGCGACTTGGCGCTGTTTCCAGGCCAGTTGCGCGGGGTACGCGAGGTGTTGGTACTGGCAGCCCCCGCAGCGGCCGAAGAGCGGGCAGTGTGGGTCCACCCGCTCGGGCGAGGGGGTGAGGACCGCGACCAGATCCGCTTCGGAGAAGTTGCGATGGTTGCGGAATACCCGGACGCGCACGCGTTCGCCGGGGAGCGCGAAAGGCACCATAATGACCCAGCCGTCGCCCGTCGCCGCCCCTTCCGCGGCCGGCAGCGGGACGCGGCCGAGGCCGGAGCCCAGATTGGTCAGGGTCGTGATCTCCAGCTCCAGCTCCGTATGGTACGGGAAGGGACGGTCGTTGAACTTACGGGACTTCGCCACCCCCGCACCGAACACGGCCCGGCGCACCGCGGCGAGGAAAAGGATTTTGTCTTTTGCGCCCCGTTCCGTGTCCTGCCTCGGCGTGGCCGATGCCGTGATCTCCAGTCTCCAGAACCCGCGGGTGAAACAGCTCGTGCGGCTCCGCGACCGCCGCCCGCGCGACGAGGCCGGGGTCTTTCTAGTGGAGGGCTACCGCGAGATCCGCCGCGCCCTCGAGAAGGGGATCCGTCTGACGGAACTGTACCATTGCCCGGCTTGGTACCTCGGGGAAAACGAACCCGCCCTCCTCGCGCAGGCCGCGGCCGCCGGCACGCCCTGCCTTGAGCTGAGCCGCGAGGCCTTTGCCAAGGTGGCCTACCGCGAACGGCCCGATGGGCTCCTCGCCGTGGCCCCGCAGTGGCACCTCGGCTTGGACGATCTCCCTGCCCCGGCGCCGGGCCGGCACCCGTTCCTGCTGGTCGTCGAGGGCATCGAGAAGCCCGGTAACCTCGGTACGATCCTCCGCAGCGCGGACGCCGCCGGTTGCGACGCGGTGATTGTCTGCGATCCGGTCACGGATCCTTTCAACCCGAACGTCGTTCGCGCCTCCACCGGCGTGCTTTTCTCTGTGCCGCTGGTGGTCGCGGAATCCGAGCCGGTCCGCGCCTGGCTCCGCGCGCGGGGCATTCGTACGGTCGCGACCACGCCCGCGGCAACGCAGCTCTATTCGGATGCTGACCTACGCGGTCCGCTCGCGGTGGTGATGGGCAGCGAGCAGTACGGGCTCAGTGAGTTCTGGCTGAAAGAGGCGGACTTGCCGGTGCGGATCCCGATGGCGGGGCAGGCGGATTCGCTGAACGTCGCGATGGCGACGATTATTACCCTCTTCGAGGCCGTACGGCAGCGCGGCGCTCAGACTTAGGCCAGGGAACGGTCGGCCTCAGCCGCCGATGTAGCTCATTTCGACCTTCGGCCGGGTCTCGCCCGCGGCGAGGACCTCCGCCCGTTCGTCGCTGTAGCGGTCCATCCGGCCGGTCCAGATCCGGCGCAGGTAAGATTCGAGCGCGGCGTCGGTCATCTCAGGGGAACGCGCCGCCGCCAGCACGTCCCAGCCCAACGCCGCGAACAGGCAGGTGTACAGGCGCCCGTCCGCCGAGAGCCGCGCCCGGTGGCAGTCGCGGCAGAAGGGTTCCGTCACCGAGCTGATGATCCCAATCTCCCCGCGGCCGTCGCGGTATCGGTAGCGCGCGGCGACCTCTCCGCGGTAGGCGGGGCCAGCTGGCTCCAGGGGCCAGTGCTCCGCGATGCGAGCCACAATCTCCCGCGCCGGCACGACCCGCGCGGCCGCCCAATGGTTCGTGTTACCCACGTCCATAAACTCGATGAAGCGCAGCGGGTGGCCGCGCTCCCGGAAATACGCGGCCAGCGCCGGCAGTTCCCCATCGTTCACCCCGCGCTGCACCACACAGTTCACTTTTACCGGGAGGCCCGCGGCGGCGGCCGCGTCGATCGCCCGCAACACCCGCCCCACCTTGAAGCCGCGCCCGTTCAAGCGCCCTGCGGTGGCGTCGTCGAGGGAGTCCACCGAGACGTTCACCCGATCGAGGCCCGCCGCCCGGAGCGCCGGGGCGAGTTTTTCGAGCAGCCAGCCGTTGGTGGTGAGCGCGACCTCGGGCAGGCCGACATCCTGCTTGAGCGCGCGAATGAGGTCTGGGACGTCTGGGCGCAGGAGTGGTTCGCCGCCGGTGAGGCGGAGCTTGACCACGCCGAGGGCCTGGAAGGCGCGAGCCAGGCGGACGATCTCCGCGAGGGTCATCAACTGGGGATCGCGGAGGAAAGCGTGGCCGGGGCCGAACACTTCCGCGGGCATACAGTACGGGCAGCGGAAATTGCAGCGGTCCGTGACCGAGACGCGGAGGTCGCGGAGGGGACGTTGGAAGGCGTCGCGGGCGGGGTCCATTGGGCGGGTGGCGCTTGCCGTTTCAGCGTGCCCAGGAAGGGACGCCCTAGGCGGATGCTCGTCGCTCACGGAAAGTCGGCCAGCGCGGCGCGGACCTCTTCGGCCGTAATCGGAGGAGGGTGGGCAGGTGATTTGAAAATCAGAAGACCCGTTTCCGAATCGCGAACCAGCTGGACGCGACCAGACTGCTCAGCCGGAAAAAGCACGGTCTGGAGCTTGCGTGATTCGGTCTCGGAAAGGGTGACGTTCACGGAGGGCATCCTGATGGTACGGTGTAGATTCGGATCTGCGATAGTCGAAGGGACTGGGTGCCGCCGCAAGTGCGGCTTGCGCCGCCGAGGGCGCGGCGGAAACTGTAATCCACCGGGCGGTCCGCCGCCCCCTTCTCTAATGCTGACTCCCGCCGAAGCCCTCCGGCTTGTCCTCGCGCAAACCGCCCCCGCCCCGCGGGAGGATTGCCCGTTGGCCGCTGCCGCCGGCCGCGTGCTCCGGATGGAGATCCGCGCCGACCGCGACCTGCCGCCCTTCGACCGCGTCACGCTCGACGGCTACGCTCTCCGCTCTTCCGCCCTCGCCGCTGGCCTCCGCCGCTTCAACGCCACCCGCGTCCAAGCTGCTGGGATGGTCCCCTTCCCGCTCGGTCCCGCGCCCGACGCAGCGATCGAGGTGATGACCGGTGCGGTTCTGCCCGAGGACGCGGATTGCGTGGTCCCCTACGAACAGACGAAGCGCACCGGCGCGGTGGTGGAAATCACGCCCGAAGCTGCGGCCACGCCCGCGGGTGGCGCCGTCCATCGCCGAGGCAGCGATCACCGGGCGGGCGATCTCCTCTTGGCCCCGGGGCTGCGGCTGGGAGGGAAGGAGATCGCGATCGCGGCTTCCTGCGGCCACCCGTGGCTCACGGTCAGCCGGCAACCCCGCGTGGCGATTCTAGCGACGGGCGATGAGCTGGTGGATGTGGCTTCCGCTGCCGCGCCGCACCAGGTCCGCCGGAGTAATGACTACGCCCTGGCCGCCGCGCTGGGCCTCCGCGGTTACCCGCGCGTCGAGCGGCACCACGTGCGCGACCTGCGTTCGGAGGTGGAACACCGCCTCTGGCACCTGCTGGCGGAATACGATGTGCTGGTGATCGTCGGCGGGGTGTCCCAAGGCCGCTTTGACTTTGTCCCGGCGGAACTGGACCGGCAGGGCGTCCGCAAGGTGTTCCAAGGCGTCGCCCAACGGCCGGGCAAGCCGTTCTGGTTCGGCGTTAGCCCGCGCGGCGTGCCGGTCTTCGCGCTGCCGGGCAATCCGGTCTCGGCCTACACCTGCCTGCACCGCTACGTGCTGCCCGCGCTCGACCACGCGGCGGGTCTCGCTCCGGCCGCGCCCCGTACGCTCCGGCTCGCGACCGGGGTCACGTTCCGCCCTCCCCTTGCCTGGCTCTTGCCGGTGCGCGTTGCGCCTGGCCCCGATGGTTCGCCCGTCGCCTGGCCCGAGCCGGCCAATACCTCCGGCGATCTCGCGGGCTTGGCTGGCACCGACGGATTCCTCGAACTGCCTGCGGGCGAGACCGAGTTCCCCGCTGGCTATACCGCTCCCTTCTTTTCCTGGTGAACCCCGCTCAACCTTTCTCCCATCTCGATGGCGCGAACCGTCCCGCGATGGTGGACGTCGGTCCGAAGGCCATCACCCGCCGCTTCGCCCACGCCATCGCGCGCGTCACCCTGCCGGGCGAATTGGCGGCGCTGCTGCGCGACGGGGAGATTGCCACCCGCAAGGGGCCGCTGTTCCAGACGGCGAGCTTGGCTGGCATTATGGGCGCCAAGCGCACCGCGGATCTGATCCCGCTGTGCCATCCGCTCGCGCTCGACGACTGCCAGGTGGAAATCATCCCCGATCCCGCGCGGGGTGAGATCGCGATCCATTGCCGCGTGCGGGCTGAAGGGCGCACGGGCGTCGAGATGGAGGCACTCACCGGGGCCACGGTGGCCGCGCTGACGTTCTACGATATGGCCAAGGCGGTGTCGCACGGGATTGTGATCCGCGAGGTCCGGCTCCTGGAGAAGACCGGTGGGCGCCGCGATTACCGCGCGGTGGCGGAAAGCGTCTGATGCACGAGCTCACGATCGAGTATTTCGCGTTGCTGCGGGAGCAGCGGGGCCAGGCGACCGAGCGCCTGCAGACTGCGGCGGCCACGCCCGCCGCACTCTATGCGGAACTGCAGGCGCGCCACGGCTTCACGCTGCCCGGCGACCGGGTGCGGGCCGCGATCAATGGGGCCTTCGCGGCCTCCGATGCGCCGCTGCGTTCCGGTGACCTCGTGGTGTTCATCCCGCCGGTGGCCGGAGGCTGAACCTTTCTGCCTAATGTTCCGCATCTCCCCCACCCCGCTTGAGATCCCCGCGCTCCGCGCGACGCTCGCTGACGCCCGCGCGGGCGCTTGCGTGACGTTCGAGGGCTGGGTGCGCGACCACAACGAGGGCCAGGCGGTACAATCCCTCGAATACGAGGCCTACGTGCCGCTGGCTGAGGCGGAGGGTGAACGCATCTTGGCCGAGGCGCGCGCCCGCTTCGGGGTGCTTGGCGCGGTCGCGGCCCACCGAGTCGGCCACCTTGCCCTAGGCGATCTGGCGGTCTGGGTGGGCGTGACGGCGGCGCACCGCGCAGCG
>CAIOTK010000313.1 GCA_903861185.1 uncultured Opitutia bacterium | reverse complement strand
TTTCGCCCACCACGACCCCGCCGTCGCCAAACAGGGTCAGCACCGGGTCCGGCATCGTTTCCGGCACCCCGAACTGGGCTAAGCCCGGGCCCACCCCGCGCACGAGCACGGTCCGCGCCGTCTCCCCGCTCAGGTAAAAGCCCGCCACGAGGGATTCACCCTCAGGAATCTCCCGCCGCACGGACACGTTCACCAGCCGCGTCGAGGTCGCCGTCACGGCCGCCGTTGGCGTCGCATCATACAGCTCCGCGATGGCCACGCCTGGCGTCCCGGTTGCATCCCGGACCTCCAAGATGTAGTTCCCCGCCGCCAGCGCCGGTTGCAGGATGGCCGCGTCCCGCGAATCGGCCGCGGCGAACGGGAACGCCCCCACTTGCGAGAAGGCCGCGACCAAGGCCGCGCCGCCGCCCCAATTGTCATTGCTCGCGACCACCGCCCCGCCCGGCGTCTGCCAGGTCAGCCGCGGATCGGGCAGTACGCCCGGCACGCCGAGCTGCGCCAGCGCCGGACCACCGCCGCGGGCGAGCAGCGCCTTGGTTCCACCCGTGCCGGCCCCGCCCACCGCGGTCCCGATAGTCAGGACCTCGTTCCGCGTGAACGAGGACAGGATCGACAAGTTGGTCAGCCGCCCGGTCTGAGCCGGGGTCGCCGCGGGAAAGCTCACCGCACAAGGCCGGCTCTCAACGCTGCCCTCTGCATTCGCGACCACGCACGTGTACAGTCCGGCTTCGGCCGCGCCCGCGGCGGGCAACACCAGCAGCGGCCCGCGCTGCCCCGGCAGATCCACGCGGTTGCGCCGCCATTGGTACGACGGCGCGGGATTCGCGGTCGCGGCCACGGCCAAGATCAGCGGCTGCGGCGCCCCTGCGGCCAGCCGCAGCTCCGCGGGTGGCTGGGTCGCCAGTACCGGCGCCTGCCGCGCCGCCCCGCCCCCCACCGTCGCGGTGAAAGTCCGCGTCACCGTCCCACCATTGGTCTCACTCGCCGTCACGGTAATCTCCGCGGTCCCGGGCTGGCCCGCCGCGAGGGTCAGGGTGGTGCCGGTCACGGTCGCCCCCACCACCGCCTGATTGCTGCTCGCCACGGTGAACGCGACCACCGCGGGGCCGCTCCCGCCCGGGTAGACGGTCGCGGGCGTGACGCCGTTGAGGAGCACGAAGTTGGCTGCCGTGGGGGGGCCACCGGTGAAGTCTCGCACCGGCAGGTCCGAGAAGGCTCCGCCCGCGTTGGTCACGGGGAGCGCCGCGATGCGGTCGACGACCGACATCCCGCTACCGAGCACGCGCCCAAATACCGAATAGCCGCCGCCATTGGTCGGCCCGAGGATGGTCGAGTTGTCCTTCGTATTGAAATACCACTCGCTCGTCGCGCTGTTGAGATCGCTGGTGCGGGCCGCCGCGAGGGTGCCGCGCGCGTTGGGCAGCACGTACTCGAGGGCCACCGGCGCCAGCTTGGCCACGTTCGCCACGCTGCTGCCGCCGGTCGAGCGGTAGCCGCCGCCCTGCACGATGGAGATGCCGCTACCGTCGAGGGCCGCGGAACGATGAATGAAGGTGCCGGCGTACGTCCCCGCTTGGACATACGCGAGGAAGTTGGCCGCGTGCCGCGGCGCGGCGTCGGAGCGCAGCTCGACATTGAAGCGGCCCAGGGAGGTGTCGAACTGCACCACGGGTCCGCTCACGCCGGGGAACCCGAAGTGGTTGCGCAGCTCGATGGAGGAGGCGCCGCCGCCCGGGGCGAGCGCGGGGGAGGGCAAGGCGAGGGTCGCGCTCAGCTGCGGGATTTGAGCCGCGAGCTGGCTCAGGGTCGCGGTCAGGACGAGGGCAAGGAGGCGGGCGGACGTCATCCCGGGCAATGGAACCGTCCGCCGCCCTCGCGCCAACCCCTTTCGCGGGGCGCTTTAACGGAGTTCGTAAATCTCGACCAGCGCCTCGCCGGTGCCGCCGTCGGCCCCGCGGATCTGCGCCGTGTAGCTGCCCGGCGGCAGCGAGGTCAGCAGCGCGGCATCGCGACTCCCAGCCGTCAGGGGGAAGGCGCCGACGCTGGCGAAGGTGGTCGCCAGGCTGGCCGCCCAGGTGTCGTTCTCCGTGACCTTCACGCCCTGCGCATTGTAGATTTCTAGTTTGGGATCTGTCAGGGTGCCGCCCACGCCGAAGGCGGCGAGGGTCGGGCCCACCGCGCGGATGAGCAGCGGCTTGTTGCCGGTGCCGGAAACCGTGAAGCCCGCGATCAGGATGTCGTCCCCGGTGCCCACGCGGTTGCGGGCGGAAACGTTGACCAGCCGTCCCCCGGCCGCCGGGCCGGTGTCGTAGGCCTCGACCAGCACCACCCCGCCGGTCGCGCCCGGCACCTGCGCGGTGAAGCCACCCGGCGCCAGCGGCGCCACCAGCGCGGCGTCACTGCTCCCCGGAGTCAGGGCAAAGGCCCCGACGCTGGCGAACACCGGCGCGAGGGCCGGGGCCCAGTTGTCGTTCTCGTTTACCTTGGCACTGCCACTGTAGATTTCGAGGCGCGGATCGGCGAGAGTGCCGGGCACTTGGAAGGCGGCGAGGGTCGGCCCGATCGCGCGGAACAGCACGTTGCGCGAACCATCGGCGACCGCCACGCCCACGATCAGGGTCGCACTGGCCGCGAGGTTGGTGCGGACGGAGAGGTTGGTCAGGCGGGCGTTGGCGTTCGGCGCGATGACCGTGAGCGCAGCGCCGGAACTCAGCTGGCTGCCGCCGGGGTTGGTCGCCACGACCGAGTAGACGCCCGCATCGGTCGCCCGGACATTGGTCACGTTGTAGGTGGCTCCCGTCGCGCCCGCGATCGGCTGCCCATCGCGCCACCACTGGAACGTCGGCGTCGGCGAGCCACTGGCGGCCGCGGTGAAGGTCACGCTCCCACCCGCGAGCACGGTCTGGTTCTCGGGCTGTCGGGTGATGGCCGGCGCCACCGGCGGCGAACCGTCGACGATGCTGAACCGAATGGGCTCTAGGGGACCGTTACCGCCCGTGCCAAAGCCCTGCACGAAGATCGTGTACTCGCCCCCCGCGGTCGGCGTGCCGCTGATCACCGGATTCCGCGAAATCACATTCCCGTTGCTCAAGGCCGGCGTGAACCGCAGGCCCGGCGGCAGGGTCCCCGTCACCCGAAAGTACTGCGGCGCGCTCGGCGTGCCGGTGTAGGTGAAGGTCATGCTCAACGGCGCCCCGACGTTGCCCGGCAAGGGATTGGAGGCGGGATTGCGGACGAAGGTCGTCGCGCCCGCCCGCGAATGCATCGCGCCCAAGCCGGCGACGGTGAACGCCCCGCGCAGCAACTGGCCCAAGGGCGACTTGATCACTAGGTTCTCCGCCGCCGCCACCACGGGACGCACGGCCGGAGCCCGCTGCAGCAGGGTCATCAGCATCAGGCCGGGGAGCGTGCACAGTGGATGGCGGGCAAGAAAGGAGGGCAGGGGTAGCATAGAGGGAGAAGATAAGGGCGCCGTTCAATTGCAACCGCAGCCATTGCCGCCCACGCCCCGGCCGCCGGCCGCCGCCTCGCGCGAAAAGAAGGTATGCTCCATCATCGCGGTATGGAGCGGGTCGCGGTCGGGCCGCAGGGCGTAGGACGAGAGGGTGGCGCGTTCCCAAGGCTGGACGCGCACCAAGTTGGTGCCGGCGCACCCGGAACCGAGGAGGACGAGAGCGGCAAGGAGCGGGAGGAGGCGGCGCATAATCAGGGCTTTTCAGCGAGGAGGGTTTCGATCTGGGCCCGCAGTTCGCGCGCCGAGCGCTCGCCGTGGAACCCGCGGTGGAGAAAACGCACCCGGCCATCGCGGCCGAGCAGGTAACTGGTGGGCATCGTTGGCACCGCCACGGCCTTCACGAGGCGCTGGGACCGGTCGTGCACTACGGTGAAGGCCGGCGCCAACCGCCGGACAAAGTCAGCCGCGGCCGCCGGCTTCTCGTCGACGCCCACGCCCACGACCACGAGCCCTTTCGCCGCATAGTCGCGGTGCAACTGGTCCAGCACCGGGAACGACGCCTTGCACGGCCCGCACCACGAGGCCCAGAAGTCCACCAGCACCACCCGGCCCGTTAGCTCCGGCAGGGCCTCGCCCGCCAGCCGCGGCAGATCCTCTCCCGCTAGTTCCGGGAAACGGGCGCCGGGCTGGATCGCCCCGCGCAAGGACACGACCGCGACGACCGCGGCCGCCAGGAAGCTCAGTTCACGTCGCGACATAGTTAAAAAAGCCCCGGGTCTGCGCCCGGGTTTGTTCGCCCACCAGAAGGCCCTCCGCGCCGGGGAACGACTGGATGAATTCCACGCCCTGCGGGATGCCGAGGACAAACGCCGTCGTGGAGAGGACCCCTGCCTGCAGGCAGGTTCCGGCCACGACGGTGGCCTGGCGGCACCCGTGGGCCACCGGTCGGCCGCTCCGAGGATCCACGATGTGCCCGTAGCGCCGGCCCGCGATCTCCACGTTGCGGAGATAGTCGCCGGAAGACGCGACGGCCCGGTCCACCGCGGCCACACTGCCCGCCGTAGTGCCGGGGCGAGACGGGTCTTCCAGTCCAATGTGCCAAGCCGGCCGGTCCGGGGGGCGCCCCAGCGCTCGCAGGTCGTGACCAAAGTCCACCAGCGCGTGGGCCACGCCGTGGCGACGCGCGATTTCGATTGTTCGATCGACGGCGTACTCCTTGCCGAATCCGCCGAAATCGAGGGCCATCCCGGCTGCCGGGAGGAAGATCCGCCCCGGGGCCCGGGCGACCTTTTTCCAGCCGACGAGGGCCCGCGCGCGTTCGATCTCCGCGTCCGTCGGCAGTCGCGGCACCGGTGCCTGATAGTCCCAGAGGCGCTGCAAGGGCAGGCTGGTCGGATCCAGCACGCCCTGAGTCATAAAGTGCAGGGTGTCGCAGACCTGGAGCATCCCCTCCATTTCGGCATCGATCGCCACCCAGTCCTGGCCGGCGGCAGCGTTGATGCGGCCGATCAGGCTGTCGGGCCGGAACCGGGTGTAACGGGCCTCGAAGGCCTGCACCCACGCGACCACCTCCTGTTCGAACGCTTGGCCGGGCCGAGGGTCCGTTCCGCCCAGATAGTACTGCACCTCGCAGCGCGTGCCCAGCGCGGGGAAACTCAACTTCCGCAGCGGTCCGGCCGCGGCCGGACCAGCTGGGACGGCGGGCGGCGGGCGGTGGGCAGAGGCCAACTGTGCCATCGGGAACTCCTTACCAGCTGTAGCGGGCGCCGACGGTCAGGATATCCGCCCGGCAATAGGCGCTCTTGGGGGTGGCGCCATCGCGCCCGTGCATCGAGTACCGTTCGTAAGCGGCATCCAGCTGCAGCGCGGTCGTCACGTCCCAGATCACCTTGAACCCATAGGTGTGGGTTTGGAGGGAGGAGAGCCGGTAGTCCGAAGAGTAGAACGGACCCTGCGGGCGCGGCGGGCCTTCGGTCGGCAGCACGGACGTGCCGTCGAACCGGTAGCGGTAGAAGCGCGCGGCGGACTGGTCGTGGAAGCGGTAACCAGGCCGGAAGAGGACGCGGTCGCCCAGTTGCTGGAACCAAGCGAGGTCCACGGTATGGGCGCGCACGCCGTAGGAGTCACGCTGGTGGCGGTAGCTGGCTTCGAGGGCGCCCCGCAGCTCCGGGAACGCGCGGTTCAGGGCAGCGAGCGCCAAGCGCTTATCGCGCACCTCGGGGCGGTTCTCCGCGAAGGTGAGCGGCAGCGACAGCCCCGGGAAGATCTCCACCGTGCGGGCAACGAGCTTGTAGGGATCGGCCAAGTAACCCCGCTGGCGGCCCCAGCTCAGGTTGAGGGTCACGGAGGTCCGTGGGTCGAGGAGTTGGGTGACCCCGAGGATGGCGTCGCGCGTGCGCTTGTCCGCCCAAGGTCGCTGGAAGAACACCCGGACCTCATCGGCCGTGCCGGCGAGGCCGGCCAGCAGGGTGGTGTTCTTCTGGTTGAAGTCCGCGAGGCCGTTGATCGACCAACCGACGGAGTCGTAATCGCTCTCCAGGCTGCGGCCGGCGCCGAGGGTGAGGGCGCCCACGCTGAACTGCCGGGCGACGGTGGCGTTCCACGCGCGGCGGCGTTCGGTGAGCTGGGCGAGGGGCACCTGATCGCTGCCGGTGGGGGCGGGTTCACCCGTCGGGGTGGCGCCGGCGATCGCGTCCACCACGCCCTCGACCTTCAGCCGGGTGTCGGTCCCGAGGTCCTTCTCGACGGTGGCCCCGTGCACTTGGACGGCGATGCGGCCGGCGGCCTCGCGATAGTCCTGGTATTTGTAGCGGATGGCCTCCTCGGCCCGCACGGCGCGGGGAGAGAGCCAGACGAGGGCGGCCGCGAGGAGGGTGGCGCGGACCGGGTGCGGGGCGAAAGGAGCCATAGGCGGCGGAGGAAGGGAAACGGCCGCGGCCCCGGAGGCAAATCGCGGGTCAGGTCCGCGCCGCGAGGAGGCTGGGGCGGCCGGCGCGCCGGGCGGCCAGTTCCAAGGTGAACGCGAACAGGCCGGTGAAGAGGAGGTCGCTGGCGAGGGTGTTGCGGAAGAACATCCAAGTGGGCGGGAACTCGGGGCGGCCCACGGTCAGCGCCTGCAGCCAGCCGGCGAGGTTGGCCGGATAGTAGGGGTCGCGCAGCCAGGCGTCCGTATTGGTCAGGACGTAAAAGGCGAGGGAGGCGGTGAGGGCGCCGGCTCCGAGGGTAAGCCACGACTTACGGGCGGCCACGGCGAGGCCGATGGGCAGCGCCACGGCGAAGCAGAGGAGCCGGAGCACGGCGCTGGGCCAGGCCCAGCCTTCCCCGAAGGTGGCCGAGTAATAGTGGTCCAAATACAGGTCGGAGGCGGCGAGGGCCACGAAGGGCACGGCCCAGAGGCGGCGGTCCTGCAGGTACACGGCCCCGCAGAAGGCGAGGGCCATCAGGGGGGCAAAATTGGCCAGCGCGGGCGTGTGGGCGCCGGCGACCCGCCACGCGGCGGCGAGGACGATCAGGGCGACGGCAAGGAGCATCGCCGAGAACTTGGGGCGGCGGCGCTCCGGACACAAGCACCGCCGCGCCGGTGGGGCGACTCCCGGCTAGGTGGCGAAGCCGAAGCGGTGGCGTTCTTCCTCCGGCTTCAGGCCGAGGGAGGCGCAGATCCGCTTCGCGACGAGGGCGCGGGCGGCCACCTTGACGATCCGGTCGAATTCCGCGCGGGGCAGGGCGACGCCCTGGTGGCGGATCTCGGTCAGGGCGAGCCCCCGTTCGAGGGCCTCCTCGACGAAGCCCTCGCAGGCAAGGGGATCATCCGTGTAATAGACTTCCGGCGGCGGGGCCGGGTGTTGGCGCCGCGGG
>CAIOTK010000312.1 GCA_903861185.1 uncultured Opitutia bacterium | reverse complement strand
CAGCCCGCTGGTCTTCACGAAAAAGTCGCTCGCCGAGGTCGCCAGCGAGTTCGGCTTCGCCGACCAGAGTCATTTCACGAAGGAGTTCCGCCGCATCATGGACGAGACCCCGAGCGCGTACCGCCGGCGGTTTCAACCGCGGGCATGAGGTGAATCACCCGGGTCCGAACTCGGCGCTTGCGTTGCCGCAGCCCGATCGGATTCTCGCGAGCTTTGCTCAAGCGCCTTCCCAGTGCGGCCCTGCTCCTTGCGTGGCTTTTCGCCAACGGAGCGCTGCTGGACGCGGTGCAGGTGCTGGCATGGGGCAGGATGTTCGCCGGATACGCGGAGACCATGGATGTTCGCGCCGCGCTGGCCCGCACCTTCGACCCCAGCCGCCCCTGCCACCTTTGCCGCAATGTCGCGAAGGCGCGCGAGCAGGCGAAGTCCCAGCTCCCCGCCGCCGCGGAACGCTCCGCGGAAAAGCTGATCCTCGCGCTGCATCGCCCAGCGCCGGTCATCCTCTCCCCTGTCACGGAAACCTGGGAAAACCCCTCGCCCGCCGTGGGCCCGGACCGGAGTGATCCGGTACCCGTGCCTCCGCCGCGGCGACTGAGCTGATCGTTCCCCGGCGGGATTCGGAACGCTTGCGCGCGTTCCATATTTTCCGCCGTCCATCCGATCCGGGCCCCCTCCGCGACCGCGGCGTGGTCCGGTCAACCCTCGTTCAGCGCGTTTCCGTCATGCCATTTTCCCGCCCCAGTCTCGTCGTTATTCTCGCCACCGCGTCCGTGCTGGACGCCCAAACACCGTCCGCCGCTCCCCCCGCCACCGCCCTCGACGCGTACACCGTCACCGGCACACGGGAACGAACCCCTCTGCGGGAAACGCCGGCCTCCGTGGGTTTGCTCACGCCCGAGACCATCCGGCAGACCGCGCCGCTTCATCCGGGACAATTGCTCGGACAATTTCCAGGGGTCGCCGTCGCCGTCACCAACGGCGAGGGCCACACCACCGCCATCCGCCAGCCGTTCACCACCCAACCGCTTTATCTTTTCCTCGAGGACGGCATCCCGATCCGCCCAACGGGCTTCTTCAACCACAACGCCCTCTACGAGGTGAACATCCCTCAGGCCGGGGGAATCGAGGTGGTGCGCGGGCCGGGCACGGCGTTGCACGGGTCCGACGCGATCGGCGGGATCGTCAACATCCTCTCCCGGGCACCGGAAGAGCGTGTCGGTGGTAGCCTGCTGACCGAGACCGGCTCCCACGGCGTGCGGCGGTTCCTGCTCGGCGGCAGCGCACCGCTCGGCGGCGGCGGCGCCCGCCTCGACGCCAATCTGACCCACTCCGACGGCTGGCGCGAGCGCACGGCGTACGATCGCCGCAGCCTCAACGGACGCTGGGACCGCCGGATCGGCGAACGCACCACCCTCCGCGGCCAGTTCGGCTGGTCCGACATCGACCAGCAGACCGGCGCCAACTCCGCGCTGCCACTCGCGGATTACCTGCATGACCCGACGCGAAACAACTTCGCGATCGCCTTCCGGCGCGTCGAGGCGCTCCGCGCCTCGCTGGAGCTGGAGCACCGGCTGGAGGCCGGCACGCTCACGTTCACGCCCTACGCGCGCCGCAACGGCATGGACCTGCTGGCGACGTTCAACCTGAGCTCGGATCCGCGCATCGACCGCTCCTCCAGCCACTCCCTCGGCGCACTTCTGAAATGGCGCCAGCTGCTGCCTGGCGCCTCGCGCACGCGCCTCATCGCGGGGCTCGACCTCGACCGCAGCCCCGGCACCCGCGTCGAGGACAACGTGCTCGTCACCCGCACCGGCAGCGGGGCCTCGACCCGCTACACCGGCTACACCCCCGGCACCCGCATCTACGACTACGAGGTTCTCTTCCGCAGTTTCTCTCCCTACGTCCACGCGGAGACCTCCCTGGGCTGGGGCGTGCGCGTCAGCGCCGGACTGCGCCACGACCGCCTCGATTTCAATCAGACCAACCATCTGCCCGCGGGCACGGTCACCGCCAACGTCCTCGGCGCCACCCGCCATTACGGACAGCTGCCCGGCCAGGCCCGGGATTTCTCCAGCCTCAGCCCCAAGCTCGGAGCGACCTGGAACCTCCATCCCGCGCTGCACTTCTACGGGTCGTTCAACCACGGATTCCGCGCGCCGTCCGAAAGCCAGCTGTATCGGGCGGGCAATGACACCACCGCCGCCGCCGCCCTCAACCGCGCCCGGCTCGCCGCCGATCTCCGTCCCATCCGCGCCCGCCAGGCCGAGCTCGGGGTGCGCGGCGAACTCCGGGGCTGGTCCGCCCACCTCGTCGCCTACCGGCTCGAGAAGCGAGACGACCTCGTAAGCCAGCGCGACCTCGCCACCAACGTCACCACCAGCGTCAACGCGGGCCGGACCCGCCACACCGGCATCGAAGCCGGCTTCGGCGGCCCCCTGCCAGCCAGGCTGCAGTTCGACGCGGCAGTCTCGCGCGCTCGCCACACCTATGTCGACTGGGTGACCGCCAGCGCCAACTTTAGCGGCCGCGAGATGGAGTCCGCCCCGCGCGTGATCGCGAGCGCCCGGCTCGGCTGGGCGCCCGCACGCGGCACCTTCATGCAGGCCGAGTGGGCCCACCTCGGCCCCTACTGGCTCGAGGCGGGCAATTCCCCCGTGTTCGGAAAGTATCCCGGGCACCACTTGTTCAACCTCCGTGCCAGCCAGACCGCGGGTTCAGGTTTCACTCTGTTCGGCCGGGTGATGAACGCACTCGATCGCCGATTTGCGGACAGCGCCTCGGTTTCCTCCAACACTCCGGTTTTCACGCCGGGCCTGCCCCGCGCCTTCCACGCCGGGCTGGAGTACGCTTGGTGAGCTTAAAACCCATGCCCACGTTGATTCTTCTCCTCCTTGTCTGCGCGTCCGCAGTGATCGCACCCGGCGCGGAATCGTCAGGCCACGGCGCCGGACACGCGCACGCGGCCGGCCCCTCCGCCGCCAATGATCTCCGCGCGGATGCCGCCTTTGACGCGAACGGCCGGCTATGGATGGTGCGGCATCAAGCCGGTTTCATCGAGGTGCGCTCGACCCGCGATCTCGGCCGCAACTGGAGCCCTCCCGTCCGGGTGAACGCGCAACCGGAGGAAATTGACCCCGGTGGGGACGCCCGCCCGAAAATCCTGCCAACGCTGGACGGCAAACTGTTCGTTTCGTGGACCCGGCCACTGGCGAAACCTTACACCGGTGAGATTCGTTTCGCCCGTACGGTCGACGGCGGCCGCAGCTTCGAGACGCCGCGCACGGTGCACCGCGACCAAGCTGAGATCACCCATCGCTTCGACTCCCTCGCGCTCGACCGGGAAGGACGGCTCTTCGTCGCCTGGATCGACAAACGCGACGCGGTCGCCGCCGCCGCCTCGGGCCGCTCCTACCGCGGCGCGGCGCTCTACTTCGCAGTATCCTCGGACGGCGGCGCGACGTTCGCCGGTGACTTCAAGGCCGCCGAAAACACCTGCGAATGCTGCCGGATCGCCCTCACGCCGTCGCCCGACGGAGGCGTGCTGGCTCTCTGGCGCCACATCTTCGAGCCGAACGTACGAGATCACGCCCTCGCGCACCTGAAGCCCGACGGGAGCGTCGGCAAAATGGCTCGCGCCACCTTCGATGACTGGCGCGTGAACGCCTGCCCGCATCATGGTCCCTCGCTCGCCTGCGACGAACGGGGCGCGCTCCATGCCGTTTGGTTCACCGCGACCGAATCCGGCGGAGGTCGCGCCGTGTACGGTCGTGTGATGCCCGGCGCCTCCCCCGAGGCGATCCACCCGCTGGGCGGCCGCTTGGCGGCGCACGCTGACCTTGCGTTGGCGGGAGGGAAAATCGTCGCCGTCTGGAAGGAGTTCGCATCCGGATCCAACCAGCTCCGGGCATTGGTGTCGTCCGATGACGGACGGTCATGGCGCGACGTGACGCTCGCTGAAAGTGCCGGTCCCTGCAGCCAGCCGAGGGTCTTGAATCACCAGGGAAGAATGTTCGCCTTTTGGAACACGGGAACAGGCCCGGCGGTAATCCCCGTGAACACAGCCGATTCGCCAACCCGCGGAACCACGTCCAAGCTCTCGCCATGAAGTTTCCCTCTGTTCTCCTCCGTTTCGTCGCCGCGCTCGGGCTGGGCCAGGCTTTGCATGCCGCGCCGGGCGCCAATTGCGGCTGCTCGTGCTGCCAGGACCGCCCCAAGGGCGAGGCGTGCTGCTGCAACGAGCCCGCCAAGGCCGAGACCGCCGCCGCGGTGAAGCGCTACCCGCTCAAGGGCGTGATCACTTCCGT
>CAIOTK010000311.1 GCA_903861185.1 uncultured Opitutia bacterium | reverse complement strand
TCCAAGTGGCACGCAAGGGCGTCGCGGCCGACGGCCGTAACCCGACGCTCCTCTACGGCTACGGCGGGTTCCAGATCTCCCAAACCCCGAACCACCGCGCGGGGATGGGCGCGGCCTGGTTGGACCAAGGCGGCGTATTCGTCCTCGCCAACCTGCGCGGCGGCGGCGAATTCGGCCCCGCGTGGCATCAGGCGGCCCTGAAGGACCGGCGGCAGCGCGCCTACGATGACTTCATCGCGGTCGCGGAGGACCTCGTGCGGCGCAAGGTCACCTCGCCGCGCCACCTCGGGATCCAGGGCGGCAGCAACGGCGGGCTGCTCGTCGGCGCCGTAATGGTGCAACGACCCGACCTCTTCCGCGCCGTGGTTTGCCAGGTACCGCTACTCGATATGCGGCGCTACCACCGCCTGCTCGCCGGCGCCTCCTGGATGGCCGAGTACGGCGACCCGGACAAGGCCGACGAATGGGCGTATATCGCCCGCTACTCGCCTTACCACAACGTGCGCGCCGGGGTGACCTACCCGCGTCTATTGCTCACCACCTCGACCCGCGACGACCGCGTGCATCCGGGCCACGCCCGAAAGATGGCCGCGCGGATGCTCGAGCAGGGACATCCGGTGCTCTACTACGAGAACATCGAGGGTGGCCACGGAGGCGCCGCGGACAACCGCCAGTTGGCGCGGATGCAAGCCCTAGCCTACACCTTCCTCCTCCGCGAACTCCGTTGAGCCGGACACGCCCGGCCCTCCTCAGGCGCACAGCAGGAAATCGTTCCCCTCGCGCCAACCGCGGCCCGCGAGATCGGCCGCGATCAGATCCCGCGCACCCGGGGAAGAGACATAGGCGAGGACGAACGCCTCCCCCGGTGCCGGGAGCGCCGCCGGCGCCAACACCGGCAGGCCGGAACCACCCAACGCCGGCGTGACCTTGGCCGGATCGACGTCCACGTAGGCCGCGATGCGCACCCCGTGGTCGGTCAGCGCCGCCGCGCGGAGCCGGGTCGGCCGCCCGGCGCCCCAGACGAGGAGCGGACGGGCCGCGACCGTGGGCCGGGCCCGGAGCCAGCGGGCAATCCATTCGGCCTTCAGCCGGAAAAACGCCCCTGGCGCGTAGCGCGTGTCACTCCGTGAGAGCCGGCCCGGCGGGTCGTGCCACCGCAGGAGCACCCGGGGCACCTTGCCGAACGCCACCCCCGCGTCCATCCACCGCAGCCACAACTCGTGATCCTCGGGAAAATCTCCCGCCCGATAACCGCCGTGCCGCGCCACGAGCTCGCGCCGGAATATCACGCTCGGATGAGCGACGGGCGCGTCGACAAAGCGCCGGAGCGCCATCGCCTCCGGGGTCAGCAGGCCGTTTAGCCAAGCCACATGCCGCGCGTAGCCCGCCTGTGCGGCCGCATCCCCGACGTGCTCGACGAGGCAGCTCACTAACCCGCACTCGCGGCCGGAGGGCCCGTCGAGCCACTCGAGCTGCGCCGCGAGCCGCTCCGGCAACGCCTCATCGTCCGCGTCCATCCGCGCAATGAGCTCGCCGCGGGCCGCGGCTAGGCCGGCATTGAGCGCGGGCACGAGGCCCTCGGGCGGCCGCCGGAGGACCCGCAGGCGCGGCTCAACGCGAGCGAGCGCCCCGAGTAATTCCACGCTCCCGTCTGCAGAGCCGTCGTCCACCACCAGCAGTTCCCAGTCGGGGAACGTCTGGGCCCGAATGCTGGCGATCGCGCGGGCGAGCGTGGCGGCCGCGTCGCGGGCCGGCAGGAGCACCGTGACCCGGGGAACGCTGGCGGCGGCCCGGCTCAGGGCTGCTTCTCCTTGGTCAGCTGCTCGCTCAGCTTCTTCACCTTCGGGGCGATCACGTAGGCGCAGTAGCCCGCGTTGGGATTCCGGCGGAAGTAATCCTGATGGTAAGCCTCCGCCTCCCAGAAGCGCTCCAGCGGCGCGATCTCGGTGGTGATGGGATCGCGGAAGGTCGCGGCCGCGCGGGCCCGGGAGCGTTCCGCAGCCTCCTTTTGCGCGGCGTCGGCAAAAAGAATGACGGAGCGGTACTGGGGCCCGAGGTCGTTACCCTGGCCGCCGACCTGCGTCGGATTGTGCACCTGCCAGAAGTAGTCCAGCAGACGCTCCAGCGAGACCACGGCCGGGTCGTAGTCGATGCGGATGACCTCGGCGTGGCCGGTCTTCTTGGTCGAGATCTGCTCGTAGGTGGGATTCGGGACGTGGCCCCCGGCGTAGCCGCTCACCACGGTCTTCACGCCCGGCAGCAGCTCGTAGGCGGCTTCGGTGCACCAGAAACAACCGCCTCCCACCACCAGCGAGGCGAGCTGCGGAGCGGCGGCGGCGGGGAGCAGGGAGGTCATCGGCAGGAGGAGGGTGGCGAAGAGGAGGGCGAAACGGGGGCGCATAATGGGCGGGGAACGCGAGGACCCTGGCGGGAATCGCGGCGGAGTCAAAGCACTCACTGCAGCCGGAAGCCGGCCGCGCGTCGGGGCACCCCGCGGCTCAGCGGCCGCCGGCCGGTATCCGACTTAACCCAAAGGCACGGAGGCGGGCGTCGAGGCCGAAGCGGGTGAAGAGCGCGTCCGTCTCCGCCGCCGGGCGCCGCGCTGGGTCGAGCGCGGGGTCATCGGCGAGGGCGCGCACGAGGTCGAGGATCACGGCGGTCGATTCCTCGAGCAGCTGCGGGGTCACCTTGTCGACGGTGTCGGCGAGGTCGTGGTAATGCCGCGCCGCTTCGCGCGGCAAGGGCGCGTTGAAGGTGAGGGCGCGCACGCCGGCGAGCTGGTAGGGCGTGTGGTCGCTGCCGATCCAGTTGGTATTCTCGACCCCTTTGGGCAGGCGGCGCTCCGGCGCGCGCGCAGCGTTCCAGCGCTCGAGGAACGGCACCAGCGCGTCGTCCCCGAGGGCGTTCACCGCGACGGGGACGCCGATCATATCGAGGTTGAGCATCGCCGCCACCGGCGTAGCGCCAAGGAGGGCGGCCGCGTGGCGCGCCCCCTGCAGGCCCTGCTCCTCGCCGTTGAACCAAATGAGCTCGATCGCGTGGTGGCGAGGTGCGCCGACCAGCGCGCGCGCGAGGGCGAGGAGCTGCGCGACCCCGATGCCGTTATCCAATGCGCCCTGGCCCAGATCCCAGCTGTCGAGGTGCGCGCCGACGATCACCCGCGCGGGCGCGCGACCGGGCAACACGACGCGGAGGTTGGCCGTCGCGACCGGGACGCAACGGGAGCGCGTCTCGACGCGCAGGCGCACCGGGACGCCGCGCGCCCCGAGGCGCCCGAGCCAGCGACCCTCCTCCTGCGCGACGGAGTACACCGGGAGCGGCAGGGGCTGACCCGCAGGCGAGCCGGTGCGCGCGAGCAGCTGCCCGCCGCCCTCCCGGTTGATGAAGAGGATGGCCGCGAGCCCGCGGGCCACCGCCGCGCCGACGTAGTCCGCAGCGGGCAGCGGCGAGCCGGACGCCAGCAGGCCCACGCGGCCGCGGAGATCTCCCGGAGGGTAGTCGCCGGGACGGCCGAGGCCGATGTCCACCAACTCTCCCGTGAACGCCGGATGCGCTTGGGAATAACCGAGGGCCGCCACCCGCAGACGGCGCGCGAAGGGGGCGAGCACCTCGACCTGGTCGTCCCCCCGGATCCAGCCCGGGGCAGTGAACGGCTGGCGTTCGGGCGCGAGCCCCAAGGCGCGCAACTCGGCCTCGAGACGATCGAGCGCGGCCGCGTTACCCGGGCTGCCCGTGAGGCGCGGTCCCACCTCATCGGCCAGCCGCTCAAGGAACGCGTGGGCGGCCGCAGCCGGCGTCGACGCAGGCACCGGGGCCGCGGCGGCGAGGGCGCAGGCGGCGAGCGCGAGCACGGCCCGCCGGACGGCTTCAGGGACGGACCGCATCGGTGATCGTGAGCGTGTTGAAGTCGAGGACGCGAGTCAGCCGCCCGTGGGTGAGCTCGAGCCGGCGGCTGCCGACCTCCGCGTTGAGATACGGGCCCGCAAACAGCTTCCATTCCGCGGCGCGATCCACCGTCCGCCCGTCGACGCGCGGGAACTCCCCGTAGGCGCATTCGACCCGCCGGCCACGGAGCGTGGTGAACGCGACCCGCGGGACGGGATCGAGGCGGACCTCCAGCGGCAGCGCGCGGACGGCCGCCTTGAAGGCCTCCCAGGAGGAGAAATCGGCGACGGAGGCCGGCTGCAAGATGACGCCGTTGCGCGCGTGCGGGGAGCGCAGGCGCCGGCCGCCGGCCTCAAGGGGAAGCCACTCGTACGCCGCGAGCGGACGGAAAGCCAGGTAGGCGCGGCCACCCTGCGCGAAGATCCAGCCGGAGGGATCCTCCTCGGTGCGCGCGAGATCCTTGGAGAAGAAGCCGTTCAACTGGACGAAGGGTGCATCCGGGGCGATGCGGTGCAGCGCGATGACCGTGTCATCTTGCTGGAAGATCTCCTCGTAGGGAGAGCCGCCGAGGAGCTTCGCCTCGCTGGTGTAGGTCGGTTTGCCCTGAAACGTCACCGAAGCGGGCATCCAATCCGGCATCTCGGTGAAGTACATCATCAGCTCCTCGGCGCCGTAGAAGGGCTGGTTGGCGAAGATCGTGTTATGAACGCCCCGCGGGTCCGGCACCGCCCACGTGAGGCCCCAAGAGTGCTGCTGGATCGGCTGCAGCAAACCGCCTTGGTCAGAGCCGACGGCGTAGTCAGGGCCGACCCAGGTCGTCTTGTACACCGGGGCGTTGCGGACGTCGCTATGGCGCCAGCGGTGGCGCGTGCGTTTCCGCTCCCGATTAAGGTAAGACCCGGTGCGGTCCGTGGCGATCCGGTGGATGATTTCGGGAACCTCGTAGTGGTCGGCGACGAGGGCGAAGAACATCCCCCAGCCCCCATAGTTGGCAGGCGGCACCGTATTGCCGAAGCAGAGCCAGGCAAAGAAGGACGAGAGGCCGTTCCAGCGCTCGAGCACGGTCTTGTCGTCGGTGCGGGCGTGCGCCCCGACGTACATCCCCTGTAGGGAATCCACCGCGAAGTCGGCTAGGATATAGTCGATCATCATCCGCCCGCGCTGGCGCATCTCCGGATCCTGCGCCCAGACGCTCAGGTACAGCATCGGGATGAGGTACTCGCCGATGTAGTGGGTGCAGTCGTACTCGCCTTGGCCGACCGTGGTGGTGAGGTCCATCCAGTGCCGGAGCCAGGTGCGCGCCTCCGCCGCGATCTCGTCCGAGCTCTTACCGTTAAACCAGCGGTCCCCCGGCTCGCCGGGCCACAGCTGGGCCATCAGCAGCATCGAGGTGTAGTACATCACCCAATGGTTTTCGGTGTCCCCCCGCAGTGGATGGTAGGTGCGCCAAGCCTCGCGCAGCGCCGCCTTCGCCTCCACGGTCAACTGGTCACGCCCAAGGTAGGCGATGCAGGTGGCGGGGAACATCCAGAACATATCCCCCGCCGGGGTGCGCAGCACCTCGATCAACCGGGCGGAGACTCCCGCTGCGTCCTGCCGCAGCGCAAGCCGGGCCGCGAGGTCGGCCAGCCCAGCCGTCGCAAGCGGGGTCTGCGCCGCCCGCCACCGCACCGCCTCGTCGCGCCGCGCGAGGTAAGCCTCGCGCCGGCGGAACGCCTCGGGTTCAGGCCGCCCCGAGGGCATCGGCCCCGTGTGCGCGGGCTGGGCCGCCGCGCCGCCGGGCCACGCGGTCAAAAGAGCAAGGAGGATCAGGCCGGCGGGCACGCGCTTCATGGGGCGGAACGGGGCAGGAAGCCGAAGGCGAAGACCGTCGTCTTTCCGAAGGAAAGCGGCCGCCAGGTGCGGCCCAAATCGTCAGACGCGTACACATCCTCTTGGAACGGCGCCGCGTAAAGCCGCCCCGGGAAATCCGGATCGACCGCGACGCTCCACACCTCGCGCCGCGGCAGGCCGGCGGAACGGTCCGCCCAAGTCGCGCCCCCGTCCTCAGACACCTGCACGCCGATTCCCCAGCCGCACAGGACCAACCGCCCCGGAGCCGCCGGGTCGTAGACGATATTGTGCAACGTGCGCTCCCGGCCGATGCCCGGCAACTCCCGCCAAGTTTCGCCCCCGTCGGCGGAAGCGAGCAGGCCGTCGGCGGAAGTCGCCGCGACAAACGCACGGGGGTCGTGCGGCGACTGCCGCAGGTCATAGGTCACCTTGGTCGTGGGGCGCACCCGGCGCCAAGTGCGCGCGGCATCCTCGGAGAGGTGAATCCCGAGTTCGCACCCGGCAAGGACGCGGCCGGCGCGAGTGCGGTCGACCACCAAAGCGTTAGTGTAGGCGCGGGTGATGCCCGTCTGCCGGCGCTCCCACGTCCCCCCGCCATCGGGCGAGAAGGCGATGCCATCCGGTAGGCCGAGATAAAGGTGCGCCGGCTCCGCCGGGTCAAAGGCCACCGCCTTGCCCTCGGTCATGTCCCAACTGGTGGTGATCCGCCAGGTGCGGCCCCGATCGGGGGAACGGAGCAGGCCGTCGAGCGCCGCGACGTACACCACCCGCGCGTCCCGCAGATCGTGGGTGAGGTGGAACATCCGGATGTGGTGGGGGCCGACGTGCTCGAACGTGGCCCGGTCTGCCGACCGGTAGAGGCCACTCCGGGCCGGCCCCGCGCGCCCGATGATCCCGGAGCCGGGCCCGCTCAGGTTGACGAGCAAATGCAGGTCGTGCCGCGGCGCCTCCGCGGCCCGGCCGGTGAGCACGGCCGCGAGCGCGAGCACGCCGGCAAAAAAATATCGTCCGCTCACGCGCATCGCGCCAGCCTCCGGAGATGCGTCTCCTCCCCTGCTTCCTGTTCACGCTTGCCCTTGCCGCCGCCGTTCCCGCCGGGGCGGCTGGCGCCGAAACTCCCGAGGCCCGCCTCGCCGCCCGCGGACTGAAGCTCCCACCGGTGAGTGCACCGATTGCAAACTACGTGCCCGCCGTCCGCTCGGGCAATTTGGTCTTCCTCGCGGGCCACATCCCGCGCGACGCGGCCGGCAAAGTGATCACCGGTAAGGTCGGTCAAAACGCCACGCCCGAACAGGCGAACGCCGCCGCGCAGGCTACCGCGCTCGCCCTCCTCGCCACGCTGAAGCAGGAAATCGGCGAACTCGGGCGCGTAAAGCGCGTCGTCCGCGTCGGCGGGTTCGTCAACGCCGTGGACACCTTCACCGCGCAGCCCCAGGTGATGAACGGCTGCTCCGACCTTCTGGTCGCCGTGTTCGGCGAACGCGGCAAACACGCGCGCGCCGCCCTCGGGGTGGCCTCGCTCCCCGCCGGCGCGGTGGTCGAGATTGAAATGGTGGTCGAGGTGGACTGAGGCGGGCATTGGCTTCAGGCCTCCCGGCGGAGGAATTCCCCCACCGCCGCGACCAGCGCGTCGACCTGCGCCGGCGAATTGCAGAGGTGAGTCGAGACGCGGAGCGCGTTGAGTTTTTCCTCCGTGACCGGACGGGCGCGGATGGACTTTTCGCGCAGCAGCAGGCCGAAAAGGCGGTCGTGCGGGATGCGCGCCGCGCGGAACGTCACCATCGCGGCGCGGAGGTCGGGGGCATCGGGGGACAGAACCTCGACACCCGGCAGGGCGGCGAGTCCGGCGTGGGCACGGGCAGCGAGCTGCCGCCCCCGCACGGCGATGCGGTCGCGACCGATTCGCTCCTGCAGCCGCATCGCCTCTGCGAGGCCGAGCGCGGCGGCCACGTTCCGCGTGCCGTACTCGTAGCGCACGGCCCCCGCGTTCAGCGCGAAGCGGCCGTTCGCGTCGAGGTCGCCGGAGTAGGCACCCACCAACGGCGGCGCCAACTCCTCCTGCCGCGCCCGGCGCACGCAGAGGACGCCGGTCTCGAGCGGCCCGCCGATCCACTTGTGTCCGCTGACCGCGAGGGAGTCGCAGCCCAGCGCGGCGAAGTCGACTGGCACCATCCCGGCGGACTGCGCCGCGTCGAGGTGGAACCAAATCCCACGGGAGCGGCAGAGGTCGGCCACGGCCCGCGCAGGCAGCGTGATCCCAGTCGGCGCGGTGATGTGCGAGAGCTGGACCACGCGGGTGCGCGGACCGCAGAGCGCGGCCACCCGCTCGAGGTTGACCGCTGCGGACCGGGCATCCGGCTCGAACGTGCGCACCACGACGCCACGCACCCGTGCCGCCTGCAGCCAGGCAAACGAGCCGCCGGGATGCGCGTGGGTCTCAAAGATCACCTCGTCACCCGCGCGCAAGGGCAGGCCGGCGGCGACGGTGGCGTTGGCCTCGGTGGCGTTGCGGACGAAGGCGACCTCGGCTGGATCCGCGCCGAGGAAACGGGCCACATCCGCTCGCGCGGCGGTGAACTGCGCGTGGCCGTGCTCAGCCTTGGCCTGCAAGCGGCGGGTGACCTCGGCGACGCGCTCGAGCACCGGCGTCGGGGTCGAGCCGAGTCCGCCGGTGTTGAAGTAGCTGAAGCCCGCTTCCAGCGGATAGAGGGCGCGCACCGCCTCCCAAAAAGGCTCCGGCTGCTCGGCGGCGAACTCCGGGAGCGCCTCGGCTCCGCGCGCGAGGCCGAGGCCGGCGGCCCCAAGGGCGGCGTGGCGGAGGAAGGAGCGGCGGGGCAGGCTCATACGCGGAGAAATTCGAGCCGGTGGTCGAGCAGGAGGTCGCCCCCGGCGGGGAGGGTCACCGGAGCGTCGGCGTGAAACGCGAAGGCGGCGAGCGGGTTTTTCGCACGCACGAACCACGGGATCGGCCCGGTACGGCTCTCGAACCGAATCTTGGTCCGCCGCAGGGAACCGTCGTGCTGGCACGACCACTCGAGCCACGGGGCCGGCACCCCGTGCACCTCCGCCTCTCCGCGGCGCCCGCCGGGACCGCTCACCCCGAGGCTGGCGTCGCCGTGCTCATCGAGGAGCTCGCGCGCGCCCCGGAACTGCAGGCCGGTGTAGTGGGAGCCCGCGAGGCCGCTCCCCGCTTGGTAATTGGAGAGCACGAGCGGGCGGTCCGCCGCGTTCCACAACCGGCTGGTCCAGTCGAGCGCCCAGCCTTCGGGCAACACGTCGGTGGCGAGCACGCGCTCCTCCCGCAGGAGCACCTCGCCCGCGGGCGATCGCCATTCGACCGCCTCCTCGAGCCGCGCCGGGGTTCGCGCCACCCAGCCGGCGTGGACCTGCCGCCCTTGGTCGCCGCGCCAGCGGTAGCCCTCGCCCGCCCGGTGGGAAGGTCCGCCCCAGAAGTTAACCCCAGCCACGGAGGTCACCGTGAGACTGAGGCCGTGGTGCCACGGGTGGTCGTTGGGCCGGAAGTTGGTCAGCAGATCGCCGTCCGCGGAGTACAACGGATGGAAGTACGGCCGCGGGGTCTCCTCCGCGGGGGTGGCGGGCGCGTAAACGTAGGTCCAGAGCGGGCGGCCAGCGAGGTGCACTTCCAGGCGATCCGCCGCCTCCGTCAGGGCCAACCCGGGGTTCACGGCGCCACGCCCTCCAGCGCGAAGGCACCGCCCGCGAACTCCGCCTGTTCGCCGCCCGGCAGGCGCACTCGCACCGGCGTCGCGGCGGGGGCCTCGCCCTCGAGCCGGAACCGGCCCGCCGCGACCCGCCACGCGACGCGCACCAGTCCGCGCGGCGTGCACACGGTGCCCCGGGCCTCACCGAGACCACAGCGTCGCGGCGTCACGCCAACCACCGCGAACCCCGGTGCGAGGGGCTCCACGCCGAGAACGCGGGTGAGAAATTCGAGCGCCGGATGCGCCGACCAAGCGTGGCAGAGCGAGCGCCAGTAACTGTTTTCCTCCACGAAAGTGTCCAAGCCGAGCCCAGTCATCTCGTGCCACGGACCGAGGTGGCGCGGCATCGCGTCGTAGGCGCCCATCCGCTCCAGCGCCCGGAAGCCGGCGTGCCACCAGAAAAAGGATCCCGGTGCCAAGGCAGGATCGTGCGGGAAACGGGCGGCCAGCCGGCGCAACTCCGCCTCGCCCGCTGCGCCGGAGACCACCGCCCACGCGTTGCCGTACTGGCTGACCTCCGGCCCGCCGGGCCGGTCTTGAAACAGCCCCTCCTGCTCCGACCAGAATCGAGCTCGCACCGCGGCCCGTACCCGCGCCGCCTCGCGCTCGAGCCGCTCCGCCTCTTCGGTGCGCCCTGCGAGCCGACAGAGGTCCGCCGCCTCCGCCAAGCCCACGCCATACTGCGCGGAAATGATGCAGGTCGGCCCCACGTCCGCGCCCGGCACCACACCCCGCGGCCACCACGGGCACCAATCGGTGATGTTCCAGTAGGGCAGCCGCTCCGGCAACCCGTCCGCCCCCGCGTGCCGCGCAAACCAGTCGAGTACCGCCCTTACCCCTGGCAGCAACGCCGGCACCGCCGCGACATCCCCCGAGTGATACGCGTAGTCGCGAATCATCGTGATCCAGTGCAGGGACCACGACGGGATGACCTGCAGGAGCCGCGAGGGGTAACGGCTCTGGGTCAACCCGTCCGGGAGGCGCGACCAATCGAAGTGGTGCAGAGACTGCAGCGTCAGCCGATAGTCACCGGCCGTCAGCATCCCCAACCGCGAAGTGATCATCGTGTCCCCGGCATACTGCATCTGCTCGTAGTACGGGCAGTCTTCAAAGGTCTCGTGGGCGCAGAGGCGCATCGTCCTAACGGACGCCCGCCAGATGGCCTCCAGCGCCGGATCATCGCAGGCGAATTCCGCGCGCACCTGATACGGGTACGCCGTGAAGCGGTGCGCGCACCGGAGCAGCCGCAACGGTTCCGCGCCCGTCCGCACCCGGAGCCCCACGTAGCGGAACGCCCGCCAGTGGAGCGGTTCAAACTCCTCGCGCTCGGTCCCGCCGGCGGGCTCCCAGCGATCGCTCCAACCGCTCATCTTCCCCCGGCGATCAAAGGTCCAGCCGGTGCTCTCGTCCGCGTAATGCGAGGCGAGATTCGCGAGCGACTGCCGCCGCCCGAGTAACTTCGCTCCGGGGGTCTCCCACGGCAGCCGCAGGGCCTCCGCGTAGGTGAGCCGGATCTCCGCCCCGCTGCCCCCGCGGGTTTCCAGCCGCGGATAGGCGGTCGTCAGCACCCCGGCATCCAGAATAACCTCCACCGCGGAGTGCGGCGGCACTTCGACCTCCCCCGCGCCGGCCACCAATCCCCGCCACGCCGTACCCGGATCGCCGCCCCCCGGCAGGAAGCCGTCCGCGAACCCCGCGGGCGCGCCCTCCTCCAACGCAGGAATCATCCGCGCCACCAAACCATACGGGCTCGCCGGATCCCGGCGGTCCTCACGCCGCTCGGCCCGGTACAACGGGGTCGCGGGCGCCCACGCCGCATCGTCGAACTCCGGCTGCCGCCAACCGCGCGGGAGCAGCGCCTCCACTCGGTGTTCATAGTACCCTTGGTAGCCCTCGAAGGTGGTGCCGTCGTTCTGAAACCGGTGCGCGCGGTCCACCGCCACCCGCCAACGCCCGTCCGTCGTCCAGTCCCCGCCGTCCACCAGCCACCCCCCGGCATAGGTCATCACCGAGCACGGCGCCCCCAGCTGGGTTGGCCGGTGCGCCACGCGCGACATATCCAGCACGAGCGCGGCCAGCACGTTTCGCCCCGGCCGCAGGTAGGGCGTCAGGTCGTGAGTGTCGTAGAACTGATGGTTCACGTCCCCCTTGGCCGGCCCCCGCCCGACCAGAGCACCGTTACACCACAACACATAGCGACTGTCGGCGGAGACGTGAATCCGCGCCGGCAGGTCGCCGGGACGCGCGGCCTCTAAGGTCCGGCGGAAGAGCCGCACCTGGTAATGCGACGGGCTCGCGTCCGCGGGCGCCGGGGCGGCGTGGGAACCTTCGGCGGACCAGATCCACTGGGCCTGGGCGGTGAACGGCAGGGACATCGGCAGGGGAAAAGGGAAGCGCCGGGGCGACGCGCGGCCGCTGCCCCGGGGGCGCGGGAATAAGCTCGCGCGAGCGTGAAACTCAACCACGGTTTTCATGAATTTTCTGCCCGTGCCTGCCGCGTCCCCCCGCCTCGTCGTTTGCGCCGCCACTTGGTCACTGGCCGGCCATCCCCGGAGCCGCCCGTGGGGCCTCGAGCGCCAGTTGACGGAAATCCGCGCCGCGGGCTTCGACGGCGTCTGCTCCTACGTGACCCCGGAGCTCCGCGCGGCCGCGGACCGGCTCGGGCTGGCGCTGATGAGCGGCTTTGACGCCCCCACCCTGCCCGTCGGCCTCGAACGCCTCCGCGTCCAAGCCGGGCTCGGCGTCCACTACATCAATATCCAATTACTGCGCCACGACACCCCGCTCGGGCCCGCCACCCGCGCCGCGGCCCGGCTGGCGCGGGAGGCGGAGCGGCTGGGGGTGGCGGTGCATTTCGAGACCCACCGGGACACCGCCACCGAGACGCCAGAAAAGTTTACCGCGCTCGCACAGGCGTTCCGGCGCGCCACCGGCCAGCTGCTGCCCGTCACGTGGGACCACTCGCACTTCGCGGTCAGCAAGCACGTGCAGGCCCCGGACTACGCCGCCCGCCTGCTGGCGTGGCCCGCGCTGATTCAGGCCTCGCGGATGTTCCACCTCCGGCCGTTCAACAGTCAGCACTGCCAGATCCCGGTGACCGACGGGCGCGGGCGGCTGACGCCAGAGGCTGGCGATTACTTCCGGTTCGTCCGGCAGCTTTTCGCGTGCTGGCGGGCGGGACCAGCGGTTCCCAGCGAACTCTGGGTGTGCCCTGAGCTAGGCATGAGCCACGGCTACCACCTGAGCACCGACCGCCCCGCGTGGCCGGAGGCGGTCCGCGCGCGGCGGGAGATCCTCGCGGCGTGGCGCGCGGCGGGGCGAGGCGCCTGAGGGAACGCCCGGGAATACCGCTTGACCGTCGTCAAGTGACATTTCAGCGTCGGCGCTGAAAATTTCAGCGCCCCCCCCTTGGAGTATGTTGATCACGGAGATCGCGAAGAAAGCGAGGGTCTCTCCCGCGACAGTGTCGCGGGCGATCAACCAGCCGCAGATTGTCGCGGCGGACAGTTTGGCGCGGATCCGGTCGGTGATGGAGGCGCACAACTACGTGCCGGCGCCGCTGAGCCGGCGGCGCGGACCGAAGCCGCGGACGGCGGAGTTGCGGCGGATCGGCGTCTGGTTCGTGGGCGCGCGGCCCAACAATCCCAGCCTCAACTGGTTCCACGACCAACTGCTGCACGCGCAGTCGAACGATCCGCGGCTGCGGATCGACCTCCGGGTGCTGTTCTCGAACTCGCCCGAGGAATTGCCGACCGGCTGGAGCGGCGAGAAGCTCGATGGCCTCATTTTGCAGGGGGTGGAGCCGACGCCGGCGGTGCTCGCACGCCTGCGGGACCTGCCGCACGTCTGGTTTATGACGCGCCGCTCGGAGACGTATCCCGGCGACTACGTCGAGCCAGCGAACGAGGAGAACGGCCGGCTGGCGGCGGACTATTTGGCGGAGCAGGGACATCGGTCGGTGGCGGTGGTGAGCGCGGACCCGCACTACAGCGCGGTGGCGCGGCGGGTGGCAGCCTTCCAGCAGCGGGCGCGGGAGTTGGGGCTGAAGGTCCACGCCGTGCTCGGTCGGCCCAACCCCACCGTGAGTTACCTCGAGTTGATGCCCGCGCACGAGGAGAGCGAGACCCTCGTTGGCACCCTGCTGGCGGCGAGCCCGCGGGCGACGGGACTCTACCTGCCGGTGGATCATTTCTGCGGCGCCTTCTTCCGGGCGTTGCGCGCGGCGGGGCAGCGACCCGGGGACGATTACGCGGCGGTGATCGGGAACTACAACCCGCTCGTCTACCACAACCTCGACCATTCCCCGGCGGCGATCGACATCAACCTCCCCACCCTCGTGCGGAAAGTTGTCGACCATCTCATCTGGAAGATCGAGAATCGCGGGGTCCTTGGACGCGTCGGCATCACCGTTTCCCCCACCCTCCGCCCTGCACCACGCCAAAACCATTTTCTGATCCCCTGATCGGATAGTAAGACCACCACACAAAATCCCACCCATGAACAACCCAAGCAAACTCGTCAGGCGCAGCCTGACGACGACGCTGGCGGTCCTCAGCGCCGCTCCTCTTGCCTTCGGGCAGGCGGGCGACGCCGCGGCCCTCCGCCGGCTCCAGGAAGAAAACGCCGCGCTGCGCAAGCAGCTCGCTGAAGTGCAGGGCCGGCCCACCGCCGCCCCGGCCGCCGCCGCTCCCGCGGCCCGTCCGGCCGCCGCCGCTCCCGTCGCCGCTCCCACCGCCGGTCTCCGGACCGACGAGGGCGTGACCGCCCTGAGCGCCTTCGAGGTCAAGTCCGAGCGCGACTACGGCTACCTCAAGACGAACGCGGCTACGGCCACGAAGATCAACATGGAGATCCAGAACATCCCCCTGCACCTGCAGGTGATCTCCCGCGAGTTCCTCGACGACACCAACGCGCGCTCCCTGACCGACCTGTTCCGCTACTCCGCCTCCGCCTCGGGTGACACCCGCTTCGCGATGCGCGTGCCGGCCAACTCCGCCACCCCGCAAGGCACCTTCACGATGCGCGGCTTCGTGGTGAACAGCCTGATGCGCAACGGCGTGTTCCGGTACACCTCGTACAACCTCGAGACCATCGACCGCGTCGAGGTCGTCAAGGGACCCGCCGCCGTCTTCTTCGGCCAGGGCTATCCGGGCGGCGTCATCAACTACATCACGAAGCAGCCGGACTTCTCGGGCAACAAGACCGACGTCGACTACTACGTGAACAGCAACTCGGGCCACCGGGTGATGATCGACCAGAACCAGACCCTCGGGAAGAAGGCCGCCCTCCGCATCATCGGCGGCTGGGAGGATACCCAAGGTGAGCGCCGCTTCGAGTATCGCCGCGCCAACACGGTCACCCCCTCGCTCTCGCTCATCCCGTTCGACAGCGGCAAGGTGAAGATCACCGCCGAGGCCGAGTTCCTGCGCGAGAAGTTCAGCTGGAACGACTATGACTGGATCTACAGCGACTTCGCGGGCTGGAAGGAAGCCGCCACCACCGGCCGGTACAACTCCTCCACCGCTACCCTCGCCAACACGATCGTCGCCAACGCCGGCAACGGCCTGACCGCGAACGTGATCCAGAACACCACCACCCCGACCCTGGCTTACGCGTCGTACATCAACAACAAGCGTATCGCCACCAACAACTGGTCGCTCCCCGCCTACACCGGCGTCGAGCGCGGCGCGTACATCACCAACGCCGCCGGCCAGTGGGTGAGGGACGAGGCGTTCAACTACACCAGCCGCGGCGCCCACTTCCGCAACACGATCGACAACCTCTCGGTCACGGTGGACCTCACGCCCTTCAGCTGGCTCGACGTCCGCTATAACTTCCTGAACGAGAAGTCCGAGAACTACTCGGTCGGTCAGGGCGGCGCCCTGATTCTGCCGTACGCCAACGGCATCAACTGGAACGCAGGTACCGGTAACCTCTCCGGCTACTACCGCTACGCCCAGACGCACAACCTCGACGCGGTCGCCAAGTTCGACCTCTTCGGCGTGAAGAACAAGCTCCTCGGCGGCTTCCAGCGCGTGAGCCCCTACCAGCAGTTCCTCGGCGGCCAGGCCTTCGGCGACGTGCAGTGGGCCTTCCTCCCGGGCGCCCGCAACACCACGTCCAACCCGGACTACCGCGGCACCAACGTCGCCCTGTACAATCACGGCGGCGTGCCCTTCAACCAGGTCATCCGTGACCGTACCGGCGCCATCAAGCCCGTCCGCCAGATCTACTCGAACTTCGACCCGGGCTTCGAGATCAACCCGGACATCAACGTCTACCATCAGGACGACCGCAACGCCCTCGACGGCTACAAGGTCAAGAACGAGTCCCTGTACCTGAACTGGCAGGCGACCACCTTCAAGGACCGCCTCACCCTCCTCGCCGGCTACCGCCAAGAGCGCCGCTGGGAGCGTGGTCAGTACCAGCCCAACAACTATCCGTGGTTCATCTACTTCCCGGATATGCACCTGAACCCGACCCTCTATCCCGAGGACGTCTGGGGTCACTCGATCAGCTACCAGCGCGGCCTGTACTCCGACCAGAAGGGCAACTCCTGGATGGGCGGTCTCTCGTTCGCGATCACCAAGGAGCTGAGCATCTACGCCTCCAACTCGAAGACGTTTAAGTTCAACTCCGGCCGCATCTCCGGCATCTTCGCGGGTGACGAGGCCCTCTGGTTCGAGGAAGCCCGCCGCAACGGCTTCGGCGGCACCCCCGGCCAGTCCTTCCGCTACCTCGGTCAGACGGTTACGTCGCTGCAGCAGTTCCGCGACATCCTCACCGGCCGCGGCGTGTTCGACCTGCTCAAGAACGAGCAGGGCATGAACTGGGAAATCGGCGCCAAGCTGTCCCAGCTCAACGGCCAGCTCGTCGGCACGCTCTCGTTCTTCCGCGGCGAGCGTGAGAACCAGATGCTCGACGACGGTGCGAAGCAGTCGAACCTCGAGGAGCCGCTGAACTTCAGCACCGACCTGTTCGCGGTCGGCTCCCCGTACCGCAACACGCGCCTGCTCCGCTGGCGCACGACCGACCTCCTCAACCGCATCGAGGGTGGCGAGGCCGAGCTGATCTGGACCCCCCGCCGCAACTTCCAGGCTGTCGTCAACGGCTCCTGGCTGTGGACCGCGAAGACGGTGTACGACAAGACCCGCGCCGCCCCCGGCACGACCACGTACAACGCCCTCGCGCCCGCCGCCAAGGTCGCGTCCGACATCTACTACAATGCGCGCATCGAGAACGTCCCCGAGTACCGCCTGAACGTGTTCGGCAAGTACACGTTCACGGACGGCATCGGCGGCGTCGCCCGCGGCCTCAACGTCGGCCTCGGCATGCGCTTCTCCTCCGAGACGGTCGTCTCCCGCTCCGTCGACTGGAACCCCCTCGCGGGCGGTTACCAAGCCGGCGACTACGTGGTGTACGATCTCACCCTCGCCTACCCCTGGACCATCCTGGGCTACCGGATCAACTCCAACTTCGGTCTCTATAACGTGACCGACGAGAAGTACTCCGAAGGCTCGTTCGCGATGTCCCCGGCCCGGAACTGGATCTTCCGGAACACGCTCAAGTTCTAATCCGACCTCCCGGTCGTGATTTCCAGGCGGCGCCGCAAGGCGCCGCCTTTTTTGTGCCCACCCGCCGCGCGCATCGCGCTTGCCCGCCGCGGCCGGCCCGCTGGACTGCCGAGGCCCGCCCCGGATGCCGCCCGCCCCCACCTTCCTCCTGCTCCGCCGCCGCTACCTCGGCGACGTGGTGCTGCTCGGCGCCGTCGCCCGCAACCTGCGCCACCACCGCCCGGACGCTCGGATCTATCTCCTCACGGAGCCCGCCTACGCCGGCCTCGCGCCGCTCCAGCCTGAGCTCGCCGGGGTCCTGACCTTCCCGCGCCGCGCCGCCGAGTGGCCCGGCTTCGTGCGCCGGCTCCGCGCTCTCCGCGCCACGCACGCGCTGGACTTCGACAACACGGAGCGCACCGCCCTCGTCACCCGCCTCTCCGGCGCGCCGGTGCGCGCCACCTTCGACCGCGAGCTGATCCCGCACCGCTGGCCGCGGCTGTACACCCACGCGGCGAAGGTCACCAACGCGTTCTACGATTCCCACCCCATCATCGAGACCTACCTCGCCCTGCCCGCCGCGCTCGGGGTGCCGGTGGTGGAACGCACGCCACGGCTGGTTCCCCTCGCCTCCGACCTCGCCGCGGCCGCCCGCCTCACCGGCGGTCCCCGCACCGCCGATCCACGCCGCGCCCGCCGCGTGCTGGTGCACCCAGGCTCGCGGAGCCCCTTCCGCCTCTGGCCCGCCGAACGCTTCGCCGCCGTCTGCGACCGCCTGCAGGACGAACTGGGCGCGCAGGTGTTCCTCACCGCCGGGCCTGGGGAGGAACCGCTGGTCGATGCCCTCCGCTGCGCGGCGCGCACCCACCTCGTGACGCTCCGCCCGCTGACCACGCCCGGTGCGCTCGCGGCGCTCGCCGCGCAATGCGACGTTTTCCTCGGCCACGACAGCGGCCCGATGCACGTCGCCGCCGCCGCCGGAACGCCGGTGGTCGCCCTGTTCGGCGGACAAAACGCCACGATCTGGCGCCCGCCCGGCGAGGGCCACACGGTGCTGCAGGCTCCCCTACCCTGCGCCTGCCTCGGCGCCGCCGCCCCCGGGCCGTGCATCCCGGGCGACTCGTACCGTAGCTACTGCGTCCGCCACCTCGAAGTCCCCGCAGTCTTCGCCGCCGTGGCCGCCACCCTCGCCCGATGAAGACCGTTTTTCCCCTCGAGGGCTGCCGGGCCGTAATCACCGGCGCGTCCTCCGGCCTCGGCGCGGAATTCGCCCGCCAGCTCGCACCCCGCGCCGCCGCCCTCCTCTTGGTGGCGCGCCGGGAGGCAGAACTAGCGGCGGTGCGCCGCAGCCTGCCCTCGGGCGGAGCGGAGGTCCGGATCCTCCCCGCGGACCTCGCCACGGACGCCGGCCGCGAGGCCCTCACCGCGGCCCTCGACGCCACCGCCTTCCGGCCAAACCTGCTGGTGAACAACGCCGGGCTCGGCGACTACGGGCGGTTCGACGCAGCACCCGCCGCCCGCTCCCGCGCGGTGCTCGAGCTGAACGTCACCGCGCTCACGCTGCTCACCCACGCGCTGCTCCCGCGCCTCACCCGGCCCGCCGGGATCCTCCAAGTCTCCTCCCTCGGGGCGAGCCTGCCCGTGCCCGAGCTGGCGGTCTACGCGGCCTCCAAGGCCTACGTCAGCAGCTTCTCCGAGGCGCTCGCGGTCGAACTGGC
>CAIOTK010000310.1 GCA_903861185.1 uncultured Opitutia bacterium | reverse complement strand
CGCCCGCCGCCGTCGTCGCCCACCTCCGCGCGGGCGGCCACCGCCACGGCTACTGCGACCCCACCCTCTGGCCTGAACTCGCCCCGCATTTTGCGGACGGCTTCACGGTCGAAACCCGCTTCGACCGCACCCGCGTGGACGACTACGCTTTCGGCATCACCCGCGCCGCCGGTGCGATTGCCGAGTCAGGGACCATTATCCTGAACGATCGCACCACCTCCAGCCGCCTCGGCGCCCTCGCTCCTTGGGTCCACGTCGCCGTGGTTTCCCGGGCGAACATCTTCGCGGATGTCACGCAGGCCGTCGCGGCGCTGGGCGAGGACCGCAACGTGGTCTGGTGCACGGGCCCCTCCAAGACGGCGGATGTCGAGGGCATCTTGATCGAGGGCGTCCACGGCCCCGGCGAACAGCTCGCGCTGATCGTGCCGTAAGCCGGGCGGCCGCAGCGGATCCGTCCGTGCGCGTGCCGCGCGGCGGCTCTCGGCCAGCGCCAGGGCGCGAACCCGGCTTGGGAGCTCTCCTTCGATTCACATTCGATTCTCCTTCGATGCTCGTTCGATCGTGGACCCGTGCTGGCCGCCCAGTGATCTAGGCGGCAGTCCGCCGATGGATGATCCCGGCTGTCCCGCGCCGGGACCAGGCCGCACTCGTTCTTCACCCCGGGGCAAAATGCCCCGGCTACATCGAGCCGCTGCCGATCGAGCCCAAAGTTCAGTCCGAGAGGGAACGGCTTGGTGTAGCTGGGGCGCGCCGCCCCGGTCGTGCCTGACGAAAACCAATCCCCACCCCCAGCCGGGACTGCTCCGCCACCTTGGCTACGGGCTGAAACCGGGGCGACGCGCCCCAGCTACATCGAGCCCCGGATCATTCCGCAGGCGATTCAGTCTGCAGGACCGGGGCAAAATGCCCCGGCTACATCGAGCCGCTGCCGATCGAGCCTGAAGTTCGGTCGAAGCTGGAGCGGCTTGGTGTGGCCGGGGTGGGCCTGCCCGCCGAAGCCTTGGCGAAGGTGGGCGCGCACCGACGGAAATTCCGCCGGGGTCAGAACATACCCTTGAGGCCGAACACCCAGTTCGCCCCGTACTCCTGCAGCTGCCGCAGGGCGCGCTGCTGGCCCTCCACCACGCCGGGCGCGGTGTGGTACCACAGCACCGGCTTGCCGGTGACGTTGCGGACCTGCGTGTACAGGGTCATCCGCGGCGTCAGGCGCCAGTTGAGCGAAACGTCGAACTGCGTGATCTCACCCTGGTACTGGCCGTAGGTGGTGCTGTCCGGAGTATCCGGCCGCCAGACCATCCCGACGGAACCGTTGAACTTCTTGTAGGCGTAGCCGAGGCGCGAGGACACGCGGTACGGCGCCAGGTTGGCCCGGCGGCGGTCCGCGTACGCCCGCGAGAAGGCCACGTTGAAGTTCAGGCCGCGCAGGTACTCGCTGGGCAGGAACCCAAGGGTCTGGTTGTACGCCAGATCCATCGAACGGAAGGTCTGCTCGTCAGCACTGTTGACCGTCGTACGGAAGGTGTACGCCGCGAAGTCCGGATCCTCTACGCCGAAGTCCTCCGCGGTGAAGTCGAAGGTCTGGCGGAAGTTGGTCGCCTTCACTTGGGTCAAGTCGAGGGTCAGCTGGCCCGGCGAACGCCCGCGGAAGTAGTACGCGAGGCGCGACTGGAACTTCTTGTGGTACTCGGGCTGCAGCGCCGCGTTCGGCGCCGACACGCGCAGGTTCACCTCATCGATGCCCCACACGCCCGTGATGCTGTCGATCGGCGGCCGGGAAATCGACTTGTTGAAGCCGATCTGGAACTCGAAGTCCGGCAGGATGTAGTACTTGAACATGATCGACGGGAAATAATTCCGATACACCGAGGAGCGGGTGACCCGCGGGTTGTGGGTGTACTGGTAGATCATCCCCGGCAGGGTCAGCGCGCGGCCGCCGTTCGTACCGGGCGCGTTCACCGCGTAACCGGCCGCCAGCACCTGCGCGCGCGTCAGCGGGTCAAATTCCCGCACGTCGTTCTGGGTCTCCTCCATCCGGACGCCGCCCAGCAGCGTTAGCTTCGCCGACAGCCGCACGGTCGCCTGCGTGTAACCTGAGGTCACCGTCTGCTGGAAGTCGCGCGGGTTGGCGAAGAACGACGTGTAGTAGTTCTCCGGCGTGCCCATACGCGTGAACCAACCCGGATGATCGCGGAACAAGAGCGCCACCGCCTGCCGGTTGACGCGCTGCGGCATCCCCTGCTGGCCATTCACGTTGAACACGGTCAGGCCGTTCGTCGTCCCCATATCGAAGAGATGCGGCGAGATGAACTTCGGCCCGAGGTTCGCCCAGTTGCCGTAGGCGGTGTTGATATTGGCCCCGTTAGTCGGGCTCACGGCCACGGTGTTGCCGCCCGGGCCCGTGTACGACCAGATGTCCCAGTCGCTCACGATGTTGTTGTTCCGGTCCTCCACCGCGACCTTGCCGCCGAACTTGAGCGAGGTCGGGAAGCGCTCGAGGAACGGCACCGCCCAGCGGGCGTTCAGCTGCGCGCTCTGGACCTCGGTGATCCAAGTGCGGTTGTCATTGTTCACCCGCGTGCCGCCGGAACGGTTGTTGGTATCGACGAAGTTCGCGTAGTTGAACCAGTCGTTGCCCGAGGTCTGGCGGATGCTCCATTCCCAAGACTCCTGGTGCGGCCGCGTGGCGATGAAGCCCGCCTGCGCGCTGCCGCCCTCGCTGCTGGTGAAGCCGCGCTCGAGGGACTCGTAGTTGTTCACCGAGCGGGAATAGCCCAGCGCACCGTCCACCACCCACCGGCCCGCCTTGTACTCGAAGCGCGGGGAGAAGGTCCGGGTGTAAGTGAGCTTGGCCGAGGTGCCACCGCCGTTGTTCAACTGGGCCGCGTTCGCCGTGCCCTCGCGCCGCGCCACAATGGTCGTCAGACCGTCGCCGCCGACAGAGTTGCGGCCGTTGTTGACGTTCGCGTTGTCGTTGGCCGCCACGAACGTGAAGTTACGATTCCAGAACTCGCCCTCGGTGTAGGTGTAGATGCCCGTCAGGGAGACCACCAAGCTCGGGGTGACCTTCCAGTCCGCGGTCAGGGTCACCGCGTCCTTGAGGATGGTCTTATTGCCGTCCTTGAAGTCGATCTGACGCACGACCATCGGTCGCGGATCGGTCGCGTTCGGCGAACGATTGTAGCCATTATTGACCACGTATTGCTCGGTGTAGGAGTGCGCGTGGCTGGCCGAAAGCAGAACGCCGAAGCGCTGGTTCAGGAACGACTCGGCGTAATCGAAGGAATAGTTGGGCTTCCACTTGTAGGACTCGCCGTCGCGCGGGCCCTTCGTCTTCCGCCAGGTGAACTCCTCGGCGTTGAAGTTGAGGCTCGTGTTATAGGCCACGGTCCGGCCCTTCCGCTCGAAGGCCCGCTTGGTCCGCATATTGATGGTGCCCGCGGGATTGTCCGCGTCGGAATCCGGCGCCGAGGTGCGGTTGATCTCGATCGACTCAATGGCGGTGATCGAGAAGCCCTCGAAGGACGTCGCGCGCGAATTGGCGCCGCCGCCGCGGTTCGCGTCGGCGCTCGCCGAGCGGATGCCGTCGAACGATACGCCCACGTACTGGGAATCCATCCCGCCGAGACGCGGGCCGCGCGCCTCCGACTCCACATAGTCGAGGTCCACGCCCGGCAGGTACTTTAGGAACTCACCCACGTTGCCGTCGGTGACGTCGCCAAAGATGTCCGAAGCCACCGAGGTGGTGATGCTCATCGAGCGCCGCTGCGCCATAATGGCCTTGGCGTTGCCCTCGCGCTCCGAGGACACGGTGAACGCCTGCAACTGCACGACGCCGCCCCCGGCCGCCGCACCGGCCGCGGTGCTGGTCAGGCGAATCTCCCGCACCGCGGTCTGACCAGCGGCGACGGTGAAGGTCTCCTTGACGGTGTTGTAACCGGTGTAGTTGACGGTGATCGCAGCCGAACCGGCGGGCACCTCGATGAACTGAAACGAGCCGTCGCCCTCGGAGTAGGTGACCTTGTTGGTGCCATCGAGGGTGATCTGCGCGTCGCGCACATACTCTTGGCTGACCGGGTTGAAGATGCGCCCTTGAATGATGCCCGTAGCTTGGGCGCGGAGCGCGGCGGGCAGGGTGAGCAGGGTGGAGAACACGACCAAGGTTCGTAGCCAGGTCGGGATCGGGTTAGGGTTGGGTGTCATACTGGAAAAGG
>CAIOTK010000309.1 GCA_903861185.1 uncultured Opitutia bacterium | reverse complement strand
ACCTTCCTGCCGGGCGCGCTTAAGGGGCTGGCGGCTTCCTTTAACTACACCTGGATCGACACGCACGGCCTCTACACGGGCAACCGTTACCTGACACGGAGCGAGGTCGCTGGCTTCATTCCGCACGCCGCCAATGCGTCCCTGACCTGGCGCTACGGCAAGGTGAACGCCCGCGTGCTCTACAACTTCACGGGCGAGCACATCACCGCGTTCAACGCCACGAACGCCGGGCTCAACCAGTACCGGCTCTCCGCCAAGACGGTGAACCTCGGCTTTGGCTACCAAGCTCGGCCGTCGCTCGGCTTCACCCTCGACATCGCCAACGCGCTCAACGAGCCGCAGGTCTTCTACATCGGCTACAAGGACCGGATGCGCCGCCAGATCATCAACTTCGTCACCGTCACCGCCGGGGTGAACGGCCGGTTCTGATTTCCGACCAGCGGCGTGCCTTCGCCGCGTTGCCGCGGCCGGGGTCCTCGGACCCCGGCCGTTCCTTTTTCCTCCCCCCTTTACGATGCCCTCCCTGATCCGTTCCGTCTCCCGCTCCGGCTTTCGGCCGGCGCTCCTCGCTTGGTGCCTCCTGGCCGCCACGCCGCTGGCGACCCGCGCCGCCGACTCCGCCTCCGCTGTGCTCACCGGCACGGTGAGCAACGCCGCCTCGGGCAACCTCCTTGAGGGAGCCCGCGTCGCGGTGCCGGCTCTCGGGCTGGTCGCGCTTACGGATGCGACGGGGCTCTTCAGCCTGCCGACGCTGCCGGCCGGGACCCACGAGGTCGTGGTCACGTACGTGGGCCTCGACGCCGCGCGGGCGAGCGTGACCGTTGCCGCGGGCCAACGCCTCACGCGCGCGTTCGATCTCAGCTCCGCCGTCTACCAGCTGCAGGAGTTCCGCGTCACCGGCGAGCGTGAGGGCGGCGCGGCGGCCATTACCGCGCAGCGTAATGCCGAGAACGTGAAGAACATCGTCGCGATGGATTCCTACGGGAATCTCCCGAATATGAACGCCGGTGAGGTGGCGATCCGTTTGCCCGGCGTGGCTGGCTCCTTCAGCGACGAGAACGAGATCAGTGGGTTCACCGTCCGCGGTATGGGGCCGGGGCTTAATACCATCACCCTAGACGGTTCGCCGCTGACGAGCCAGGGCGCCCTCGGGCGCAGCACGATGATCAACAACATCACTGGCACGATGTTCGACCAGCTCGAGCTGGTGAAGGGGCACACGCCGGACAAGGGCGCGGATTCCCTGGGGGGCACCATCAACCTGAAGAGCCGTTCGCCGCTCGGGATGCGGGAGAAACGGCGCGTGTCGTACAGCGGCAGCGTCCGCTGGGCGCCGCCTTTCTTCGAGCACGTCCCCCTCCGCGAGGCGCACCGCGCGCACCCGCTCTTCAACGTCCAGTGGCAGGAGGTCTTCGGTATCCTCGGGGGCGAACGCAACCTCGGCGTCTCCGCCAACCTGTTCTACAGCGAGAACGCGGTCGGTGGCTTCCGCACCGTGCGCGACTTCCAGAATACCACCGCGGAGCCGGCCTACGTCTGGGACTACCGCACTTGGGACAATTACAACAACCGCAAGCAGCTTAGCCTGAGCGTCAAGGCGGACTACCGTCTGTCGCCCCGGACGAAGCTCTCGGTGAACACGATCCTCAACGATGCCAACGAGACCTTCCGTCGCCAGTACGAGACGCGCGCCTACACCGGCAACCAGAACACCGTGCCCTCGGCGACGACCGGCGTGGTCCCGGGCTACACTAGCCTAGTTACGGCGGTGCGCCCGGTGGCTGCGGCGGTGATCGACCAGACCACGACCGGCCCGGGTAATTTCTACAACCGGATGCGCCGCCTCGACCTCGGGGCCGAGCACGTGTTCGGGCGCCTGCAGCTCGATTACAATGCGGTCTACACCCAGACGAACATCAACGGTGGCTCCGGCGGTCGCGGCGGCGTGCTCATCAACCGGCTTACCGGCGCGGGCTGGATCTTGGACCGTACCGACAACGACCTCTTCCCGCGCTTCCTGCCCAACGGCGGCCCCGACTTCACCAATCCCGCGAATTACCGCCCGACGCAGTACACCAACACGAACCTGCAGAACAACAACCAGCGGAAGGAAGTCCGCGGCAACGCGCGTCAGGAGTTGCCGGTCGCGTTCCCCCTCGCGCTCAAGGCCGGCGCCTCGTGGCGGGAACAGTACGCGGACAACCAGAGCGTGTCTCGTCGCTGGAACTACACCGGCACCGCCGCGCTCCCCTCCGACCCGAGCATCCTCTCCTATGATACCGTGCGCACCGGGCGCCGGATGCCCTTTTGGGAGAACCAGCAGATCTTCCGGGACCGCGAGCCGGTCAGCCCCGAACTTTGGCGCGAGGATCGCTACTACTTCTT
>CAIOTK010000308.1 GCA_903861185.1 uncultured Opitutia bacterium | reverse complement strand
CGGCGGGATCAGCCCGCCGTCAGACCACGTGTACTTCACCGGCGGCAGCTTGCCGCGCGCGGGGAAGTGGTTGGTCACGATCGAAGCGAGGGGTGAAGCGACGTCGGTCGCCTGGGTGGCCATCGCCTCGACCGAGGTGGGGGCGCCCAGGTTCAGGGCCCAGTAGGCGCCATCCATAATGTGGCAGGCCACATCCCCGAAGGCTCCCGTGCCGAAGTCCCACCAACCGCGCCACTTCCAGGGCATATAGGCGGGGTCATAGGCCCGGGCGGCGGCGACGCCCAGCCAGGCGTCCCAGTTCACGCCGGGCGGCACCGCCGGGGCGCCCTTGGAGTGGTCGGGACGCTTGAATGAGCCGAGCGGCTCGCGCCACGGCGGGAAGAAGGGGCGGTTGGTCCAGCTAACGATTTCCCGGACTTCACCAAGCACGCCGGCCTCGACCCATTCCTTGAGGATCCGGCAGCCTTCGTCGGCGTGGCCTTGGTTGCCCATCTGGGTGACCACTTTCTTCTCCTTGGCGCGGGCCGCGAGCTGGCGGGCCTCCCAGACCGTGTGGGAGAGGGGTTTTTCGACGTAGACGTGCTTGCCGAGGGCCATCGCGGTCATCGCCGCGGGGAAATGCATATGGTCCGGGGTGGAGATCGTGACCGCGTCGATCTGCCCGCCCATCCGATCGAACATCTTCCGGTAATCGTCGAAGCGGGCGGCGCCGGTGTGGCGGGCGGATTCCTCGGGGAACTTCTCGCTGAAGTTCTTGAGCGACGCGTTGCAGCGGCGCTCGTCGACGTCGCAGATCGCGACGATGTTCTCGTCCTTCATCGCCTGCACGGCGGCGCCGCCGCGGCCGCCGGCGCCGATGATGGCGACGTTGAGACGTTTGCCGGGGGACGGGGTCCCAGCGGGTTGCGCCCGGAGCACGGCGGGAAACGCGAGCGTGCTGGCGGCCGAGGCGGATTTGAGGAACGTGCGGCGCGGGAGGGGAGTGGGCATAGGGGAGGGGATGGGCAACGGTGCGCGAGGCGGCGGGGCGGGGGCAATCCCGGAGTCGGCGGGGAGAAACTTGGGATTGCCGTTCCGCTAGCCGCGGCCTCTCCTCGGGGTACCATGCTCGTCCATACCGTCTACTTCTGGCTGCGTCCCGACCTCACCGCTGCACAGCTCGCGGATTTCCGCCGTGGCGTGGAATCCCTCGGGGGCATCGGGGCCGTGAAAGCGATCTACGTGGGCACCCCGGCGAAGACGACCAAGCGGCCGATCATCGACGATTCCTACTCGGTGGCGCTGACGGTCATTTGCGAGGGCGTGGCGGGTCACGACGCGTACCAAGTCGATCCGTTGCACCTCGCGTTCGTGGAGCGCTTCAAGACCTTCTGGACGCGCGTCCAGATCTACGACGCGGAGTGAGCCGAAGGTCGGCCGCACGGTGGTCAGGGCGGCAGCCGGGCGGGAATTTCCGCCCCGTGAACGTAATCTGAGGCGAGACTGGAATGGGCCGCCGTGGGGGGTAGGTTTCGCCCTGACCCCTCTCGGCGTGTTCCGACCAACGGAATAAGTCCGGCCTCAGGCAGCGATCGGACTTACTTCCCGTGCGATGCGCTTGGTATCCACCTGGCGTAGGTCGTATTCGGCCTGCAAGTTCAGCCAGAAGCCCGGGCTGTTCCCGAAGCACTTCCCCAGCCGCGCGGCGGTGTCGGCGGTGATGCCCCGACGTCCCTTGATGATCTCCGTGAGCCGGCTTTGCGGAATCCCGAGGGCCTTCGCGAGGGCATATTGCGTGAGCCCATAATCGCTCAGAAAGTCCTCCTTGATCATTTGGCCGGGATGCAGCGGAGGGATGGTTTTCGTCTTCATGCGGCTGGGCGGGTGGGCTTCAATGGTAGTCCTCAAGGAGCACGTCCGACGGACCGGCGTCCGTCCAGTGGAAGGTGATCCGCCACTGTCGGTTGACCCGGATGGCAAAGCGCTGGCCCACCGCGTGGAAGTGGTTGGAAGGAGGAATGTAGAGGTCTTCGATCCGGGTCGCCGCGTTCAGGTAGCTCAGGCGCTTGCGCGCCTGCGTCTGGAGTTCCAAGGGCAACCGGCGGACGGGTGTACCCTCCCAGATCCGGTGGGTATTATCGTCGGCAAAACCTAGGATCACGGGGATGCTCTGTGACCCAACGATACTTACGTCAAGCGTAAGTCACGGGCGGGCGCCTTCTCTTCGGCTGGCGGACGGCGTTTCGGAGGGCACCGTCACCGCCTCGTTTAAAGGCCCGGGCGCGGCCCGGTTTCCGCTCGGGAGCCCCCTCGCCGGACGCCGTCGAGGCCGGTCGACGCCGCTTAGGGTGCCCGCGGCCCCCGGGGAAGTCGCGCATGCCAATCAAAACCAGTGGGTTGCGCCAATAACGTGGCCGCACGCCTCGTCCAAGGTGCCTCCTTTGATCCTTCGGTTATCCTTCGGTAACCCTTCGGTCTCTACGAGGAGAGCTATTTGTTTTACCTAGGTAAAACCGAAGGATAACCGAAGGATGACTGAAGGATAAAGCTTGGCTCGAGGGAGGCAGGTGCATGGGAAAGGCCGGGAGGGGCTGGGGCGTGCGGGGCCCGCTCAAGCGGGTCGCCGGCCGGGACCTCCGGTGGGCCTCGCGCTTGACCCGGGCGGGGCGGGCGCGGGAGGGTGAGGCACCCCGTTATGCGTTCCCTCCCGCGCTCCCCCTGGCTTGCAATCGTTTCCCTTGGACTGCTGGCCTTGGCGCTGACGCCCGGCACCGCTCACGCCGCCGAGGCCCGGCCCAACGTGATCGTGATTATGGCCGACGACCTCGGCTACGGCGACCTCTCCAGCTACGGGGCGACCGAGCTGGCGACGCCCCACATTGACCGGTTGGCGGCCGAGGGGCTGCGGTTCACCAACGGCTACTGCTCGGCCTCCACCTGCACTCCTACGCGCTACTCCTTCCTCACCGGCGCCTATGCCTTCCGCCGCAAGGGCACCGGCATCGCGCCGCCGAACGGACGCCTCGTGGTCCCGCCTGAGGTGCCGACCACCGCGGGCGTCCTCCGTGCCGCGGGCTACCGCACCGCCGTGATCGGCAAGTGGCACCTCGGGCTCGGCGGGGAAAAGGGGCCCGATTGGAACGGCGAGATTCGGCCCGGACCGCGCGAGATCGGCTTCGAGCACAGCTTCCTCCTCCCCACCACCAACGACCGCGTGCCGCAGGTCTACGTCCGCAACGGTCGGGTGCTCAACCTCGACCCCGCAGATCCGCTCTGGGTCGGAGACCGCGCGCCAGCGCCGGACCACGTCACCGGCCTCTCCCACCGCTCGACGCTGAAGATGGACTGGTCGCACGGCCACAACGGCACCATCCACAATGGGATCAGCCGCATCGGCTTCTACACCGGTGGCCACGCGGCGCGGTTCCGCGACGAGGATCTGGCCGACAAGTGGGTCGAGCAGTCCGTGGCCTGGCTGGAACAGGTGCGCGACCAGCCGTTCTTCCTTTTTTTCGCCTCGCACGACCTGCATGTCCCGCGGATGCCGCACGAGCGGTTCCACGGCGCGACCAAGCTCGGGTTCCGGGGCGACAGCATTGCGCAGTTCGACTGGAGCGTGGGCGAGCTGATGAAGGCCCTCGACCGGCTCGGGCTGGCGGAGCGCACCCTCGTGGTGCTCTGCTCGGATAACGGGCCGGTGATGGACGACGGGTACAAGGACGGGGCGCTGGAGAAACGGGGTGGGCACCGCGCGGCGGGCCCCCTGCGGGGCGGCAAGTACAGCGTGTACGAGGGCGGCACGCGCACCCCGTTCATCGCGCGCTGGAAGGGACGGATCCGGCCCGGGGTGAGCGATGCGGTCGTCTGCACCATCGACTTGCCGGCCAGTCTGGCGGCGCTAGCGGGGGCGAGCGTCCCGACCGAGGCGTTTCCGGACAGCTTTGACCTCTCGGGTGCGCTGCTCGGGCGGGCGGGGGCCGCGGGGCGTGATCATTTGATCCAGCAGGACAACGGCCAGGCGGGAAATTATGGCTTCCGCGAGGGCCGGTGGAAGTTGGTCCGGCACGACTCGCGCTCCGCGCATAACACCGTGGTCGAGCGGACCCTCGGTCGGGAGCCCGTGCCGCAGTTCCAGTTGTTTGACCTCGAGACGGACCCGGGCGAGACGCGCGACGTGAGCGCGGCGCACCCCGAGGTGGCGGCGCGCCTGCAGGCGCGGCTCGCGCAGCTCATCGCCGCCGGCCGCAGCCGCGGCTGAGTGCGGGAAACGGAGTTGCGCGCCCGATGACCACGCTGCCCGCCGTCCGGTTCCTGCTTTTGCTTCTGCTCCTCTGGGCCGTTTGTTCTCGCCTAGGACGGACAGCGGCTCGGACCCGCGCGTTCCTGCTGCTGCTCCTCATCCTCTGGCCCGTCTGGGCGTCCGCCGCCGGGCCCTCGCGGCCGGACCTCGTGGTGTTCCTCACGGATGACCAGAGTCAGGGAGATGTCTCGCCCTATGGGGGCCGGGGGATCCGCACGCCCCACTTGCAGGCCCTCGCGGACGGCGGGCTCACCTTCACCCGCGCGTACGTCGCCTCGCCGAGTTGCGCCCCGAGCCGCGCCGCCCTGCTCACCGGGCGGATGCCGGCCCGCAATGGCGCCGAGGCTAACCACACCCGGCCCGACCCCGGTCTCCGTAAGTGGCCGGCCTACTTTCAGGAGCTCGGGTACGAGGTCGTCGCCTTCGGCAAGGTCTCTCATTACCGGCAGGCGGGCGAGTACGGCTTTGACGCGCACGGTCACGACGTGCTCCACGACCACGCGGGCATCGACGCCGCGATCGACTTCCTGCGCCGGCGGCCGCGCTCCGGCGCCAAGCCCCTCTGCCTGATGGTGGGCAGCCATTGGCCCCACGTCCCTTGGCCGGAGGAGGCCCCGGAGTACGATCCCGCCCGCCTGCCCCTGCCGCCCGGTAGCATCGACACCCCGCGCACCCGCGCGTGGCGCGCGCGGTACGCGGCGGCGGTCACGCGGGGCGACGACCAGCTGGGCCAGATCCTCGCGGCGGTCCGCGCCCACCTCGCGCCGGACGCCCTGGTGCTGTTTACGGCGGACCACGGCGCCCAATGGCCCTTCGGCAAGTGGAACCTCTACGAGGCGGGCGTCTGCGTGCCGCTCATTATCGCCTGGCCGGGCCGTATCCGCCCGAGTGGGCGTACGGACGCGATGGTGAGTTGGGTGGACCTGCTGCCCACCCTGCTGGAAGCCGCGGGCGGGCGGCCGCCGGCGGACCTCGATGGGCGTTCCTTTTTGCCGGTCCTGACCGGCGCGGCGGCGAGTCACCGCGACCGCATCTTCACCACCCACAGCAACGACGGGCGGATGAACGTGTACCCTGCCCGAGCCGTGCGCGATGAGCGCTGGAAGTACATCCGCAACCTGCGGCCCGAGTTCGCGTTCACCACCCACATTGACCTCGTCGGCGGGCGCCTCGGCCAGCGGGATTTCTTCGCCACCTGGGAGGAGGCGGCCGGGCGTGATCCGGTGGCGGCGGCCGTGCTCGCGCGTTACCACCAGCGGCCGGCGGAGGAACTCTACGACCTAACCGCGGACCCGGCCGAACAAGTGAATCTGGCGTTGGACCCGAGGCACGGCCCCCGCCTCGCCGCCCTGCGGGGGGAACTCGAGGCGTGGATGCGGGAACAGGGTGACCGGCAGGCCATCACCGTGGAGGGCCGATTACGGTCGGACCGGACGAGCTACGGTCCGGGCGGCGCGGTAATTGAGGCGGCCGCGCAGGCGGCGAAGAAGAAAAAGGGCAAGTAGCCCCGCAGCCGATCAGTCCGGGATCGCGTCGCCCCGGCGCACCGTCTTCCCCTCCCAGACTGCTTCGTCGGTGCGCGGATCGTAGGTCAGGACCCGGTTGGCGCTGCCGGGGGCGGGGGGCAGGTCGATCTTCGGGAGCCAGCGGCGGTGGTCGGCGATCACGGCGGTGTGTTCCGGGCGGCCGATCAGGTTGGTCCACGCTCGCGGATCGTTATCGTGGTCGTAGAGCTCCTCGGAACCGTCGGCATAGCGGATGTAGCGCCAGCGTTCGCTGCGGACGCCGTGGTTGCCTTGGTTGTGGCTGGTGATGGCGGGGCGCTCCCGCTTGCGGGCGGCGTCGCGGAGCTGCGGCACGAGGCTAAGCCCTTCGAGGTCGGAGCGGGGCGTGAGCCCGCAGAGTTCGACCAGCGTGGGGTAGATGTCCATCAGCTCGGCGGGTTGGCGGGAGCGGCCGCCAGAGGAGACGCCGGGTCCAGCAAAGATGAGGGGCACGCGGGTGCCGTTGTCCCAGAGGGTGTTCTTGCCGGTGATTCCCTTCTCACCGAGGTGCCAGCCGTGGTCGCCCCAGACCACGACGACCGTGTTCTCTGCGAGGCCCTGTTCCTGGAGGGCCGTCAGGACGCGGCCGATCTGGGCGTCGACGAAGCTGGTGCAGGCGAGGTAGGAGCGGACCAAATTGCGCCACTGGTTATTCTCGCGGACCCATTTCAGGCGGGGCTCGGGCAGGTTCCAGTGGAGGTACCAAGAGAAGCGGGGTGTGTCGGCACGATCGTCCTCGAGGATCTTGGGCAGGACGCTGTCGTCATCCGGATACAGATCGAACCACGGTTGGGTGGCGTAGCAGGGCACGTGGGGCAGGAAGAAGCCGGCGGCGAGGAAGAAGGGCTGGTCGCGGGGGGCGTTCCGGAGTTGGTCGATGGCCCAGCTGGCGACCTGGTAATCGCCCTTGTCCTCGTCGCGGTGGGGGAACACGCCCCAGTCCATCGCGGGGTGGTTGCCCATCGGCGCGGGGGGGATGAGTTTTTTGTCGGGGCGGACGCCGATGCCGGGGTTGGGGCCGATGACTTGAAATTCGCGCGGGCCGTCGGCGGCGGGGGCCTTGCCCTTGGCCTTGCCGCCGCCGGGGTTGCCGGCGCCACCGTGGTAGATTTTTCCGGTGGTGAGGGTGCGGTAGCCGTGGGCGGCGAAGTGCTGCGGGAGCGAGACGCGGTCCTTCCACTCGGGTAGGGTGCGGAACCAAGGGGCGAGCCCGTAAATTCCGGTGGTCGTGGGGCGGAGGCCGAGCATCAGGCTCGTGCGGGAGGGGTTGCAGAGGGGGGCGTTGCAGTGGGCGTTGAGCATCGACGTCCCCCGGGCGGCGAGGCGGTCGAGGTGCGGGGTCTTCGCGAGGGGATGGCCACCCAGGTGGCCGATCCAGTCGTTCTGGTCGTCGATGGCGATGAACAGCACGTTGGGTCGGCGGGGGGCGGCCGGAGCGGCGGCGGAGGCGGGCAGGACCGCGGTGAGGCCGAGTGCAGCGAGGAGGCAGGCGGAAAACAGGCGCGACATAGGGGTGAAGGGGTGCGGGAGGTTCGCGGTGGGGCGGGGGTATTTGAAGCAAATTCCGCGCGGCGGCGGGGCCGGACTTGCGTCTCGCTGTGCCCCGTGGCACCGGAGGCGCGTGGAAGGGATCGGACTCATCCAGGACTTGGCGATTGTGCTGCTCGCGGCGGGGGTGGCGGGGACCCTCTGCCGGCGTTTCGGGCTGTCCGTTATCGTGGGTTACCTCGTGGCCGGGATGGTAATCGGCCCGTTCACGCCGCCGTTCTCGTTCGTGCAGGATGTGGACCGGATCCAGACGCTGTCGCAGGTGGGGCTGGTGTTCCTGATGTTTGGGATCGGGCTGGGCCTGAGCCTGACCAAGTTGGGGCGACTGGGGGCGCCGGCGCTGCTGGCGACCGGCGTGGGCGCGTTGCTGATGCTGGGGTTCACGCGGGCCCTTGGCGCGGCGCTAGGTTGGAGTGCGGCACAGAGCCTGTACGTGGCGGCGATGTTTATGGTCTCGAGCTCGGCCGTG
>CAIOTK010000307.1 GCA_903861185.1 uncultured Opitutia bacterium | reverse complement strand
TTCGCGGGCACCGGCTCCTACGGCCTCGAAGCGCTGAGCCGGGGGGCGGCGCGGGTCGTGTTCGTGGAGCGTAACCCCAAGGCTCTCGGCTGTTTGCGCCGCAACCTAGCGGCCGTGGAACGCAGCCTCGGCACCCCGCTCGAATCCGCGGGCCGGGCCGTCGTCGTGGCCGGCGACGCTACGACCTTCACGCCCCCCGGGGAGGCGCCGGACTTGGTGTTCATCGATCCGCCCTACGAACTCATCCCGGAGCTGGCGCCCGCCCTCTTCGCGCGCCTAGCGACCCTGCTCGCCCCGAAGCCGGATGCGGTCGTGGTCTTGGAGTACCCTGGGGAACTAGAACTGGCGCCGGAGGGATGGGTCCTACGGAAACGGTTGGGCCACGGAGCGCGCCAGCCGACGGCCGGTTTCTTCCGCCGCTCGCCGCCCGCCGCCTGACCGCGGCGTCAGCGCGCGTGGTCGGCTTAGGATTGCAGTTGTCGCTTCCGGGCCTAGTCTGGCCGCGGTTTCCCTGACCCTGATGAGCACTCCCACCCCGGTTGCCCGCCCTGCGTTGCCGTCTGTCCGCGTCTCGACCCAGCGGAGCGTGTCGCGCCGGGGTTTTTTGCGGGCCACGGGCGTAGGGATGTCGCTGCCCTTTTTGGACGCGATGCGGCCGGCTTTTGCGCGGACCGCGGCGCCCGCCAAGCCGCGGCGGATGCTGGGCATCTGCAACAATCTCGGCCTGTTGCCGGACCAGTTCTTCCCCCAGCAGACCGGGCGCGGCTACGCGCTGTCCCCGTACCTTGAGACCCTGCGGGCGCACCGGGAGGATTTCAGCGTCTTCAGCGGCGTGTGGCATCCGGACGTTGATGCGGGGCATCCGGCGGACATCTGCTTCCTGACCGCGGCGCCGCGGCCGGGTAGCGGCGGGTTCCGCAACACCATCTCCCTCGATCAGTTCATCGCCGAGCGCATCGGCCACGAGACCCGCTTCCCCTCGCTCACCCTCGGCGTGAACGTCCAGCAGGGCCAGCGTAGCTTATCGTGGACCGCCTCGGGCGTGCTGATTCCCTGCGAAGAGAAGGCATCCGATGTGTTCCGCCGCCTTTTCGTCCAAGGTTCCCCGGCGGAGGTCGAGGCGCAGGTACGGCGGCTGGCGCAGGGCCGGAGTATCCTCGACGCCGTGGGCGGGCAGGCGCGGGACCTGCAGCGCAGTGTGGGGGCGCGGGACCGGGACCGGCTCGACCAGTACTTCACCAGCGTCCGCGAGCTGGAGCAGCGGTTACAGGCGGCGCGCGAGTGGGAGCATCGGCCGAAGCCGCGCGTCGCGGCCGCCGTGCCCCTCGATCCGGCCAGCCCCAAGGCCTATATGGATAAGGTGAAGTTGATGTACGATATGGCGCGGCTGGCGTTCCAGACCGACTCCACTCGCTCCATCTCGCTGCTGCTCGACAGCGTCAATTCGCCGACCATCGATCTCGACCACGACGTGAAGATCACGGACGGCTATCACAACCTGTCGCACCACGGCCGTTCTGAGGCGAAGATCGCGCAATTGAAGGCGATCGACCAGTGGCACCTGCGGCTGCTCGGAAACCTGTTCGACGAGCTGAAGGCGCTGCCGGAGGACGGCGAGACCGTCTTCGACCGGACGATGATCCTGTACGGTTCGAACCTCGGTAATGCGAACACTCACGTGACCACCAACCTACCGACGCTCCTCGCGGGCGGCGGGTTCCGGCACGGCCAGCACCTAGCCTTCGACCGCGTGCACAATTATCCCCTGCCCAACCTGTTCGTCTCGATGCTCCAGCGAATGGGCATTCCGGCGGACAAATTCGCGTCCTCCACCGGCACTATGCGCGGCTTGGACTTCGCCTGAACCCGGGGCCGGGAATTCCTCCCCGGTCGCTTCGGCTTGCCAAGGCGGTGGCGGGCTGAAGAGCCTGCCCGTCCGACCCGTCCCGCAGGCTGGGCCTGCAATGCCGCCCTGAACCCCTTTTCCAGTATGACACCCAACCCTAACCCGATCCCGACCTGGCTGCGAACCTTGGTCGTGTTTTCCACCCTGCTCACCCTGCCCGCCGCGCTCCGCGCCCAAGCCACGGGCATCATCCAAGGGCGCATCTTCAACCCGGTCAGCCAAGAGTATGTGCGCGACGCGCAGATCACCCTCGATGGCACCAACAAGGTCACCTATTCCGAGGGCGACGGCTCGTTTCAGTTCATCGAGGT
>CAIOTK010000306.1 GCA_903861185.1 uncultured Opitutia bacterium | reverse complement strand
GTGGAGACATCTGCCCGGCCACGCTCCTCAAGGGTTCAGGCCAGCGCACGGTGCCTCGTGGCCCGTTGGCTTGCAGAGCCGGGGGCCCGGCCGCGCGGAGAGCTGCCAGCCCGGCCCCGCGCGCCGACAGCCTCGGGCGTCCAGCTCGGGCCGCAGCCGGCCGGAGGTTCGCGACCCCTGCCCCGACTGCATCCGGCGCTGGCCTGACCCCTTCCGCGGCGCAGCGCACCTCGAACCTGCCGGGAGCGCGCTAGCGACCGAGCGTGTTCTTGTAGATCTGACCGTTCTTCATGATCACGCTGAAATTCCGCTCGGGATCCGCGACCAGCTTGAGGTCCTCGAGGGGGTTCCCGGCCACCAGCAGCAGGTCGGCGTAGGCATCCGGCCGGATCACGCCCACTGCGGCGTCATAGCCGTTCCTGGGGCCGGCCAGGGCCAGGAGTGCGGCGTTGTCGAACGTGGCCATCCTGAGCACCTCGGGGGCGCTGTACCAGTTGAGCATCCGGATCAGAAAACCGTTCTGGTTGTGCTGCGCCTTCGGGTCGAGCAGCAGGTCGGATCCCCAGGCCACGCGAATCTTGTGTTTCCGGGCCATCCGGTAGGCGAAATCCGTGCCCTGGAAGACCTGCTGCTGCTTCAGCCAGCGCGGGTCCCAGCGGTTGAAGCCCTCCGCTGCGCCCGCTTCGGCGATGAAGGGTTGCAGGCTCCACCAGACGCCCTTTTCGGCGATCAGCCGGATGGTGGCCTCATCGAGCAGTTGCCCGTGCTCGATGCACTTCACCCCGGCCTCCACGGCCGCACGAACCGCGCGCGGCGTGTAGGCGTGAACCGTCACGTAGGTGCCCCAGTTCTCGGCGGCCTCGACCGCGGCGCGGATCTCGCGGACCGTGTACTGCGAGACGTCAATCGGATCAAACTGTGACACGATCCCTCCGCCGGCCGTGACCTTGATCTGCGTGGCGCCTAGGGCGAGCTGCTCGCGGACCCGCCGCAGCACCGCGCTTTCACCATCGGCGATGGCGCCGGCCCCGATCAGCTCGGTATGGGTGGGTTGCGAAGAATTGCCCGGAATCTGGTTGCGCAGGCGGAAATCACCGTGGCCGCCGGACTGCGAGATGACGGCCCCGGAGGGCCAGATCCGCGGTCCGGGCACCGAACCCTCGTCGATGGCACGCTTCAGGCCGAAACTGGGGCCTCCCATATCGCGCACCGAGGTGAAACCCCGCAGCAGCATGTCGTGGGCCCCGCGGGTGGAACGGACGTGCAGGTACGACACGTCATCGAGCATCAGATCATTGTGGGTGACATTCACCATCGTGACGTGCACGTGGGCGTCGATCAGTCCCGGCATCAGGGTGTGACCCTTTCCGTCGATCACCCGGGCTCCCGTCCCGGGTGCGCCACCGATGGATGCGATTCTAGTGCCTTGGACGATCACCGTCGTGGGCGGGCTCAGCTGCGGATCCTCGCCGTTGAAGACCCGGACATTGGTGAAGGCGATTTGCGGCGTGTCCGGGGATGCTGTCTCCGCCGGCGGTGTTCCAGCATTAGCGAACAGGGCGAAGCCGAAGAGGTAGAAGCCGAAAGCGAAGCGTCGAGGCGCGAATGGGTTGGCTTGCATAGCGGGCAGGGGGACCGGCTGGGGGGGATGGAGACGTCACCCGGGGGCCTAAACGCCGGCGGCCGCATCGCAACCCGTTTCAGGCCGCGTCGCGCCTCGCGGGTGGGGACCGCGGCTGCATCCGGCGCTGGCCTGACCCTTACGCGGCGTCGATCCGGATGGGGTAAGCCTGTTGCCTGTTGCGCGCAGGCCAGCGTGGCGCTCACCCGAGTCCGTTCCGCAACCTGCAACAGGCTGACCCCTTAGAGACCTCTGCGTGGAGACATCTGCCCGGCGGACCGGGCCGGGAGGATGGAGGCGGGCAAGGCCTGCGACCCAACCGGATGCGAGCTGACTCCGCTGCGCGCCGGTCAGGCGGACTGGAGGGTTGGGATCCTATGAGGGCCCGACTCCGTTTCCACCCGCACCCTCCCCTTAGCCCCTCCCGGATCCGATCCCCCTCAAAATCCAGTTTCCTATCGGTCAACTTTCCCGACGCCGCAGCGGGCAAATTTACACTTTTCCCGTCCCGCGCCCGCGGGGGCTTATTGCAAAAAACACCGCCGGGACTCGCACCAGCAAGGACTTCTTATCGCAAACGG
>CAIOTK010000305.1 GCA_903861185.1 uncultured Opitutia bacterium | reverse complement strand
AGGCGCCCTGCTCCTCCCGCACACCTCCGGCCCGCGGCTCCACCCCGCCCCGAAGTTCGCGTCCCTCACCCGTCCAAACCTCACCGGCCCCAGCCATTACCACGGCTTCGTCGACGCGTGCCTCAACCGCACCCCCGCCGATTCCGACTTCGCCCGTTCCGGCCCGATGGCCGAGGCGGTCATCCTGGGCACCGTCGCCATCCGCCAGCCCGGCGACATCCTCCAATGGGACTCGGGCCGGCTCCGCGTCCTGAACTCCGCTGCCGCCAACCGCCTCCTCCGCCGCACCTACCGGTCCGGTTGGGAACTCGATCTCAAGGTCTGATTCACCTCCTATGCGCACCCCCGCCCTGCTCGCCCTCCTCGCCCTCGCACTCCCGCTGTCCGCCGCCGCGCCCAAGAAAGGCGGCCCGGCCGGCCCGCTCCTCAAGATCCGCGTGCAGCAACTCCACGTGGATAACAACGAGGGCTGCGCCATCGCCGACTTCAACCGCGACGGGCGCCCCGATATCAGCGCCGGCGAATACTGGTATGAGGGGCCCGCCTTCACCGCCAAGCGCAAGCTCCGCCAACTCGAGCCCTTCGGGAAGGACTATGTTACCAACTGCGGCGAACACGCGCACGACGTGAACGGCGACGGCCACCCGGACATCGTCACGGGCGCCTTTATGGACTCGAAGGTGTACTGGTACGAGAACCCCGGCCCGGCCGGGCTCACCGGTACCGCCCCGTGGCGCCAGCACGTGCTGGTCGAGACCAAGCTGATGCAGAACGAGTGGACCGCCCTGCACGATCTCGACGGCGACGGCGTGCCCGAGTACGTCGTCAACTCCTACGGCCACGCCAACGCGCTGATGGCGTACCGGTTCGCGAAGGGCCCGGCGGGCGAGCCCATCCTCGCTCCTTGGGTGATCCAGCCCGGCGCCCCGTTCGTGAACGGCCACGGGATCGGCTTCGGGGACATCAACGGCGACGGCCGCGAGGACATCCTCTACGGCAACGGATGGTATGAGCGCCCCGCCGGGAACATCGCCGCCGGCCCGTGGCGCCGCCACGCCGACTGGACTTGGCCCCACGCCAGCACCCCGATGATCGTCGTCGACCTGACCGGCGACGGCCGCGCCGACATCATCCGCGGCCACGGCCACAACTACGGGCTCTACTGGGAGGAACAGCGCGACCCGAATAAGGACGGGAGCACCAACTGGCGCCACTTCGTCATCGACGACAAGATCTCCCAAAACCACTGCCTCGTCTGGGAGGATCTCGACCGCGACGGTCAGCCTGACCTGATCACCGGCCGCCGCGTGCGCGCCCACAGCGGCAACGATCCGGGCGATAACGAGCCCGGCTGCGTGGCCCTCTATAAGTGGAACGCCGCCGAACGCCGTTTCTCAAAGCATATGCTCGCCGACGGCGGCCCCGGCACCGGCCTGCAAATCCGCGTCGCCGACCTCGATGGCAACGGCTGGAAGGACATCGTGGTCGCCGGCAAGAGCGGCACCCACATCCTCTGGAACGACGGCCGCTAAGGCCGCCCCTCGCGCCCTCCGGCAACGACGGCGCGAGGCCCTCCCCGACCGCCGCCAGCCGCGGCTTGGTGGTGTCCCCGGCCGCCCGCGCGGCGCCGAAACAGGTCGATGACCTGTTGCTCTGCGCCGGACCCCGTTCGGCCGCGGTGCGCCTCGGGGCTTGCCCCGCCGCTCCGCCTCGCGCGTCATCTCGCGCCACCCCCTTTTCCCCGATGCGCCTCCGCCTCCCGCTGCTGTCCTTGCTCCTGCTGCCGCTCGCCGCCGCCGCGGCCACCCCCGAGCCTTTCGCCCTGCGCGACGGCGACCGGGTTGCCTTTCTCGGTGACGGTCTGATCGAGGGTGAGCAGCACCACGGGTGGATCGAGCTGATGCTCACGACGCGGGCGGCAGACCGGAACATCACCTTCCGCAACCTCGGGTGGAACGGCGACACCCCCGCAGGCGACTCGCGCTTTGGCCTGAGCCTACTGCAGGCGGGCCACGAACCCGCGGACGAGGGGTGGCGGCAACTCCTGCGCCAGCTCGAGGAGACGCGCCCCACCGTGCTCGTGGTGGGTTACGGGATGGCCAATTCCTTCGACGGCGAGGCCGGCCTAGCGCGGTTCCGGGCCGATTATGCGCGCCTGCTCGACGAAGCGGCGCGGGTCGCGCCCGGCGTGCGTCTGGTGCTCCTCTCGCCGCTACCGCACGAGGCGCTAGGCGCGCCCTGGCCCGACGCGGCGCCGCACAACGCCGCGCTCGCCCGCTACGCCGCCGTGGTCGCAGAGCTGGCACAGGCGCGCGGCGCCCGACACGTGCCGCTATTCGAAGTCCTCTCCGCCCAGCGCCCGGCCCCGCGGCTCACCGCCAACGGCATCCACCCGACCGGCGACGGCTACCGCACGCTGGCGGTGGTGCTGGAGGAGGCGCTGCTCGGCGGCACCGGCGAGTGGCGCGCCAGCCCGCGCAGCGAGGTCCTGCGCCAGGCGATTTTGCGCAAGAACGAGTGGTTCTTCCACCGGTCGCGGCCAGCGAATATGGCTTACATCTTCGGTTTCCGGAAACGCGAGCAGGGCCGCAACGCCGCAGAGGTGCTCAAGTTCGACGAGTTCATCGCCGCCGAGGAACAGCGCATCGCCCGCCTCCGCGCGCTCCAACCGGCCGACGTCCCCGAGCTCCCGCGCCGCATCGGCAACGCCGCGGCCGTGTTCACCCCGCAAGCCCGCCCCGAATTTGAGGTCGGCGAGGGCCTCGAGGTCACCCTCTGGGCCGAGAATCCGCTCCTCCATAAGCCGATCCAGATGAACTTCGACGCCCGCGGCCGCCTCTGGGTCGCCAGCTCTGAGCTCTACCCGCAGATCGAGCCCGGCCAGGCCGCCACGGACCGCATCCTCATCCTCGAGGACGCCACCGGCGCCGGCCGCGCGACCAAGGCCACCGTCTTCGCCGATGGCCTGCTCATCCCGACCGGCCTCGAGGTCGGCGACAGCGGGGTGTACGTCGCCCAAAGCACCGAGCTGCTCCATTTCCGGGACACCAACGGCGACGATCGGGCGGACGAACGCCGCGTCGTGCTCAGCGGTTTCGGCACCGAGGACACCCACCACAACCTCCACACCCTGCGCTGGGGCGTCGACGGGCGCCTCAACCTCGCGCAATCGGTCTACACCCGTACCACCGCCGAGACGCCGCACGGCGTCGTCCGGCTGCGCGCCGGCGGCATCTTCGCGCTCGACCCGCGCAACCTGCACACCGAGGTCCGCTACCGCGGCTGGGTGAACACCTGGGGCCACCAGATCGACGACTTCGGCCAGTCCTTCGCCACGGACGGCGCGGGCAACGCTGGCATCAGCTGGGCCGTCCCCGGCGCCACCTACCGCACCCTTGCCCCCGCGCGCCGCGTCCTCGCCAGCATCACCCCCGGCACGACGCCCAAGTACTGCGGGCTCGAGATCATCCGCAGCCGCCACTTCCCGGACGACTGGCAGGGCGACTTTGTCACCGCGGACTTCCGCGCCCACCGCCTCGTCCGCTACCGCACCGAGGAGCTCGGCAGCGGCTACGTCACCCGCGAGCTGCCCGATCT
>CAIOTK010000304.1 GCA_903861185.1 uncultured Opitutia bacterium | reverse complement strand
GCGCCCCAGAGACTGGCGGCCGCCCCCGCGCTGCCGGCGGCCCGCCACTTCGGGTACTACTTGGAGCCGAGCGGTGCGCTCTGCTTCGTCCTCGCCCCGGAAGAGACGGCGGAGCTCGGTGGTCCGCTGGCCGAGGTCTACCTCGCGGGCGACTTTAACGGATGGCAGGACGCGATCGGCCGGTCGGAGTGGCGCTTGGCTCCCGCGGAACTCGAGGGGCGGGCGGTCCGGGTCTGGCGCGGCGACTCCGCTCGTTTCCTCGGCGCCAGTGGGCTCCGCTTCAAGTTCGTGACCGGCGAGCACCAGTGGCTGGTTCCCCCGGCCGAGGCGCCGAACCTAGTTCGGGACGCGCAGGGCAACTTAAACCGCGTCTTCGATCCGCGGCGGACCGGGCGCCACCTCTGGCGTTTCTCGCTGAGCACCCCCCTGAGTCTCGCCGAGGCCTGGCCGGCGGGTTGGGCGGATGGCACCGGGGAGACGGTTCCGCTCCAACCGGGCGCTTTCTTTTACGAGCTCCGTTCGGACTTACCGCTCGGGGCCTTGGTGCGGGGCGATGAGACCTGTTTCCGGCTCTTCGCGCCCCGCGCGCGCCACGTCACCCTGCACCTCGCGCGGGAGCCGGGCGGGATGGGGGAGACCCTGGCCTGCGCGCTCGGCCCCGCCGCGGGAGTGGACGGCGCGTCCGGGGTTTGGGAGGTGGTCCTCGACCGTAACCTGCACGGCTGGTTCTACTGGTACACGATCGAGGGGGTACACCCGGGGCTCGACCCGGCGGCGCGCATCCTCGATCCCTACGCCCCCGCGTCCCTCGGGCGGGGCGGGCCGGGCATCGTGCTCGACCCCGCGTGGGTTGGCCGCGGCGACCGCGAGTTCCAAACGCCCGCGTGGCACGACTTGGTCATTGCCGAGGCGCACGTGCGCGACCTCGCCACCCACGCCCCGGTGCGCGCCACCCCCGCGGAGCGCCGGGGGTTCACCGGGCTGCGCGCCTGGGTCGAAAGCCCTGACTTCCACCTCGCTCAATTGGGCGTCAATTGCGTCGAGCTGCAGCCGGTGCAGGAGTTCGACGCCGCCGGGCCGGCCGAGTACCACTGGGGCTATATGCCGGTGAACTGGTTCGCCCCGGCCAGCACCTTCTCCCTCGCCCCGGAACGCGCCTCCGGCGTCCGTGAACTGCAGCAACTCGTCGCCGCCTTCCACCGCCGCGGGATCGCCGTGCTGCTCGACGTGGTCTTCAACCACGTCGGCGAGCCGCCGCACCTCGCCCGCGTCGACCCGGCTTACTACTTCGAGCACGACGCCGTCGGTCGGCCGACCAACTGGAGCGGTTGCGGCAACGATTTCCGGGCCCGGTCCGCGATGGCCCGCCGGCTCATCATCGACAGCTGCCTTCACTTGCTGGAGGTGTACGGCGTCGATGGCTTCCGCTTCGACCTCGCCGAGTTGCTCGGGCTCGACGTGCTTCGCGACATCGAGGCCGCGCTCAAGCGGGTCCGCCCCGACGTCATCCTTATCGCCGAACCTTGGAGCTTCCGCGGTCACCTCGCCGGCGCCCTCCGCGATACCGGCTGGGCCTCGTGGAACGACGGTTACCGGGACTTCGTGCGCGACTACGTGCGTGGCAATGGCGACCCGGCGCGGATGGAGTACTTCCTCCGCGGTTCGCCTTGGTACTTCGCGAAGTGGCCTGCCCAAACGGTCAATTACACCGAGTCCCACGACGACCGGGCGTGGATCGACGTCATTACCGAGCGGCCGGGGCACGATGGCTCCGCGCCGACCGAGCACGACCGCCGCCGCACGCACCTGATGGCCGCGCTGCTGTTCCTCTCCGCCGGCATCCCCCTGCTTTCTGCCGGCCAGGACTTCCTC
>CAIOTK010000303.1 GCA_903861185.1 uncultured Opitutia bacterium | reverse complement strand
TTGGGATTTGTACGCGGGGCTCGAAGCGGCCGCGCCGGACGGTTCGATCCGGCACACCGCCGGACTCCATCCCTGTTCGGTAGGCGAGCACTGGGCGGACGAAGTGGGGCGGCTGGAGGAGCGCTGGCGGCGCGGCCCGACTCCGGTGGCGCTGGGCGAGTGCGGGCTCGATCGCTTCCATTTACCGCGCGAAGCGGAGGAGGCGGCGCGGGTGTTCGCGTGGCAGGTGGCCGCTTTCGCCGCGCAGCTCGACCTTGCGCGCCGGCTGGATTGCCCGGTTGTGGTGCATTCGCGGGGCGCATTTCGCGAGTGCGTCGCGGCCGTCGATGCCAGCGGGGTGGAGTGGGCGCGCGTGGTGTTCCATTGTTTCACCGAGGGTCCCGCGGAGATGGCGGAGCTCACGCGGCGAGGTGGGCGTGGCTCGTTCACCGGCATTCTCACCTACAAGAGTGCCGCCGAGGTACGGGCTGCTGCCCAGGCGCAGGGCCTCGAGCGGCTGATGCTGGAGACCGACGCGCCCTACCTCACTCCAGTGCCACTGCGCGGCCAGCCGAATGAACCGGCGTTCCTGCGCCACACCGCGGCGTACGCGGCGGAGGTCTTCGGCGTCAGCCTCGACGAGCTTTGCGCGGTGACGTCCGCGAACGTTCGGCGCTGGCTGGGCCTGTGACCGTTACCGGTGTCGCGGATCGGACGCGGGCTGCCCGGCGTCGCAGCGCAGCCCGTTCTGCCCGCGCGGCGTTAGAGAGCGGGAAGGCGTCGTGCTGGGGCAGGCCGCAGAGGTAGCACATCGTCGGCGCGGAGCCGAGCAGCGTGGGCGGCCAAAAGCACGACTGGAATACGGGCGTGCGGTTTCGATTCGCTTTGCGGTCCGCGCGCGCCTGCCTTCAGTGGCGCGGATGCTTGCCGTGCAGCAGCTCCGCAAATCCTTCGTCGGACCCGACGGCGCGCGCGTGCCGGTGGTGGCCGTGCCGGAATTCCAGCTGGCCGCTGGGGAGCAGTTAGCGCTGCGCGGTGAGAGCGGCTCGGGTAAGACCACGTTCTTGCACTTGATCGCCGGCATCCTCGCTGCGGACGCCGGCCGGGTGGAGATCGATGGCGTCGAGATGACCGCCCTCGGGGAACCCGCGCGCGACCGCCTCCGCGCGGAAAAGCTCGGGTACATCTTCCAGACCTTCAACTTACTGCAGGGCTTCACCGTCCTCGAGAATGTGCTGCTGGGGATGTCGTTTGGCCCCCGCGGCGCGGACCGGGCGCACGCGCGGGCCGTGCTCGAGCGGGTGGGCCTCGGCCACCGTTTGGGCCATTTCCCGCGACAACTCTCCACCGGGCAGCAGCAGCGGGTCGCGGTGGCACGCGCGCTCGCGAACCGCCCCCGGCTGGTGCTCGCCGACGAGCCCACCGGCAACCTCGACACCCGGCACGCCGGAGAAGCCCTCGCGTTGATCCGCGAGGTTTGCCGGGAGCAGGGAGCGGGGCTGCTCCTCGTGAGCCACGACGAGGGCGTCTTGAGCCAGTTCACCTTGCGGCGGGATTTTGCCGAGCTCAACCAGGCGGTCCGGGAGGCGCGGCCATGACCCTGCCCCTGATCGTCTACCGCTCGCTGCGCCAACACGCGCTCTCGACGCTGATCACCGCCGGCGGCATCGCCCTTGCGGCGGGGCTGTTGATGACGGTCTGGCGGGTCAAGGTCGAGTCCCAGGCCGCCTTCACCCAAACCTCGGCGGGGTTCGACGCGGTCTTGGGCGCCCGCGGGTCCAAGCTCCAGCTGGTGCTGAACGCGATCTTCCACCTCGAAGCCTCGCCGGGGAACGTGGCGGCGGCCGATGCCGAGGCTATCCGGCGGCACCCGATGGTGAAGGCCGCGATCCCGATCGCGGTGGGCGACAACCTGCGTGGGTTCCGGCTCGTTGGTACCGTGCCGGAGTTATTTTCCAGCGTGGAATTCGCGCCGGGGCGCAAGTACGTGCTCGAGGCCGGAGGCCGCCTCTTCTCGATCGATGCGCGCGAGGCGGTGGCCGGCAGCTTCGCCGCGCAGCGGCTGGGCCTGCGGGTGGGCTCGGTGTTCCGTCCCTTCCACGGCCTCAACTTTGATCCCAAGGCCGAGCACGCGGAGGAGTTTACCGTCACCGGCATCCTCGCGCCCACCAATACCCCGGCGGACCGCGTGATCTGGCTCCCGCTACGGGGCATCCAGACGATGGCGGGCCACGATCCGAAGGCGGCGACCGACGTGAGCGCCGTGCTCCTCCAGCTGCGGACCCCGACCGCCGGCTTCATGTTGGATATGCTCTACAACAAGCAGGGCAACCGGCTGACCTTCGCCTTTCCGGTGGGAGCCATCATGGCGGAGCTCTTCGGCAAAATCTCGTGGTTCGACCGCGTGCTGGAGCTCGTGGCCTACCTCGTGGCGCTGGTGGCGGCCGGGTCGGTGCTGGCGAGCATCTACAACTCGATGAGCGCGCGGCAGCGGGACCTCGCAATTTTGCGGGCCCTCGGCGCGCGGCGCCGGACGGTGTTCGGCGCGGTGCTCGCGGAAGCCGCCGTCATCGGTGCCTTGGGCGCGTTGGCCGGCCTAGCCGTGCACTTCGCGCTCTACGTGGGCGTCGCCGGCCTGATCCGCGCCCAGACGGGTGTCGTCCTCACGCCGTGGGCGTTCCACGCCGTGCTCGTCGTTTGTCCCCTAGCGATGACCGCCCTCTGCGCGCTCGGTGGGATCGTGCCCGCGCTGAAGGCCTACCGCACGCCGGTGGCGGAGACGATCGCGCCCGTATCGTGAGGCGAAGCCCTTTGACGAAACCCGCGCTGCCCGCATCTTCACCTCAACTTCGATGAAAGCCCCGTTGCGCCTCCTTCGTCCGCTCCTTGCCGCCGCCGCCTGCGCCGCCGCCTGGGCGGCCGAGCCCGCCGGACCGGACGCCTTCGCGAACCCGAACCTCCCCGCGCCTTACCCCGCCCCGCCGGTGACCGTGCAGCCGCCCGCGGAAAAGGGTTATCTCAAGCTGGGCTTCGACCAGCTGGCCTCTTACGTCTTCACTCCGCCGGCGTTCGACCCGGCGGCCGACCCGAGCGTAAAGCCGCCGACCGGCGAGGAACAGATCCCGCCGATCGTGAAGTCGTGGCACGGCAAGAAGGCCGTCGTCACCGGCTATATGGTGCCGGTGAAGATGGAGAAGGGTCTGGTGGTGGAGTTCCTCCTGATGCGTAACACCTTGGCCTGCTGCTTCGGCACCGTGCCGAATATGAACGAGTGGGTGATCGTGAAGATGAAGCAGGGCGTGGCTCCACTGATGGACGTTCCAGTCTCCTTTTACGGTCAGCTGAAGGTCGGCGCGATGTTCGAGAACGGCTATATGACCGGCCTCTACGAGCTCGACGCGGAGCGGATGGGCGAGGTTCAGGGCTGAGCCCGTCGCCGTTTCGTTGCGTCGCGTTCGCGGCGGTCTGCGGTTTAGAAGCCGAGAGCGCGCGGGAGGGCGAGGGAAAGCGCCGGCCAGAAGGTGACGAGGAGTAGTACGACGAGCATCGCCGCGAAGAACGGCAGCAGCGGGCGCCAGACGCGGGCAATCGTGGTCTCAGCGACCCCGCAGCCGACGAAGAGGCAGTTGCCCACCGGCGGCGTGCAGAGGCCGATGCAGAGGTTGAAGATCAGAATCAGCCCGAAGTGGAGCGGTGACATCCCAAGCTTCTGCACCACGGGCAGCAGGATCGGGGTGAAGATCAGCACCGCCGGCGTCATATCCATAAAGGTGCCGACCACGAGCAGCAGGAGGTTGATGATCAGCAACAGCAGCACCTTGTCCTCGGTGATCGCCAGGAGTCCGGCCGTGACGGCCTGCGGGATGTTGGCGAGGGACATCACCCAAGACATCCCCATCGAGGTGCCGATGAGCAGCAGCACCACGGCGGTGGTGAGCGCGGAGTCGGTCAAGATCGCGGGCAGCTCGCGCCACGGGACCTCACGGTAAACCAGCACGGAGAGGACAAAGGTGTAGGCGACCGCGATGGCGCTGGCTTCGGTGGGGGTAAACCAGCCGAGGATGATGCCGCCCATTACGAGCACGATCAGGAGCAGGCTGGGCAGCGCGCGGAACACGATGCCGCCGGCCTCGGCGGCGGCGATCCGCTCGCCGGCCGGGTAGTTCCGGCCTCGGGCGAGGAGCGCCACCGTGGCCATCAGGGCGAGGCCGAGGAGGATGCCCGGTAGGTAGCCTGCGAGGAACAGGGCCGCGATCGAGACTCCGCCGCTGGCGAGGGAGTACACCACCATGATGTTGCTCGGTGGGATCAGGAGCCCGATGGGTGCCGCGGAGATGTTGACTGCTGCGGCGAAGTCCCGGTCGTAGCCTTCCCGGCGCATCAGCGGGGTCATGGTGCCCCCGATGGCCGCCGCAGCGGCGACGGCCGAGCCGGAGATCGCACCGAAGAGCATACTCCCGAGAATGTTCACGTAGGCGAGGCCGCCCGGGAGCCTGCCCACTGCGAGCTTCGCGAGGTCCACCAGCCGCCGGGCAATGCCCCCGCGGTTCATTAGCTGCCCGGAGAGGATGAAGAACGGGATCGCCAGCAGCGCGAAGCTGTCGAGCCCCGTGGCGAGCCGCTGCGCTACCACGGTCGCCGCCGGCGCCGGGTCGAGGGCCAGGGCGAGTGCGGCGACGGCCGCCGAGCCGATGGCGAAAGAGATCGGCACCCCTGCGAGGAGGAGCACGGCGAAGACGAGGGCGAGGACGAGCGCGGCGGTCATCTCAGTTGAGCCCAGAGGAAGCCTGCCCCGCGGTCGCGTCGGCGCCCCGGCGGAGGTCGAGCAGCGCCCCGACGCTGTAGAGGACGATCGCCGCGCCAGCGAGGGGTACCGCAAGGTAGACGAGGCCGACGTTGAGCTGGAGCGCCGCGGACTTCTGCCCGAGAGACAGCTGCACCCAGACGAGGCGCCCGCCGCCCCCGACCATCACCAGCGCTGCGAACGCCAGCACCACCGCGTGGATGAAGCACTCTGAGACCCGCCGCGCCCCGCCCTGCAGGCGGCCGGTCAGCAGATCGAGCGCGAGGTGCGCCTTGCGGCCGGTGGCGTAGGCGGCCCCCAGCAGGCCCACCCAGATCATCAGGTAACGCGCGACTTCCTCGGTGAAGCTCGAGGGGGTGCG
>CAIOTK010000302.1 GCA_903861185.1 uncultured Opitutia bacterium | reverse complement strand
GGGCTCGAGGAGCGACCCGGTTTCGGGACCGATTTGCGGGCCAACATCTGCTGGATGCACGCGCGTCCGCTGCAGGCTGGCCGCAAGTACCTGCTGAAGCATACGAGTCATACCGTGCAGGCGGTGGTCACCGACATCGTTTCGCGGCTCGATATGGGCACGCTCGAGGCGCAGGCGGCCCCGGCCCAACTCGCGGTGAATGACATCGGTGAGATCCGGCTGCGCACGGCCCGCCCTCTGTTCCACGACGCCTACGGCGTGAATCGGCTGACGGGATCGTTCATTTTGATCGAACCGGGGACCAATGCTACGGTCGCGGCCGGAATGCTCCAAGCCTCGAGCGAGACGGTCCGGCCCGAGGGAGCCGAGTACGAGATCTGAGGTCGACTGTCGGATGAAGATCTCCGCGCAGTTGGATTACGCCTGCCGGGTGCTAGCCGAACTCGGTCGGCTCCACGGTAGCGGCGCTCCGGCCCGGGGGGAGCATTTGGCCGAGGTGGAGGCGGTGCCTCCTCCCTTCCTCGCGCAGATTCTGCAGAAGCTCCGGCACGGCGGTCTGATTGTCAGTCGCCGCGGAGTGCAGGGTGGCTACGTGCTCGCGCGCCCCCCCGGGGAGATCTCAGTACTCGACATCCTGATCGCCGTCGAAGGGCAGGCGCTTCAGTTGAGCAGCAAGGCTGAAGGACGCAGCGGGCGCCGGGTGCGCCAAGTCTGGCGGGACCTTGGCACGGTGATCGAGGAGCGGCTGCGGACGACCACCTTGGAGCAGTTGGTCGCGCGCGAGGCCGCCGAGATGTACTACATCTGAGCCGCGGCGATCGGCTCCACTCGTCCGCTCCGAATGGAGCGTTCCTCCGCCTCGCAGATCTCCACCGCGGAAAGCGCATCTCGGAGGGTCACCCGGAGCGGGGCGCGCCCTTCCCGCAGGCAACCGACGAGATAACTCAGCTCGTGGATGTAGCCGTCGCCGGCCTCGAGGGGGACTGTTCTGCCGCCGAGGCCCGGTTCGAACACCCGCAGGGCGTCTGCACCTCGGCTGAGGTCGAAGTCGGCGGTGGCTCGTTCGAAGATTACGGTGTAGGCCATATTGAAGCCGTGGCCCGGGGGCATCATCCAGCTCCCTTCCGCGCTCACCGCGGCCCCTGATTCCACCTGATACTGAGTTACGACGTGATCGATGGCCCCGCTGAACTGGCTGAATCCTTGAGAGAAGACGGCCCGGGGGCGGCCGAACAGGAACTGAACGAAGTCCGTGTCGTGGATGTGCAGGTCCAGAAGGGCGCCGCCGGAGGCGGCCCCGTCAAAATAGGCCTCCTGTCCCCAAGCGGGTGGCTCGCCGACCCGGCGGAAACGCGCGGCGCGGATGGCTCCGTAGCGCCCGTCAGCCACCGCCTCGCGCAGCCAGGACCAGCCGGGCCAAAACCGGAGGCACATTGCCGGCATGAAGTGACCTCGGGCCGCGGCAGCCGCGGCGACCAACTCGCGCGCCTGCGCGGAGGTCCGGGCGAGGGGCTTCTCGCAGAGCACGTGCTTGCCGGCCCGGAGGGCCCGCAGCGCGAGCGGGACGTGGGCCGGAGTGGGAACGCAGAGGTCCACCAGGTCGATGGCCGGGTCGGACAACACTTCCTCGAGGTCCCGAGCGACCCGGATGCCAGTCATGTCCAACTTAAACGGTTGCCATCCGGGTATGTTGCCCGTGACCCCGGCGAAATCTCCGTCAGCGGGCGGTGGACGGCGGCCGCCGCACAGGGCGGCGATGCGGACTCCAGGCACCTGCAGATACGACTTCAGGTGGGTGACCCCCATGAAGCCCAGGCCGATGACGGCAACGTTGATCATGGCTGGAGGCTCAGGCCGAGAGGCGTTCCAGATGCAGCCGGGCCGCGCGGATGTCTTCGATCCGCTGCTCCCCGGCCTCTCGTTCGATGCAGAGGTCCCCGGTGAAACCGAGCGCAGTCAGTTGCGCGACGAACGCCGGCCAGTCGACCTCCCCGGTCCCGACGGCCACCTCTTCGCCCCAAGTTCCCGGCACGCGGGTGCGACGGGCGTCCTTGATGTGGCACTGCTTCAGCCAGGGCCCGAGCGTGCGCAGTGCGGCGATCGGGTCGCCCTTGTCATAGAGGATCATATTCGCCGGATCGAAATTTACGCCTACCCGGGGGGCGTTCAGCTGCCGCAGGAAGGCCGCGAGGGTTTCCGCGGTTTCTTGGCCGGTTTCGAAGCCCAACTGGATCCCCCGCGAGCCGAAGCACGCGGCGATGCGGGAGATCCGCTCCAGCAACTTGCCGAAATCCGGATCGGAGTCGTCGTGAGGAAGGAACCCCGCGTGGAAGGTAACGGTTCCCAGCCGGAGCTCGGCCGCGAGGTCGGCGACGCGTTGGATATTATGCCAATTCTGCTCCCACGTTGCGTCCGGGACCACGCCACCGGTGCGCCGGATGGTTTCGAGCGAGGAGTAATCTTCTCCAATGGTACCGAACATCCCGGAGACGATCTTGAGGCCGTGGCGGGCGGCGAGGGCGGGAAAACCACCCCAGACTGCGGGGGACTCGCGGAGCGGGTCGAGGGCGAGTTGTAGCCGGGTGAGCCCGGTGGCGGCGCAGGCCGCGATCAGCTCTTCCGGCGACTGGGGACGCAGGGACCAGGTGCAGACGGCGAGGCGGGAGGTGAGGGGAGAGGCGGGCATCGGGGCAGGCCGCGAGGGCAGCTGCGCGGCTGGCGGCTGGCAAGTTGTTTGCGGCCGAGGTTGGGCATTGACGCTAGGGAGCGCGCCCGTTGCGTCGAGGGAGCTCTAATTCCCATGACGACCCATCGTTTCGCCACGAAGGCATTGCATGCCGGCCAGACCCCGGACCCGACCACCGGCTTGCGCGCCGTTCCCCTCTATCAGACGACGAGCTATGTCTTCCGCGATACCGAGCACGCGGCCAATCTCTTCGCGCTAAAGGAACTGGGGAATATCTACACGCGGATTATGAATCCGACGACGGATGTCTTCGAGCAGCGGCTGGCCGCGCTCGAGGGCGGGGTGGGGGCCCTGGCCCATGCCTCTGGGCAGGCCGCCATCACGGATGCGATTCTGAATCTAGCCGGGGCGGGCGACCATCTGGTTTCCGTGTCCCAGCTCTACGGCGGCACCTACAATCTGTTCCACCACACGCTGCCCAAGCTGGGCATTCAGGTTTCCTTCGTGGACGCGCAGGATCCGGATGCATTCCGGCGGGCCCTGCGGCCGAACACCAAGGCCTTTTACGGCGAGGGTCTGGGTAATCCCGCGCTGAACATTTTCCCGTTCGCCGAAGTGGCGGCGATTGCTCGTGAGGCCGGCGTTCCGCTGATCATCGATAACACGGCGCTTTCCCCGTACCTGAACCGGCCCATCGAGTGGGGCGCAAACGTCGTGGTCCATTCGACCACCAAGTACATCGGTGGCCACGGAACCTCCGTTGGCGGCGTGGTCGTCGATGGGGGCAATTTTAACTGGGGCAATGGCCGTTTCCCTGGCTTCACCCAGCCCGACCCCAGCTACCACGGGCTCGTGCACTGGGAGGCGTTCAAAGCCTTCCCGCCCGCTGGGGGAGCGAATCTGGCCTACATCCTAAAAATGCGGCTGCAACTCCTCCGCGACATCGGCGCCTGCATCTCGCCGTTCAACGCTTGGACCGGCCTGCAGGGACTCGAGACCTTGCACCTCCGTATGGAGCGCACCTGCGCGAATGCGCTGCGCACGGCAGAGTATCTTGCCGCCCACGACAAGGTGGCTTGGGTCAATTATCCCGGCCTGAAATCGAGCCCGAATCACGCCGCCGCGTGCAAGTACCTCAAGGGCGGCTTCGGCGGCCTGCTGGGCTTTGGGGTCAAGGGCGGCTACGAAGCCGGGCGCAAGCTCATCGAGGGGCTAAAGCTCTTCTCGCACCTCGCCAACATCGGTGACGCCAAGTCGCTTGCCATCCACCCCGCCAGCACTACGCACAGCCAGTTAACGCCTGACGAACAGCGCTCGACCGGAGTGGGACCGGACTATGTCCGCCTCTCGATCGGCATCGAGGACTTCGCTGACCTCCAGGACGATCTGGAGCAGGCCTTGGCCCGCGTTTGACTCCGGTCGGGCCCGCTCCCGGCGTACGGGACCGGCCCGGCGGCAGGGGGTCCTGCCGGGCGCCTCAGATACTGAAGTCGGCCGCCCCGTCGCCACGGCCGACCCCGCCGACCAGCGCCTCGTGCTGTCGGCGGGAGCGGACCACTAGGTTGTCGCCCTTAAAATAGGCGACGGATTCTGGGGGCACGGAGCGCATTAGCCAGACATTGGATCCGATGATCGAATGGTCACCGATTTGGGTATCCCCCCCCAAGATGGTGGCGTGCGCGTAGACCGTGACGTGGTCGCCGAGATCTGGGTGGCGCTTGACGCCCTTGATCGGGTTCCCCGCAGCGTCCAGGGAGAACGATTTCGCCCCGAGCGTTACCCCTTGGTAGAGCTTCACGTGGTTCCCGACCGTAGCGGTCTCGCCGATGACGACGCCGGTGGCGTGATCGATGAAGAAATGGGTTCCGAGCCGCGCGCCCGGATGGATGTCGCAGCCGGTCCGCTCGTGAGCATATTCCGTCAGCATCCGCGGCAGCAGTGGGACGCCGAGTCGGTAGAGTTCGTGGGCGAGACGCTGGACCGAGATCACGAGAACGCAGGGATAGGCCAGCACGATCTCTTGGAGGCTACTTGCGGCCGGGTCACCCGCATACGCCGCCTCGACATCGGTGGCCACGATGCGGCGCACTTCCGCGAGCCGGGTCAGAAAGGCCTCCGTGTGAGCGGCGGCCGTGGCGGCCGGGGTGGGGTGCCGGCTGAAGCGAAGGCACTTTTCGACCTCCGCTGCCAGCCGACGTTGGATGCGGACGAGCAGGCTTTCGACGTGGGCAGGCAGATCCGCCTCGGTCAGCGTTCGCTCCTCGAAGTATCCCGGGAAGAGGAGGTGCATGCACTCCGCGGCGAGCAAGTTGACCGATTCCTGGGACGGCAGATTCACCCCGTCGAGGTGGTTGGCGCCCCCGTGATTGCGATAGGAGGCGAGAAGAGCGGACTTGATCGATTCCAAGGACATGCGCTGTCCGGGATTCAGCCTTTGACGTCGGACTGGGTCAAATCGCGAAAGCAGCGCGGTCAGCCGCGTTCAAGGAGCGCTCCGGCGCAGCGCGGTCAGCGCTATCCGGTGGCGCAGCACCTCCTCCCCGTGGTCGAGATGGAGCGCCAAGGCTACGGAACCGTTTTCCCAATCGATGGTGATCAGGCCGAAATGATTGTACGGCAGCAACGAACCCAACCGGTGGCGGTTGAGTTCGTTCCGGAAGGTCATCGCCTTCGGGGTGACGGCTCCGAGTTGGGCGGAAAAAGTAGTGGGGCTTGAACGGGTCAGCGCGGAACTGGTTAACTCTAACAAAGGAAAACCGGGGTCCAGTTCGCGCCCCGCGGGTTCTCGCGCGGGATCAAGTTGGCTGAGCTCGCCAGCGTGCCGGTCCCCGGAGAGGATAATCGCGCCGCCGTTGCCCGCATTGGCCAACAGGCGAAGCAGGCGGCGACGTTCGTGCGGGAAGTTGCCCCACTTCTCGAAGCGATGGTCATCGGGAATGACCTGAATGGAACTTACCAGGAGGCGCAGCTCGGCCGGTTGTCGCAGCACCTCCTCCAGCCACGCCCATTGGGCGGCTCCCAGCACCGTGGCGTTCGGATCCTCGGAGGGCACGTAGGGGCCGCGCCGACCATCCACCCAGTCGGCCTCCCGGAATTCTCCGCGCCGCAAAGGGGAGCGAAAATAACGCGTATCCAGCAGGATGACCTGCACGACCCGGCCGGGAGGACCGAAGCGGTAGGACGAGTAGATCCCGGGGCGTTGCCGGCGGGGGCTCCCCGCCGGTTCCCCGTAGAAGTCGAGGAAGTGCCGTTGGGCCTCTTCGCGGCCGATCCAATCCGCGCCCAGATCGTTCATCCCGTAGTCGTGGTCGTCCCACGTGCCGAGGATCCGGGCCCTTTGACGCAGGGTCGCGTAGGCGGGGAGAACGAGCTGCCGGGCATACAGCTGAGGCAGGCGATCCAGCGCCACTCGGGCGCGCGCCGCCGGGGTCGGCCCCTCGGGCGTCGGAGAATCCGCGTAGACGGTGTCGCCCAGCCAGATCCAGGCATCCGGCCGACGATGACCGATCGACTCCCAGACGGGGGTGAGCTCTAACGGCGAATTGCAGGAACCGAAGGCGATGCGGCTCAGCAGCCGCTCCGGCTCAGGTGGCGCATCGTAGGCCAACGAACAGGCGGCCCCGAAGGTGAGCAGGGCAAGGTGACGGAGGAGCGTGGACATCGGGTGGAGGAAACGAGGCCGGAGGCGATGCATGCCATCCGGGCAAACAAAAGGCGCGGACGGTGAGGTCCGCGCCTTGAGATCATCGGTTGTCTGCCTTAGAGGGGCTTGGCGGCGGCAGCGCCGGCCGCGGCTGGGTTGACGACCACGAGATCCACGCGCCGATCGCGGGCCATCGCGGCGTCGTCGCCATTCTTCGCGGCGTCGAGGCTACCCTTCGAAAGGGTCTCGAGCTTCGCCGCGGGAACGCCGATCGATTGGAGGTACTTACGAACCGCGTTGGCTCGCCGGTCGCCCAAGCCGAGGTTGTACTCGGCGGTGCCGCGCCAATCGCAATGACCCTCTAGCAGGAGCCGGTGGGTCGGATTCTTCTCGAGGTACTCCTTGGCCGCCTTGAGCTTTTCCCGCTCGCTGGCCTTCACATCGGACTTGTCGAAGTCGAAGAGCACGGCCTGAGCTTGCAGGGCAGTGCGGTTATGCCCGTTGGGGTCGAAATCTGAACCGCGGTCGGTGAGACCAGTGGTTTCCTGGCCGAAGGTGGCATCGACGGGAGCTGCGGCGCCGCCCTGCGGTCCGAGGACCGTAGACGCCGGGCTGGGGCGCATCGGCTGCTTTGAGCAGCCGGCGAGGAGGGCCGCCGCGGCCGCGGCGACGCAGAGGGAACGGAAGAGGGAACGATTCATTGGAGAGACGAGACTTGCCTGCGGAAATGAGCGAGGCCGGGGGAGATGGGCAAGGTTTTTGCTCAGACGGTGACGCGGGGCTCGATGAGGCCGACCTCGAAGGCATAGCGCGTGAGGCTCGCGACGTCGTGAAGGTCGAGCTTACGCATCAGATTGGTGCGATGGTTGTCGACCGTCTTCGCGCTGATGCCGAGTTTCGCGGCAATTTCCTTCGTGCTATGGCTTTCGGCGACCAGTTGCAGGATCTCGCGCTCGCGATCCGTGAGGAAATCCGGGGCGTTACTGGAGGCCGGGTTAGCCACCACATTGCGCAGGAGGGAAGCGACGGCAGGACCGAAATAGTTCCCGCCGTTAGCCACCGTATCGAGCCCGCGGCGGAATTCAGCCAGCCCGGCGGTCTTCTCGACGAATCCGTGCGCCCCGGCCTCGAGCATTTCGCGGACCAAGACGGGGTTCTCATGGGCCGAAAACACCAGCACCCGCATCTGCGGCAACCGGCGGCTGGTCCGGCGGAGAATCTCGACCCCGTTCAAGCCAGGCACCTTGGCGTCGAGAATACAGAGGTCAGGCGCTTTGGCCAGACACAGGTCGACGGCGGATTGGCCGTCCCCGGTCTGGCCCGCTAGCTCATAGCCCGGTTCCAGCCGCAGGATCTCGACCAACATCTCGCGGATGGCGGTCTGGTCTTCGACGATGACTAGGCGTTTCATGGCAGGGGGTTAAGGGCGGACGACTGGTGGGTCGACTGGGATTCGAACCCAGAACCAACGACTTAAAAGGACGCTGCTCTACCATTGAGCTATCGACCCGGCAGTCGAGGCTGAGAACCCTGCGATCGCCCTTCCCGGGGTGGCAAGGCTTTTCGCCCCCCGTTAGGGGCTGGGTTGACGCGCCCATGCCGGAGCGATTTACTCACTTAAATACCGGACCCGTGGGAACTTTTTCCGAACAGGCGAATCAGAGCGACGCGGAACGCATGACCGCCAAAGCCCAAGAAGTAGCCCTCGACCGCCTGCTGGTCGACCGTTTCAAGGGTGGTGACGAAGCCGCCTTCGGGGAGATTGTCTCCCGCTATCGGGATCGGATTTACGCGATGGTGCTGCAACTCTTGCGCAATCGGGAGGATGCCGAGGAAGTCACCCAAGATGCCTTCATCCGCGCGCATCGCGGGCTCGCCCAATTCCGCGGTGATTCGTCCTTTTCCACTTGGCTCTACCAGATCGCGACGAATCTGGCCCGGAATCGTTACTGGTACTGGTGGCGACGGAAACGGGACTTCTCCGTCTCCTTCGACGCGCCGATCAACGGGGACACAGACCTGACCCTAGCAGATGTCATCCCGGCCGAGGTACCTGCGCCCGACGATGTCACCGTGAACGAGGAGTTTGTGGGCCAGATCGCCCAGGGAATGGAACGCATTTCCAGCAAGCACCGGGAAGTGCTGGTGCTGAGGAATGTGCGCAATCTTGCCTACGAGGACATCGCGCAGATCCTGGGGATTTCAGTGGGCACGGTGAAAAGCCGGATCGCCCGTGCGCGGGAGGCTCTGCGCGAGCAACTCGGGGAGGACTTTTCATGAGCGAGCGAGAGTTCCTAGAACTGTTGAATCTCTATCTGGATCGCGAAATCACGGCGGCGGACGCCGATCGGCTGGAAAGGGAGATCCGGTCCGATGCCGGCCGTCATCGGACCTACCTACAATATTGTCGAATGCAGCAGGCCGTGCGACTGCTGGGGAACGCCGAGGGGCTCCAGATCGAGGAGCGATCCTTGGCCGGCCGGGCGCCCGCTCCGAGCGTGGTCCGGGAGTGGTGGGGTTCGCGTTGGGTCTGGACTGGCGCCGTTGCTGCGGCCGCGGTCGTGCTCCTGTTCATTGCCGCGCGGCGGCCGGAGTCGGCGAGTGCGCACCAAGCAGATCGGCTCGTCGTCGAAACGCTGCGCCAGGATCCGGGCACCGGGGGCAAACAACCGACGCTGGGACTTAGCGGCGACGCCCTGCTTCTCTCCCAATTCCCCTCCACCGGTTCCGTCCCACAAGTCCACGAGGACCAGTTCAATTGGATGCGCCAGTTCCAACTGGTGTCTTTGGACTCGAGGATTGGGGCCCAGCCGCTCTCGCCCGCCACCGTTACGACCCAGCCGGTCGCCCCGGCGGTCCCGAACCGTCCGTCGGGCGAGGATGCCACGGAAATGGCGGCCTTTAAGTTTGTGAAGTAAGGCGTGGCCTATCCGGCGAGCGCCTGACGCACTAAGGCATCCGTCGCCGCGTCTGGCCCAAGCCGGGCGGCGGCGCGCGCGACCGCCTTCTCCGCTTCCTCGAGCTTGTAGCCGAGGGCCAGTAGTGCGGCAACGGCGTCCTGGCGCGGGGGAGTGGTGGGGACGGTAGGGGTGAACGGTCCGTCTCCCGAAGTGGCAGGGCCCAGCTTGCCGCGGAGCTCAAGCACCAAGCGCTCCGCGGTTTTCTTGCCGATGCCCTGGCACTTGGCGAGGACGGCGACATCCCCGTGGCGGATGGCGGCCTCAAGGTTAGGCCGCGGAAGTCGACTGAGGAGCGTCAGGGCCAATTTTGGCCCCACCCCAGAGACCTGCTCGATTAGCAAACGGAAGAAATCCCGGTCTTCGGGAGTGAGAAACCCATAGAGCGTCTGTGAATCCTCCCGGTAAATGACACAGGTATGGAGCCGAACTTTGGCCCCGGGCGCAGGCAACCGTTCGGCGGCGGTGGTGGGAAGGTGCACCTCATAGGTCACCCCTTGCACATCGATTTCTGCCCGAAGGGCCGAGCTAGCCGCAAGCGTGCCTGCGAGGGAGGAGATCATCGGATCACTTCAAGCCCAGCACATCCTGCATGTCGTAGAGCCCTGGCGGTTGCGCAACCACCCAGCGGGCGGCGCGGATCGCACCCCGCGCGAAAATGCCGCGATCGGAGGCCTTGTGGACGAGTTCCAGACGCTCGCCGAGGGCGGCGAAGACCACCGTGTGGTCACCGACCACATCGCCCCCGCGCAGCGCGTGGACGCCGACCTCGCCCCGGGGGCGGGCACCGGTGATGCCGTGGCGACCGTGCCGGAGCACGTTTTCGTCCCGACCACGCTCCTCTAGGACAATCTCCAGCAGACGCGCGGCGGTACCGCTGGGTGCGTCCTGTTTGAAGCGATGATGCATCTCGACCAATTCGGCATCGTAGTCCTCGCCCAACACCGCGGCCGCCCGGCGGGTCAGCGCAAACAGTAGGTTCACGCCAACGGAGAAATTGCCGGCCCAGACGCAAGGCACGCGGGCGGCCAGCGCGGCCAGTTCGCGCTTCTCTGCGGCGGCGTGCCCGGTGGTGCCGATGACGAGCGGACGTCCGCCGCAAATCGCGGCTTCGATAACCCCGCGGGTGGCTCCGTGGTTGCTGAAATCGATGATGACCCCGGCCGAGGGCAGGGCGGCCGGCAGGTTGTCCCCGGCGTCCAAGGCCGCGGCGACCGGCAGCCCCGCCTCAGCGGCCGCGGCGAGCAATGCCTGGCCCATCCTGCCGCGGGCGCCGTTAATGAGGAGGGACGGTGTCATTTCGAAAAACGAACGAGTTCGCCCAAGGCGCTCTCGACGACGCGGACGGAGCCCGGACTCAAGGCACAAAGGGGAGAGCGCACCTCGGCCGAGCCGATCTTTCCGGCCCGGGCCAAAGCGTGCTTCACCGGCACAGGATTCGGCTCGATGAAGAGAGCCCGGAACGCCGGATATAGCCGACGGTGCAACCGGGCGGCTGCGGTGAAGTCGTTGGCGCGGGCGAGGCGCACCAGCCGAGAAACCTCTCGCGGCAGGATATTCGAAGCGACGGAGATCACGCCTTCGGCGCCAACTGCCATGAAGGGGAGGGTGAGCGAATCGTCGCCGCTGAGGACCGTGAGCTCGCGACCTAAAGCCTGTTTGAGTTGGTCGACGCGATCTACCGAGCCGCCGGCCTCCTTGATCCAAGCGACGTGCCGATAGCGCGCGCGCAATCGCGCCACCACCTCGACCCCGATCTCGATGCCGCAGCGCCCCGGAATCGAATACAGGATGATTGGACGATCCGTGGCCTCGGCCACCGCGCAGAAGTGCTGGAATAGCCCCTCCTGGCTGGGCTTGTTGTAGTAGGGGGCGACGACGAGCATCGCGTCGGTACCGGCCTCGTGCGCCTGCTGGGTGAATAGGACGGCCTCCCGGGTAGAGTTAGAGCCGGTACCAGCGATCACGGGAACCCGTCCCCGCGCGGCGGCAATCACGGTGCGGATCACCTCGATATGTTCGTCGTAGTCGAGGGTGGGGGACTCCCCCGTGGTGCCAACAGGCACCAGCCCGTCGATCCCGCTCCTGATTTGAAACTCGACCAGCCGGCGCAGGTCTTCGTGGCAGACGGCCCCGTCCTTAAAGGGCGTGGCGAGAGCGGTTAGAGTTCCGGTGAGCGGTCGGGAGGGCATGCGTCGCTAGTAAACCTTGCGAGCAAAGCAGCGGTGCCTAACCTGTCGACTTTCCTTTTCGCGATGCCCGACCCCAGCGCCATCCCCGCCGACGCCCTCGGGCTCATCCTCGACTTGCTGCGCCAAGCCGTCTCGGCAGGCGCAAGCGATATCATCCTCAAGTCAGGTCGCGTGGCGTGCGTCCGGGTGGGGGAGGAGCTCCGACCGTTCGATATGGAGCCGCTCGCCCCCGCGGAATTAGAGTTCTTCGTCCGGCACGCCGCGCCCCCCGGGCTCGTGGCGCGCTGGGATCAGGAAAGCCAGGCGGACTTCGCCTATGCAGCCGGGGCACATCGGTTCAGGGTTAACGCCTTCCGGCAGCGGGGAACGACCAGCCTTGTGTTCCGCCATATCAAGGCTGAGGTACCCCGACTGGAAGGTTTGGGACTGGGACGGGCCGAGGAAGTGCTGCGCGGCTTCGCCGGCGCCCGGGACGGCATCGTGCTAGTTTGCGGCGCCACTGGCACCGGCAAAAGCACGACGCTGGCCGCGATCATCGACGCCATCAATCGGCAGCGCCCCTGCCATATCGTGACGTTGGAGGATCCAATCGAGTATGCCTTCACGGACGATCGCGCTGTGGTGCAACAACGCGAGATCGGGCTCGATGTACCCTCGTACCGAGCCGGCCTGCAGGCGGTCCTCCGCCAGAGTCCCGATGTGATCTTGGTCGGCGAATTGCGGGATCGGGAGACCCTTGAGGTCGCAATGACCGCAGCCGAGACGGGCCACCTCGTCCTGACTACCCTCCATGCGGGGACCGCCCTGCAGGCGTTGGCGCGGCTCGTGGAATTCTTCCCGCTGGAGGAGGCGGCTACGGCACGGAGAGCGGTGGCGGCAGCCCTGCGGGGACTCTTCTGCCAGAAGCTCCTTCCGCGCAGCGATGGCCGCGGCCGCGTCCCGTCGACGGAGGCGCTCGGCATTGATGCCACCGCGAGGGGCCTGCTGGCAGAGGGGCAGCTGGACAAGGTCCAGGCTTTGCTGGAGGGGGGGGCAGACGCGGCGAACTGGTGCTTTAACCGCGATCTCTATCGGCTGTGGAAGGATGGCCAGGTGACGAAGGCTGACGCCCTCCGCTACTCGCCCAATCCGGCGCAGTTGGAGATGAACCTGCGTGGCATTTTCGTCCGCGGCTGAACCGGCCGGGGCTCCGCGCTAGCTTTCGGGCTTGGATTCGCAGCGCGGCAACGTTTGTGTGGTCGGCTTCCCATTATGGCACTGGCACTTCTCTTCGCCGGACAGGGAGCGCAGAAGGTCGGCATGGGCCGCTCCTTGCGCTCCGCATCCCCGGCCGCCCGCGCACTTTACGCCGAGGCGGACGGAATTCTGGGCTGGGAATTGTCGCGCGTCTCCGAGTTGGGTCCGGAGTCTGAGTTGACCGAGACCCGCGTCTGTCAGCCGGCGCTCTATGTGCACGGCCTGGCAACGTTGGCCGCGCTGCGTGAGGCCGGGCGCCTGCCGAAGGATGAACCAACGGCGGTACTGGGGCTAAGCCTCGGCGAACTGACGGCCTGCATGGCAGCGGGAGTATTCGATTTCGCGACTGGGCTGCGAATCGTCGCGGAACGGGGTCGGCTGATGCAGGAAGCGTGTGCGGCCAGCGCGGGCGCAATGGCCGCGGTGATTGGGGAAGATCGGGAACGGGTGGCTGAACTCTGCCGCGACTGCGGGATTGAGGCGGCCAACTTCAATGCTCCGGGGCAGATCATCATCTCCGGGGAACGCGAGCGGGTGGCCGCGGCCGTAGAGGCTGGGCGCGCGCGGGGTATGAAGCGCGTGCTCCCGCTCAATGTGGCTGGCGCGTACCACTCTCGGTTGATGGAGCCGGCCCGGGAGGCCTTCGCCCGGTTTCTCGAGCCGCAGGTATTCTCAACCCCGCGCTGCACACTTTACACCAATACCACCGGCCGGGCGATCTCTGATCCGGCGGCGATCAAGGCGGCCCTCATCGGGCAAATCGTTTCCCCGGTGCTCTGGGAGGACTGCGTCCGCGCCGCCGTCGCGGCCGGCGCGACGGAATTGTGGGAACTAGGGCCCGGCGGGGTCCTTGCAGGCTTGGTCCGTCGCACGGACAAGACTTGGCCGGTACGCAGCTTTGCCGACTTCGCCGACCTCGCCGCCTGATATGCCGCACCGCCACACCCGCAATTTCTGCATCATCGCGCACGTCGACCACGGCAAGACGACCTTGTCGGACCGACTGCTCGAGTTCACCCACACCATCGAGCAGCGGGTCATGACGGACCAGCATCTCGACTCGATGGATCTCGAGAAGGAGCGCGGCATCACCATCAAGTCGCACCCGGTGACGATGACTTACCGGGCGAAGGACGGTCAGGCTTACAAGCTCAACCTGATGGACACGCCGGGCCACGTAGACTTTTCCTACGAGGTCTCGCGGAGCCTAGCAGCCTGCGAGGGAGCGGTGCTGCTGATCGATGCAGCTCAGGGGGTGGAGGCCCAGACGGTCGCGAACGCGCACTTGGCGTTTTCACAGAAACTCCGGGTCATCCCGGTAATCAACAAGATCGATCTCCCGAGCGCGAATTTGGAGCTGTGCCTCCGGCAAATGGAGGACATTCTTACCATTCCGGCGGAGGAAGCGATCCTCGCCAGCGGTAAGGCGGGGATCGGCATCGAGGATATCCTCGAAGCGGTGGTCGCTCGTGTGCCGCCGCCGCGCTGGACGGAGTACCCGCAAACGCGCGCCCTCGTCTTTGACTCCCTTTACGACTCCTACCGTGGAGTGATCTCCTATGCCCGCGTCTTTTCCGGGGCGATCAAGGCGGGCGACCAGATGCTGCTGATGAGCAATGGCGTGAAGTCCGAGGTCAAGGAGGTCGGCGTCTTCACGCCCAAAATGGAGAAGGTCGAGGTCCTGCGCACCGGAGACGTGGGCTACGTGGTCTCGAACATCAAAAGCACGGCGGACATTAAGATCGGCGACACCATCACTCTCGCCACGCGGCCCGCGGCGGAGATGTTGCCGGGCTATAAAGAGGTCCGGCCGATGGTGTTCTGCGGGCTGTATCCGCTGGAAAGCGGGGACTACGAGAAACTGAAGGCGGCGATGGGCCGGCTCCGGCTCAACGACGCCGCGCTGGTCTACTCCTCGGAGAGTTCGGTGGCGCTGGGGTTCGGTTTCCGCTGCGGCTTTCTCGGCCTGCTCCATATGGAGATCATTCAGGAGCGCATCCGCCGCGAACACGACGTCGAGATCATCTCGACCTATCCTAGCGTCGTGTACCACGTCTACCCGCACGGGGGCGAGGTCCTAGAGATCGACAATCCCGTCAATCTGCCCGATCCCGGTACGATTCTCGAGATCCGGGAGCCGACCATCTCGGCCTCGATCATCATCCCCAATACTAGCATGGGGGATATTCTCACCCTGGTAATGGAGAAACGCGGCACCTGCGACCACACCGACACCCTCGACCAGAACCGGGTGATGCTGAAGTGCACGCTCCCGCTCAACGAGATTCTGGTCGATTTCAACGACCGGTTGAAAAGCATTACGCACGGCTACGGCTCGATGGATTACGAGCTGGGCGAGTACCGCGCCTCGGATCTAGTCAAGATGGAGATCTTGATCAACGGCGACCCGGTTGATGCGTTCGCGAGCATTGTCCATCGCGAGAAGGCGGAGTCCAAGGGACGCGAGCTTTGCGAACGCCTCGCGGCGATCATCCCACCCCAGATGTTCAAGGTGGCGATTCAGGCGGCGATTGGCGGGAAAGTCATCGCGCGCGACAATGTGCGCGAGATGCGGAAGGACGTCACCGCCAAATGCTACGGCGGCGACATCAGCCGCAAACGGAAGCTCCTCGATAAGCAGAAGGAGG
>CAIOTK010000301.1 GCA_903861185.1 uncultured Opitutia bacterium | reverse complement strand
GTCATCGTAGCTGCCGGTCGAGGTGGAGCAGGCGGAGGCGACCACGGCGAAGGGGCGGCGGCCGCGCCGGTGCGCTGCGGCCAGCGCTGCGGGCCGCAGTTCCGGCCGGAGCTTGAACCGTGCGTCGGTCGGTACGGTGACCAGTCCCTCCCGTCCACCTCCCATCACTTGGACGGCGCGGGCCGTGCAGTAGTGGCTTTCTTCTGACGCGATCACGGCCCAGTCGGGGGCGGTGCCCTGCTCGAGGGCGGAGGGGCCGAGGCGCCGGTTGCGGGCCGCCAGCAGCGCGGTGAGGTTGGCGAGGGTCCCGCCTGAGGTGAGGAAGCCGGCGCCCGCGGGCCAGCCGAGGAGTCCGGCGGTGGCCTCGACCACCCAGCGCTCGAGGGCGTTGGCGGCGGGACCCATCTCGTAGACCCCCATCGCGTTGTTCAGGAGCTCGCTCGCGAGCCCGGCTAGTGCCGCCTCCGGGGCAGGGGCGCACACTTGGTGGCCCACGTAGCGCGGGTGGTGCAGCTGGATCGAGCGCGCCGCAAATTCTCGCAGGAAGTCCACCAGCGCCCCGGGCGGCTCGGCCATCTTGCGTCGCCAGTGCGCGAGCTCCCCGGCGGGATTCACCGGCGGCAGGACGGGCCCTCGCCGCGCCTGCGCATCCGAGAGCAGGCCGGCCAAAAGGTCGACTACCGCGTGCCCGTCCCGCCGGAAGCGCTCCGGGTCGAACGCCGTTTCCAGTGGGCTCATTGCGGGTTCAAGCGCGCTTGTAGACGAGCGCCGGATCGAAGAGGCGCTCCCCGGTAAATACGAGGCGCGGTACCCCCGTTGCGGCGGCGTCGAGGTCCTCGAGGCGGCGGTAAAAGCAGGAGCGGTACCCGTTGTGGCAGCTCGCGTTGGCGGCGCCGCGCTGCTCGACCTTCAGCAGCAGCACGTCTTGGTCGCAGTCCGTGCGGAGCTCCCGCACCTCCTGCGTGTTGCCCGACTCCTCGCCCTTCACCCACAGCTTCTGACGCGAGCGGCTCCAGTAGGTCGCCTTGCGGGTGCGCAGCGTGTGCGCGAGCGACTCGGCGTTCATAAACGCGAACATCAACACTTCGCCGGTCTGCGCGTCCTGAGTGATGCAGGGAATCAGGCCGTCGGGCCCGAACTTGGGCTGCAGGGTCCGGCCGAGCTCGATCTCGGCCGTGGTCGTGCGGGGAGGAAAGGCGGGCTGGCTCATCGGAGAGGGTGCAGCAAGCCGAGGGGCTCCGGGCGAGGCAACCCTAAGCTCGTCGGCGCCCTCAGGCGGGCAGCGCGCGCAGGTAGTCGTAGGTGTAAATGCCAGTGCGGTGGCCATCGCTGAACTCGAAGCGGAGCGCGTAATTGCCCACTCGTTCCCACCCCGTGACCTTCACCCCGGGGAACTGCCGGGGACCGTCCCCGCCGTAGCGGTTGCCGAGGATGTCCCGCTCCCCCTGGTTGGCCGCGCTCGGCGAGGCCGCCCGGAGGCGCTCCGGCTGGAAATAGGACTCGCTGCCGTCGTCCCAGACGATCGCGACCTCGTCCCCGATGAGCTGGATGTTGACCGGCGTGCGCATCCGCCGACCGAAACACCGGCGGCCCCCAACGCAACCGGCAAACCGACTTCCCGGCCCGCTACGCCGCGCGACGGGCGGCGCCTGGGCCGCCGGATGTGAATAAGTGAGTAACTTCCCGGGGTTTGCGGTGGGGAAAGACTTGACCGAAGTGGGGTGAAGTGGGTTGAAATGGGGCGCATTGGGGCAATTCGCCCTGATTTTGCATTTACTCCCTCTTTCGTGGCGCTTGCGGGCAACACCTTCTACACCGGCCTCTTCCGGCATTCCTTGGACGACAAGGGCCGGTTGACGCTGCCGTCCGCGTGGCGCCACGCGCACGCCGCGGAGGACCGCTTCCTCGCCACTCCCCATCCCGACGGGTACATCGCTGTGTTGCCGCCGCGGGAGGTCGAGGTGCTGCACGCCAAGATTTCCGGGATGAAGATGAGTGATGCGAAGGCGCAGGCGTTCGCCGCGCGGTTCTTCTCCCAGACGCAGGACTTCTCGTTCGACAAGGCGGGCCGCATTGGGCTTTCCGCCGAGCTCCTGCGGCACGCCGGCCTCGAGCGCGAGGCGGTGCTCGTGGGGACGCTCACCAAGTTCAATATCTACAACCCGGCGCGCTGGCAGCAGGAGGAAGCGCGCTCCGCGGGCGAGCACTTCGGCGACTTGATGCGCCAGATGGACATCTGAGATGCGCCGCCCGCTTCCAGCCCGCCCGGCCGCTTCCCCCCGGCCCCCCTTGGTTCCGGCCCTAGCAACCCTGCGCCGGCGCGGGATCCTGCGGCTGCGCATGCTGGCGCGGCCGGCGCCCACGGGGAGAGGAGGCTGCGATGCCCCCGCTGGTCGTTGAAACCCTGCCCGCGGTGACAACCCCCGGACATCAACCCGTTCTGCTCCACGAGGTGCTGGCGCTACTGGCGCCGCGCCCCGGCGACCGCTTCCTCGACTGCACCTTCGGTGGGGGTGGCCACACGCGGGCCCTGCTGGCGGCGGCGCCCGGCGTGCGCGTGGTGGCCCTCGACCGCGATCCTGCGGCGCGTGAACGGGCCGAACCCCTGATCCGCGATTTCCCGGGCGCCTTCGAGCTCGTGGACCTCGACTTCGGCCGGCTGCGGGAACTCGCCCCCTCCGGTTTTCAGGGCATCCTTTTCGACCTCGGAGTCTCGTCCTTCCAGCTCGACGAAGCGGCGCGGGGCTTCTCCTTTCGGCAGGATGCCCCGGCCGATATGCGGATGGACCCGCGCGCTGGGGTGCCGGCCAGCCTCTGGCTCGAAACCGCCACCGAAGAGATGCTGGTGCGGGCGATCCGCGATCTCGGCGAAGAGCCGCAATGGCGCCGGGTGGTGCGGGCGTTGCGCGCCGCGCGTGGCTCCGGGCACCTAGCCCGGACTGCCCCCCTCGCCGCGCTGATTGCCGAAGCCATCCCGGCCGCGGTGCGGCACACTTCCCGGATTCATCCGGCGACACGCTCCTTTCAGGGCATCCGGATGGCGGTTAACGATGAGACGGGCGCTCTTGAGCGTGCCTTGCCCGAGGCCTTCGCCCGGCTCGCCGCTGGCGGCGTGCTCGCGGTGATCAGTTTTCATTCCTTGGAGGACCGCCCGGTGAAGCAGTTCTGCCGGCGGATGTGCGGGCAGCCGGAGAGCGCAGACGATGCCACGCCGCAGGATCTCCGCACCGTCCGAGCCGAGCCGCTGACGCGCCGGCCGATCACGCCGGGGGACGACGAGGTCGCCGTTAACCCACGCAGCCGCTCCGCGAAACTCCGCGCCGTGCGCCGGCTCTAAATTTCCCCCGTGAGAAAGGACACCTCCGCCTTCGTCAATCAGTTGCTCGTCTGGCTCCTCGTCACCATCGGCCTCGGTGGCTCCGCCGGTCTGGTCACCGTGTGGATGCGGCACCAGATCTCCGTCACCGCGAAGGCGAACCGCGACCTCGCCGCGCAGATCGCGCGCTACGACCGGCTGGTCGATGAGACGCGAACGCAGATCGAGACGGAGCAGGCCTCCGATAAGCTACGGCATCTGAACACGGCACTGGGCCTTGGTCTCGTGCCGATGAACCAGATCCCGGTTGTGCACGTGACGGACAACGTGGTCGAGCGCCTCGCGCGCCGCGCCAACGCGGGCGTGCTGGCCGATGGCTCCGCGCCGGCGGCCCCGCTGCGGGTCTCCCTCCCGGGGTTCTAAACGATGTCCAAAGGCTTCGCCTCCAGTCGCCGGATGGTGCTGCTCGGCAGCACCCTGCTCCTCTGCTATGCGGCGCTGGGCGTGCGACTGGTCTGGCTGCACGTGGTCGACCGCGACGCCCTGTTGAAGCCGCTCGCCAAGGTGCGGCCGATGCTCATTCCGGAGTCCGCTCGGCGCGGGGACATTCTCGATGCCCGCGGCGCTCGGCTCGCGACCAGCCGTTCCGAGATCCTGCTAGGGGTGGACCCGCACTCGCTGCTCCCGCGGGACGAGCGCAAATGGGCCGAACTCGCGTCGCTCATCGAATTACCGGAGACGGAGCTGCGTCAGCGCTTCCAGCCTCGTTTCCGGCGCGCCGGCGTCCGCGGTGAGGAGGGGGACGACACCGGGGAGGCGCCGATTCCCTTCGCCCTGCCGGTCGCCAGCGGGGGCGAGGAGGAGCAGCGACCCATTACCTGGGTCAAGCTGCGGGAGGATGTCTCTGAATCCCTTTACGAGCGGGTTCGCCGGCTCGATATCCGGGGCGTCTACGGGATCCGGCACTACCGGAGGGTCTATCCGAGCAACGAGCTTGCGGCGCACGTGATTGGCTATGTGAACCGCGAACATCAGGCGGCCGCCGGGATCGAGGCCTACGCGGATTTTTATCTTCGGGGCCAGCAGGGCTGGCGGGTGGGGGAGCGCGACGGGCGCAATCGGGAACTGCCCCAGTTCGCCTCCCGCGAGGTGCCCCGCCGCGACGGCTACAGTGTGGTCCTGTCCATCGATTCCACGGTGCAGGATATCGTCGAGCAGGAGCTGGCGCAGATCGCGGCCCGTTTTGAGCCTCGCAAGGCCTCGATCGTGGTCAGCGACCTCGACGGGTTTGTGCTGGCGCTCGCGAATTACCCGTCCTTCAACCTAAATGAGTTCAACAAGGTGCCGAAGGCGGAAGAGGCGCGGATGAAGAACGCCGCCGTCGCCGACATCTACGATCCGGGCTCGGTCTTCAAGATCGTGCCGGCGGCGGGCGCCCTTGAGGAGCGGTTGGTGACGCCCTTGACCGTCCTCGATTGTACGATGGACCGGATGGCGCACCGGGGCCGGATGCTTTCGCTCCCGGCCGAGGATCACAAGATGGGCAACCTCACGATCGCGGAGATCCTCAGCCATTCGAGCAACCGCGGGGCCGCGCAACTGGGGATGATGCTCGGCGAGGAGCGCCTCGAGCGCTACGCCCGCGCCTTCGGCTTCGGCGCGAAGCTCGGCTTTCCGGTCGGCGGTGAGGTGGCGGGCATTCTGCACCCCCATCGCCGCTGGTATCCGATCGACATCACCCGCATCCCGATGGGGCATTCGGTCTCTTCCACCGTGCTGCAAATGCACCAGGCGATGGCGGTGATCGCGGCCGGCGGCGTCCTGCTGCGGCCGCAGGTGATCCGCGAGATCCGCGACTCCGCCAATGAGACGGTTTACCGCTATGGCCGGATGGAACTGGGGCGCGCGGTCTCGCCGCGCACCGCCTCCCAGGTCGCGTCGATGCTGGTCGGCGTTACCCGCAAAGGCGGCACAGCGCTCGAGGCTGCGATCGAGGGGTTCGATGTGGCCGGTAAGACCGGAACCTCCCAGAAGTTCGTCGACGGCCAGTGGTCGAAGAAACACCACATCGCGTCCTTTTCGGGCTTCTTCCCCGCGGCGCGGCCCAAGGTGGTGATTACGGTGATCGTGGACGACGCCGACCATAAGGCGCCGGGTGGGGTGGCCTACGGCCGCACCGTCGCTGCGCCTTCCTTCAAGCGCATCGGGGAGCGCCTGATCCCCATTCTCGACATCCGCGCGGGTGCTGCCGCCGTACCGGCGCTGCTGGTGGCCCGCCACGAGGGGGGCGCACGATGAGCGGTCTCCTGCTCGCGCCTCCTGCTGGCCTCGCCCGCGCCGGGCGGCTTCCGCCGCCGGCCAACCGCGCCACCGCCCGGCGCGCTCGCCTCGGCGATCTCCTCACCCCCGAGCAGCGCGTCGCCGCGGTCGGTCCGCTAGACCGCTTGGTCGCGGGCCTCGCTGCCGACGCCCGGCAGGTGGTCTCGGGCAGCGTCTTTTTTGATGTCGCTCCAGCTGGCACCGCGCTGTCCGGGCTGGACGAGGCGGTTTCCCGTGGCGCCGTTGCCGTCGTGAGTCCCCGCCGGCCCCGGGTCGCGCTCGGCCGCGGCCTGACCGTCGTTCAGGTCCTCGATCCGCTCCGGGCGCTCGCCGGGGTCGCCCGCCGCTTCTTCCGCCATCCGGATGCCTCCCTGCGCCTCCACGCGGTTGAGGGGGAGCATGGTAAGACCACCGTCGCCCACCTGCTGCAGGGCCTGCTGGGCGGGCCCTCCGAACTGGGCCTGCTCAGTTCCGTGCACCACGACCTCGGCTCCCGAGTGCTGCCCGCCGCGACTCCTAGCCCGCTCGAGTTCCACGCGTTGCTGGCCCAGATGCGGGACGCCGCCTGCACTGGGGGGGTGATTGAGTTGGGAGCCGGGCACGCCGGCGCGGGCTGGTTGGCGGACGTGACGTGGGCCTCGCGGCTTGATCTGCGGAGCGCAGAGTATTCCGCCGGGGCCGTGCTTCCGGCAGGCAACCAGCAACTCCGCCTGCGCTGGGCCGGCGGGGAGTTTGTGGCCCCGATTCCAGCGAGCCTCCGCGGTGTGAGCAACCACCTCCCACTGGCGGTACGGGCCGCGCTGCAATGGGGTGTGGCTCCAGCGCTGGTCGCGGAACGCCTCGCGCAGTTGCCGCCGGTGCCCGGACGCGGCGAGCCAGTCGCGGTGCCCGGTGGGTTTGACGTCTGGGTCGACGCGGCCGACCGGCCGGAACGGCTGGCACATTTCCTCACCCGCGTGCGGACGCTCACGCCTGGCCGCGTGGCGGTCGTACTGGGATGCCCCGGTGAATGCGATCCGGCGCCCCGCCCCGCGCTGACACGGGTCGCCGAGCAGGGGGCGGATCTGGTGGTGCTTACGGCGGACAATCCCCGGAGCGAACCGCTGGAGCGGATCCTCAGCGAGATGCTGCAGGGCGCCGTGTCGCCGGGATCCATTCGTTGCGTGCCGGATCGCCGAGCGGCCGTGGGTGCGGCGTTGGACTGGGCTCGCCCGGGCGATGCGGTGGTGATCGCCGGGCGCGGCGCGGAGGCTTTCCAGCGGATCGAGCGCGTCGCCGTGCCCTGCGACGATCGCCGGCTGGTGCGCGACTGGGTGCGGGGGAGGTCAGGTCGGTGAGCGGTGGTTTCAGCCCCTCGAACTTAGCGGCGTGGACCGGCGGACGCTGGACTCGCTCGCCAGCGGCGCCCCTGCTGGGTTTCCACTTCGATTCGCGGCGCCTGGGTCCGGGGAGCGTTTTTGTGGCGCTCCCGGGCTTGCAGCGGGACGGGCACGATTTTCTCCCCGCGGCGGTCGCGGCGGGAGCGGCGGCGGCGCTGGTGGCCCGGCCAAGCGCGGAGGCGGACCTTGCGCAGCTCGTGGTGGGTGATCCCCTCCGGGCTTGGCAGGCGATCGCCCGGGAGCATCGGCGGAACTTCGCCGGACCCGTCGTGGGAATTTCCGGGAGCGCAGGCAAGACCTCCACCAAGGACCTGCTGGCGCTCCTCCTCGGTGCCGCGGCGCGCGGCGTCGCCGCCACCGAGGGTAATTTCAACAACGAGTTGGGGGTTCCCCTCACGCTCACCCGCCTCGACTCGGCCCGCCATCGCGTGGCCGTGATTGAGGCGGGGATCAGCACGCCCGGCGAGATGGACCGTCTTGCCGCGATGATCGAACCCGATGTCGCCGTCATCACTCTGGTCGGCCCGGCTCACCTGCAGGAACTGGGTGGCCTCGAAGGGGTGGCCCGCGAGAAGTCGCGCCTACCGGCCGCGATTCGCCCCGGTGGCCTGATGGTTTTCCCGGAGGAGGTCGCGGCGTGGCCCATCTTTGCCGTTCTGCCCGGTCGCCGGTTGCTGGTAGCCGAGAGTGGCGTGGCCGGCTCAGAGCGGGTGGTCTGTACGACAGGCACTGAGGCGGGACGCACCGTTCTCCGGCTGGCAGGCGGAGGTTGGCCCTCGGCTGAGTTCCGCTGCCGGGCGGTCTCTCCCGGACTCGCCCGCAACGCGGCGCTCGCCCTCTCGGTGGCCCGCCACCTCGGGGTGCCGGACGCGGAGCTGGCCGCGCGGCTCGCCACTTGGCGCCCGGCCAGCCTCCGAGCCGAGATCCGAGAGATCGGCGGCCGCTTCGTCTATCTCGACTGTTACAATGCCAACCCTGCCTCGATGGCGGACGCGTTCGCTGGTTTCACCGTCCAAGCCCCAGCGGACCAGCCGCGATTGTTCCTGCTGGGCTGTATGGCGGAGCTCGGCGTCGACGCCGAGCGCCACCACCGCGAACTGGGTGCCCGGCTGGCGCCCGCGCTGCGCCCGGGTGACCGGGTGCGCGTGATAGGCGCCGAGGCCGCAGCGGTCGTCGAAGGCTTGCGGGCTGCCGGGGTCGCGCCGGCGAGTGGCGCCGTGCTGGAATCCCTAGCCGCGGCGAAGGCAGAGTTTGCCGCCTGGCCGGGCGCGGTACTCGTGAAGGGCAGCCGTCGCTATGCCCTCGAGGGCGTGCTGCCGGCAGGGGAGGGGAGCGGCGCGCATGCTTAGCTACCTCGCCCAGTACGAGGACTACTTCGGGCCGCTGCGGCTGTTCGGATCGATCACCGTCCGTACGATGTTCGCGGCGATCACCGCCCTTTGCTTGGGATTCTTTATCGGGCCGCGGCTCATCCGCGTCTTCCGCGCTTGGAAGTTCGGCCAGGGTTACATCGACGACCGCACCGGTGCGCTGGGGGCGACCTATTTCGACAAGAAGCATACGCCCGCGATGGGCGGCTTGATCATCTGCATTCCAGTCCTCCTGAGCGGGCTGCTCTGGGCCACCCCGAACATCTGGGTGCTCGTCAGCCTCCTCGTCTATGCCGCGCTCACGATCCCTGGTTTCCGGGACGACCTGCTCAAGGTCCGGCGCCGCAGCCGCGACGGCATCTCCGGCTGGGAGAAGATCGCCTGGCAGAGTGGCGCGACGCTCTTGGCGCTGGCCCTGCTGCTGTGGCACCCGCTGAGCGCGCAGAAAATTCGCGAGTTCTGGGTGCCCTTCTTCAAGCACGCTGTCATCCCATCGATGCCTTGGTGGCTGCTGTTACTGCTGCTGTACTTGTGGGTGGTCGGCTTCAGCAATGCGATCAACCTCACCGACGGCCTCGACGGGCTGGCGACCGGTTGCACGATCACGGTGGCTCTCGTGTTCGCGGTGATGGCCTATCTGGCCGACCACGTCTTCCTCTCGGAATACCTGCTGATTAGCCACGTGCCCGGGACGGGCGAGCTCACGGTCATCTGCGGTGCCCTCATCGGGGGCTGTATGGCCTTCCTGTGGTACAATTCACATCCGGCCGAGGTCTTTATGGGCGATACCGGATCGCTCGCCCTCGGCGGTCTGCTCGGGATTATGGCCTTTATGATTCACCAGCCGGTGACACTGGTCATCGCCGGTGGGGTTTTCGTGGCGGAGGCGCTTTCGGTGATGATCCAGGTGGGTTGGTTCAAGGTCACCCGCTGGCGCTTTGGGGAGGGCCGGCGCTTCTTCCTGATGGCGCCGATCCACCATCACTTCCAGAAACGTGGCTGGCCGGAGACCAAGGTCGTGCTCCGCTTCTGGATCCTCTCCCTCGGCTGCGCGCTGGCCAGCCTTGCCACCCTCAAGCTCCGCTAAACCGATGCCCCCGGCCCCGTCGCTCCTTTCTGCACCCCTTACGCCCCGGCCCGCACCCCGCCTTTCCCTGTCGAGGCTGAGGGTCCCGCTTGCCCTCGCGCTGCGTTCGTCCTCACCTCGCGCTGTGCAACGTCGCTCCTTCCTGCCCTGCTACCGGCAACTTCGTTCCCTATGAAACTTCTCCGGGTCTTCGGCCTCGTCGCGGGCGTTCACGCCCTCGCGCTCCTCGTCATCCTCGCCAACCCCGGCTGCAGCACGGCCGTGAAGGCGCCGCCCGTGCCGAGCGACACCGTGATGCGCTCCGCCGACGCGCCCCCGGCTCCGCCGACGCCCGTTGCCCGCGCCGGGGTCTACGTTTCACCCCCGGAGTCCGCTCGCCCGGTTAACGCGCCGGTCACGCCCCCGCCGGCCGGCGCGATGGCGGGCGCGATCCCCAGCTCCGCCGAGTCCTCCCCCGCCACGGTCCGCTTCGTGCCGACCCGCCCGGGCACGCCCGTCGCCGGTGCGCTTGCGGCCGAGAAGGTCGCCGAGGTCACCCCCGCCGCCACCTATGTCGTGCGACCGGGCGATAGCCTCTGGACGATCGCCCGCCGGCACAAATTGGCGGTCGCGGACCTCACTGCCGCCAACGGCCTCGCGGCCAACGCCGCGCTGCAACCCGGCCGCAAGCTGGTGATCCCGGCCAAATCTGCGCCGGTCGCCGCGGGCGCGCCCTCGACCGGCGGTATCCCGGCCCCGAAGGCTGCCGAACCGGCGCCGGCTCCGAAGGTCGCCGGGGACGGCGTCCGCCACGTGGTCCAGAGCGGTGAGACCCTGGGCGTAATCGCCCGTAATTACGGAGTCCGGCAGGCCGACATCGCGGTGGCCAACCGCATCACGGATCCCGCCCGCATCCGGGCCGGCACCGAGCTCATTATTCCCGGCTGGCAAGCGGTGAACGGCAAGGCCGCCAAGGCCCCGGCGACCCCGGTGGCCGCTGCGCCTGCTCCCGCACCTGCGGCGACGGCGCCGACCGTGCCCGTCTTGGTGACCGAGCCTGCGCCGGCGCCCTCCGTTCCGGTGATCCGCATCGACGACGGTCCGGTGAGCCCGGCCCCGAAGCCCTGAGCCCTCCGGCGTGGTCCCTTCCGGCCAGACCACCGTTTCCCGTCGCGCCCGCGCGGCGTCGCTGGTCACCCCGGCGAACATCATCCTGCTCTGCGCCCTGGCGCTCGTCGCGCTCGGGCTCACGATTCTGTTTAGCGCCAGCTCGGGCTTCAAGAAGGGGCCGTACTTCTACCTGAATAAACAGCTCCTCGGCTTGGTGGCCGCTGCCGCCCTCTGCTTCCTCACGAGCCGGCTGAACCTCGACTACCTCCGCCGCTACGCTTGGTGGATTGGCGGCGCCTGCCTTGTTCTGCTCGCGCTGGTGTTGGTCGTGGGCATCAGCGTGAACGGCAGTCGGCGCTGGTTGGGCTACGGTTCCTTCCGCTTCCAGGTTTCCGAATTCGCCAAGCTTGGGCTAGTGTTCTGCCTCGCCCACTACCTCGCCCTTAACCAGACGCGCATCGCCGAGTTCAAGCGCGGTTTTCTCTATCCGGTGGCAATCATTGGCGCCTTCGCGCTGCTTACCCTGCTGGAACCGGACTTCGGGGTCTCCGCGCTGATGGTCGCCGTCGGGTTCGTGCTGATGTTCCTCGCCGGCGCCCGCTGGCGCTACATTGCGCCCGCGTTCTTCGCGGTGGTCGCGGTATTCACGATCGCCGTGATCCAAAACCCGAACCGGCTACGCCGGATGACGGAGTTCCTGAGCGAGGAAAAGTCGTACCAGCTGCGCCAAGGCTTGGCCGCGTTCGCCGCCGGCGGGGTCGAGGGGGCCGGGCTGGGCCAAGGCCGCCAGCAGCTGAGCTACCTGCCGGAAGCGCACACCGACTATATCTTTTCCGTCGTGGGCGAGGAGCTGGGGCTGTTCTTTACCCTCGCCGTGGTGGTGTGTTTCACGGTGATCCTCATTGCCGGTCTGGTCCACGTACGGCGCGCGCCGAGCCTGTTTCATTTCCTCCTCGTCCTCGGCAGCCTCTTGCTGATCTGCGTTCAAGCGATCATCAACGTGGGAGTGGTGACTGCCGTGCTGCCGACCAAGGGAATGTCGCTGCCGTTCATCAGCGCCGGACTCTCCAACCTGCTGCTGATGGGGTTGCTGCTCGGCATCATCCTCAACGGCCAGCGCCGCTGGGGCCGCGCGGGCCTGCTGGCTGGTTCGGGCGCGCTGCGGGAGGTCCGCGCGTGAGTCGTTTCCTGATCGCTGCCGGCGGCACCGGCGGGCATCTTGCCCCGGGTATCGCCCTCGCCGAGGCCCTCCGGGAGCGCGGGCACGAGTCCCTCATCCTGATTAGCCGCAAGCAGGTAGACGCCCGCCTCGGGGCCCGCTACCCGGCGCTCCGCTTCGCGGCGATGCCCGGCGCCGGTCTCGGCGCCAGTCCGGTCGCGCTGCTCCGCTTCGTGGGCTCGCAGGTGCGGGCGCTGGCCTTCTGTCGCGAAGTTTTCCGGCGCGAAAATCCCCATACGGTCGTCGGCTTCGGTGGTTTCACCAGCGCGCCGGCGATCCTCGTCGCGCGGCTGCGGGGCGTTCCCTGCGCCCTCCACGAATCCAACCGCGTACCCGGGCGTGCCGTGCGGCTACTCGGCCGCTGGGCGCGCCGCGTTTATCTGCCGCCGGGGGTCGAGCTACCCGCGTTGGCCCCGGCCGTCGTCCGCGCTGCTGCGATGCCCGTGCGCCGGGAAATCCAGCGGCTGCCCCGCGCTGCCGCCCGCGCCCGCTGGGGCTTCGATGAATCTCGCCCGTTGCTTGCTGTGCTCGGCGGCAGTCAGGGAGCCTCCGCCCTGAACGCGTGGGCCTCCGGACAAGGCGCTGCCCTCGCCGCGGCCGGAATCCAGTTGGCGGTCGTTACTGGCCCCGGGAAGGAGGCTGGTGGCGTTCCGCTCCCGCCCGGCGGCCCCAAGGCCGTCTTTCTCCCCTTCTGCGACCAAATGGCTGCGCTCCTCTCGGCGGCGGACCTCGTCGTTTCCCGTGCTGGAGCGGGCACGCTCGCGGAACTGATTCGGTGCCAGACGCCCGCGCTGCTCGTGCCGTTTCCCCAGGCGGCGGACAATCACCAGGCGGCCAACGCAGAGCACTTCGCCCGCCTCGGCGGGGGGGAGATTATTCCGCAAACGAGCCTCGCCAGCCTGCTGCCCCGGGTGCTCCAACTGCTGTCGGATCCCGCCACCCTCGCGGAATACGGCCTGCGGCTCGCCGCCGCGGACGCCGCCCTTCGCTGGGAGGAAATCATTCCCGACCTCGAGACCCTGGCCGCTGCTGCGCCTTCACCCGCCGCCGCCGCGGCCGCCTGATGTCTACCGCACCTTCCGCCGCCCCAGCCCGTGATTGGGATGCCTTGGCCGCTGCCCTAGGATCTGCCCTAGGGGCCGATTCCCGCCTGAGCCGCGAGGAGCCCTTAGGGCCCCGCACTACGCTCCGAGTCGGCGGCGCCGCCCGACTCTTCCTCAATCCCGCTGACCCCACCGCGCTCGCGACTGCGCTCCGCTTCCTCCGCGCGGCCGGGGTGCCGTTCTTACCGCTGGGGCGCGGATCGAACCTGCTGGTGCCGGACGAGGGGGTCGACGGGGTCGTGATCGCGCTCGAGGGTCCGGCTTGGTCTGCCTTCACCCCG
>CAIOTK010000300.1 GCA_903861185.1 uncultured Opitutia bacterium | reverse complement strand
GGAGGAGCACGGCGAGCCCGGTGGCCTGACCTTCGCCGCCGGCCCCGGCGCGGTGAATTACCTCGCCGACCGCCGCGCGCCCTCGCGGCTGCACGACCGGTTCAATCTCGAACGCGATGCCGCCTCCCTGATCTGGGAACACGACCTCGCCGCGGGCACCTTCGCCTGGCGCACGTGGGCTATCGACTACACCCGCGCCTCCCGCCGCCAAGGCGGGGGCGGCTTCGGCACGCTCCCCTCCGGCCCCGCGGCCCAGACCAACACTCAGGAGCGGCAACAGTTCGATACCCTCGGCACCGAGGCCCGCCTCCGGCTCGACTGGGGCCCCGCCGCGCGCCACGTCCTTAGCACCGGGGCCCAGCTCTACGGCAGCACCTCCCCGCGCACCGACCGCCGCGGCACCTCGCCTACGGCGACCACCGGCCCCGTCCAGAACCAGTCGCGCCGCGAGGTCTTCTATGCCCCGGTCTACGCGGAAAACCTGTTCCGCTGGGGCGCGTTTACCCTCACCCCGGGCGTCCGCCTCGAGCAGGTCCGCCAATCCGTCCGCGAGGAGGTCAATCTCGCCAAGGCCGCCGCCGGCAACCCGCTCGCGGACCGCACGGACACCGACGCGGTGCCGCTCTTCGGCCTCGCCGCCACTTGGGAACCGGCCCGCGGCACTCAGGCCTATTTCAACGCCTCCGAGAGCTTCCGCCCCGTGATCTTCACCCAGGCGGTCCCGAACGGCGCGACGCAGGTCGCCAACGCGGACCTCGCGCCGTCCCGCGCCCGCCAGGGTGAGCTCGGCTACCGCACGCAGACGGCCTCGGGCCTCGTGCTGGATGCGAGCGTGTTCCACCTCGAATTCTCCGACCAGGTCGGCACCGCCGCGCTCCCCGGCGGACGCTCGAGCCTCATCAACGTCGGGCGCTCCGTCCACCGTGGCCTCGAGGCGGCCGCGCGGCAGGAACTGCTGCGGCCGGGCGCGGGCCGGACCGCCTCGCTCCAGCTGTACGCCAACGCCCTCCTGCTCAACGCCTCCTTCCGCGCGGGCGCCTTCGCCGGCCGCCGGCCCCAGTACGCCCCCCGCCACCTCGTCCGCACCGGCCTACTTTTCTCCCGGGGACCTGGCCTAAAGGCTGGCCTGTCCGGCACCTTTGTCGGCTCCAGCTACGCCGATGACACCAATACCGACCAGCGGCGGGTACCGGCGCACGCGGTCTGGGACCTCACGGCCGAGTGGCGGGTGCCGGGCACGGCGATTCGCTTGATCGGAGGCGTGAACAACCTGCTCGACGAGGATTACTACAGCCGGGTACGGGCGGACGGCATCGATCCTGCGCCCCGCCGCCACGGCTACCTCGGCGCCGCGATCGAGTTCTGAGCAAGGTCGCGAGTCCCTTGGCCGCCGCAAGCGTCCGCGCCAGCGCCGCAGAAAGGAGTGGATTTCGCGCGCGCGCCGGGTGTTTGATGCCTCTTTCGCCCGCCCACCCGGTCTGAGCCCGCCGAAGACCACCCGGTCTGAGCTCGCCGAAGACCTCCGTTCTCCGTTCTCCGTTCTCCGTTCTCCGTCCTCCGTCTTCAGTCCTCCGTAATCCGCCCCCTTTCACCCAATGAAGAAAGCCCGCGCCCACTTCCCGTCCATCCCCGCCATCCCCTACGAGGGTCCCGGCACCGACAATCCCCTCGCCTTCCGGCACTACAACCCGGACGAGGTCATCGATGGCCGGACGATGGC
>CAIOTK010000299.1 GCA_903861185.1 uncultured Opitutia bacterium | reverse complement strand
GTGCGCAGCCGGCTGCGGCGCGAGGGTGAGTACACCGACATCTTCCCCGGGGTGCACCTCCGGTATGCGCCCAACCGCAACCTCATCTCGCGCCTGAGCTACTCCTCCGGCATCGGGCGACCGTCATTCGAACAGCTGATGCCCGCGGACACGGTGAACGAGATCGCGCAGACGGTGAACATCCGCAATTCCGCCCTCAAGCCCCAGTACTCGCAGAACTTCGACGCGACCGCCGAATATTACTTCGAGCCGGTGGGTATGGTCTCGATCAGCGCCTTCCTGAAGGAGATCTCGGACTTCCAGTTCACCGACAGCAGCCAGTTCGTGGCTCCAGGCGCCAACAACGGTTTTGATGGCCTGTACGAGGGCTACCGGATCACGACCGCCCGCAACGGCGGCAGCGCCCGCTACCGGGGCGTCGAGGTGGCCTACCAGCAGCAGTTCACCTTCCTGCCGGGCTTCTGGCGCGGCTTCGGCTTCAGCGCCAACTACACCCAGCTCAGCACCAAGGGCGACTACGGCGGGACCACCGTCACGACCCAGGTTGCGGGCTTCGTCCCGAAGACGGGCAACGTCGCCCTGACCTACCTCGGTTTCGGTTGGAACCTGCGGCTTAACGCGGTCTGGCGGGACACCTACCTGATCACCAACTCCACCAATCCGGCGCTGGTGGTGTACCAAGAGCCGAAAATGCAGATCAACCTGAAGAGTCGTTACACGGTCTCGCGCCAGCTCTCGGTTTTCTGCGACATCGAGAATCTGAATAAGTCCCCGATCACGGAGACCTACGCGGGCACCAAAGATCGTCCAACGCAGACCCGCATCGTGGTCGCGAAGGTGGTTGCGGGCGTCACGGGTCGCTTCTGATCTGCGTCCTTCTGCGGGGCGCGTCTTGGCCGTTTTTGGCCGAGACGCGCCCTTTTTGCGTCCGGCGGATGGTGGCCTCGGTTACGTGGGGTCTGCTTTCGTCAGTCCGGGCCTTTACAAATCCCGTGGGCTTCCTTTGTTGGGGCTTTCTGGCGTGACCTCTTGGCTGCGTCGATCGTCTCCCCCTTATCGAATCCCATATGGAAAATCATCCCGCGTCCACCGGGGGCAAGTGCCCCTTCCCGCATCTGCACGGCACCGCCGCTAAGCCGGCGCCGACCAGCCAGGGCGGGCGTTCGAACCGCGATTGGTGGCCCAACCAGCTGAATCTCCGGATCCTGCACCAAAACTCGGCGCTGTCCGACCCGATGGGTCAGGGCTTCGATTATGCCCGTGAGTTCAGCAAGTTGGACCTCGCGGCGGTGAAGCGGGATCTGCACGCGCTGATGACGGATTCGCAGGACTGGTGGCCGGCAGATTTCGGCCACTACGGTCCTTTCTTCATTCGGATGGCTTGGCACAGCGCCGGTACCTACCGGACGGGCGATGGCCGAGGGGGTGCAGGGGCTGGGCAACAACGGTTCGCCCCGCTGAACAGCTGGCCGGACAACACGAACCTCGACAAGGCGCGACGCCTCCTGTGGCCGATCAAGCAAAAGTACGGAGCGAAACTCTCTTGGGCGGACCTGATGATCTTGGCCGGCAATTGCGCGCTCGATTCGATGGGTTTCAAGACTTTCGGCTTCGGTGGCGGCCGCGCCGACGTTTGGGAGCCGGAGGAGGATGTCTATTGGGGCAATGAGGACACTTGGCTGGGCGATAAGCGCTACACCGGGGACCGGGAGTTGGAGAACCCGCTCGCCGCCGTGCAGATGGGCCTCATTTACGTTAATCCAGAGGGTCCCAATGGGAATCCTGACCCGGTGGCCTCGGCCCGCGACATCCGGGAGACGTTTGGCCGGATGGCGATGAATGACGAGGAGACCGTGGCGCTGATCGCCGGCGGCCACACCTTTGGTAAGACCCACGGCGCCGCGTCGGCCAGTCACGTCGGGCGTGAACCAGAGGGCGCCGGAATCGCGGAACAGGGGCTCGGCTGGGCAAACACGCACGGTTCCGGCAAGGGTGCGGACACCATCACCAGCGGCTTGGAGGTCATCTGGACCACTACGCCCACGCAGTGGAGCAATAACTACTTCGAGAACCTCTTCCGCTACGAGTGGGAGTTGGTGAAGAGCCCTGCCGGCGCCCATCAGTGGGTGGCCAAGAACGCGCCGGAAACCGTACCGGACGCGTTCGACTCGGCGAAGCGGCATCGGCCCACGATGCTGACCACCGACCTCGCGCTGCGCTTCGATCCGGCCTACGAGAAGGTTTCGCGCCGGTTCCTCGCCGATCCGAAGGCCTTTGCCGACGCCTTCGCGCGCGCTTGGTTTAAGCTGACCCACCGCGATATGGGGCCCAAGGTCCGTTACCTCGGTGCCGATGTGCCGCGCGAGGAGCTGATCTGGCAGGATCCGATCCCGGCCGTGAACCATCCGCTGGTGGACGCGAAGGACATCGCCGCCCTCAAGAGCGAGATTCTCGCGACCGGTCTGGGCGTGGCGGAGCTCGTCTTCACCGCTTGGGCTTCGGCGTCCACCTTCCGCGGTTCGGACAAGCGGGGCGGCGCCAACGGCGCCCGCATCCGCCTCGCGCCGCAAAAGGATTGGGAGCCCAACCAGCCGGCGCGGCTGGCCAAGGTGCTGCGGGCCCTCGAAGGCGTGCAGGCCGCGTTCAATGCCCGTGCCACGGGCGGCAAGCGGGTTTCCTTGGCCGACCTGATCGTCCTGGGTGGCGCCGCGGCCATCGAGCAGGCGTCCAAGCTGGCCGGGCACACCGTCGAGGTGCCCTTTGCCCCCGGCCGGATGGACGCCACTGCGGAGCAGACCGACGCCACCTCCTTTGCGGTGCTGGAGCCCGTCAGCGATGGCTTCCGCAACTACCAGAAGACCCGCTACGCGTTGCCGGCGGAGCAGCTATTGGTCGACAAGGCCCAGCTGCTCGGGCTGACCGCGCCCGAGATGACCGTCCTGATCGGCGGGTTGCGGGTGCTGAACGCCAACCACGGCAAGTCCGCGCACGGCGTCTTCACCCGCCGGCCGGAGACGCTCACGAACGACTTCTTCGTTAATCTCGTGGATATGGGTCACGTGGTGCGTCCCACCTCGCCGGCGGAGGAGGCCTTCGAGCTGCGCGACCGGGAGACCGGGGACGTCAAATGGACCGCGACGCGCGTCGATCTGGTCTTCGGCTCCAACTCGCAGCTGCGGGCG
>CAIOTK010000298.1 GCA_903861185.1 uncultured Opitutia bacterium | reverse complement strand
AGCTCGTTCCTCCCCGAGTTCCGCACCCAGCCCGACGGCTCCGGCCTCGACCCCGAGGAAGGCACCCAGCGCGAGGCGGGCGTCAAGTTCAGCCTCCGCGGCGGCCGGCTGCAGGGGCTGCTCTGCGCGTTCGACATCCGGCAGCAGAATGTCACCGAGGCCGATCCCGCCAACCCTGGGTATTTCCGCCAGGTGCAGGGGCTCCGCAGCACGGGCCTCGAGCTCAACCTCAACCTGCGCCTGACCGACCGCTGGCTGGCCTTCGGGAGCTACACTTACGTCGACGCGCGTGAGACGCGCACCGGCCTCGCCCAGCCCCGCCAGGCGCAGGACCAGTTCACGCTCTTCAACCGGTACACGCTGGATGCGGGGCGACTGCGGGGGGCGTTCGCCAGCCTCGGCACGATCTACGTTGGGCCGCGCGACAGTGATCGCGGCGCCAACCCGCGCAACGAGTCGGTCTGGGTCGCGCCCGCGTTCTTCCGCCACGACCTCATCCTTGGCTACCGTGTCCCGCCCGCCCGCGGCGCGCGCCTCCGCCACGATGTGGCCGTCAAGGTGAAGAACGTTTTCGACAACAATGAGATGTACTTCGTCGTGACCCAGGACCGCTACACACCTGACCCGGGCCGCGAGGTCGAATTCAACCTCACCACCCGGTTTTGATCCCCCGATGCGCCCGCTTCTGCTGCTCGCCGTCCTGATACCCGCGTTCTCCCCGTTGGCCGCTGCCGTGCCCGCCGTAGCCGGGCCGGAAAGGATCGACGTCTTCACCGAGGGTCAGGGCGGATTCGCCTCGTACCGGATCCCGGGCCTCGTGGTCAGCGCTCGCGGCACGGTCCTTGCCTACGCGGAGGCGAGGAAGTTCACCGCCGCCGACCGCGGGGAGCTCGAGATCCACCTGCGCCGCAGCACCGACGGCGGACGCAGCTTCGGCCCTGCCCGCCAGATCGCGCACCTCGGCCCTCGGCTGCCGCGCAACTCGCATATGCCCGAGGACAAGCGGCGCAAGGATATGGGCGGCCCCGCGGAGCAGACGGTCAACAACCCGATGCTCATCGCGACGCGCGAGGGCCCGGTGCACCTTGTCTACTGCGTGGAATACCAGCGGGTCTTCCACTCCCGCAGCGAGGATGACGGCGTCTCGTGGTCGTCCCCGGTCGAGATCACGGCCACCCTGGACCGATTCCGGTCGGAGGTCCCGTGGCAGGCGGTGGCGACCGGCCCCGGCCACGGGATCCAGTTGCGCAACGGACGCTTGGTCGTGCCCATTTGGTTGGCCAACTACGACAAGGATCCCGCGCCGCCCCGGCGCCGGGGATGTGCGGTCATCTACAGCGATGACCAGGGTGCGACCTGGCAGCGGGGCGACCTCGCGATGACCATCGGGGGGGAGACGAGCGTGGCGGAACTCGCGGATGGCCGTGTCGTGCTCAGCTCGCGCAACACGGATCCCCGCAACCGGCGCGCGGTGGTCGAGAGCGCGGACGGGGCCACCGGCTGGAGCGCGCCGCGCTTTCTCGAGGAGGTCCTGGAGCCCGGTTGCATGGCCGGTCTGGTGAGCCATCCCGGCGTCCCCGGCCGGAACCGCCCCCTGCTGCTGCACTCCAGCCCGCACACCACGCGGCGGGAGCATCGCGAGCGCAAGCACGTCTCGATCTACGTCAGCGCCGACGATGGCCGCACCTGGCCGGTGCGGACGCTCCTGCAGGAGGGCCCCAGCGCCTACAGCGACCTCGCCGTCCTCCCCGACGGCACGATCCTCTGCCTTTACGAGAACGGCCGTCCCGGTGATCCCCGCCGCGGCGGCGACTGGGCCTACGCCCGCATCACGCTCGCCCGGCTTCCCCTTGCCTGGCTCGGCGATCCGCTCTGATCCCCTTCACCCCGATGAACCTCCGCCTCACCCCAATGCCTCTCCTCGCGGCCGCCCTGTGCGTGGCCTCCGCCTCCGCCCAACCTGACCCCGGCGTCCTCGAGGGCCGTGTCTTCAACGCCACCGGCGGCGTCGCCCTGCGTAACGCGGTGGTTTCCATCGAGGGTCTGGAGCGGCGGGCGGTCACCGATGACGGCGGTGCCTACCGCCTCCCCGGCGTGCCCGCCGGGCGCGTCCGCGTGGAGGTGAGCTACCTGGGTTTTGCTGCCCAGACCGCCACGTTGGAGATCCCGCCCGGCACGGCCGTCACGCGGGACTTCGAGCTCCGGCCGCGCGCGGGGGAGCAGCCGGTGCGCCTCGGCGAGTTCACGGTTGTGGCCGACCGGGAGATGAGCGCGCAGGCGGTCTCGCTGAACGAGCGCCGCCTCGCGCCCAACCTCATCAACGTCGTCGCTTACGACGAGTACGGGGACCGTTCGGCGGAGAACATCGGCGATTTCCTGCGGTTCCTGCCCGGGGTGAGCATCGATGAGGGGGGCGGCCAGCTCGCGCAGAATGTCATCATCCGCGGCCTGCCCGCGGCGCAGACCGGCCTGGAGCTCGACGGGGCGCAACTCGCGACGGCGCGCGGCGCGGGCCGGGCGAACACCCTTTTCGACGTGCCGACGGCGAACATCTCGCGCGTCGAGGTCTCCAAGGTGCCCACCCCCGACAAGCCGGCCAACAGCCTTGGTGGCTCGATGAACATCATCCGCCGCAACGGCTTCGAGGCCCGGCGCCCCTCGTTCTCGTACCAGCTGTACCACGTGATCGACGACCGCGACGGGATCACGATCGCCGGCGGGCCCCGCGGCCCCTCCGCCGATTTCGCCCCGCGCTGGCAACCCGCCTCCGTCGAGCTCAGCGGCCTCGTCCCGGTGAGCCGCAGTTTCGCCTTCAACCTTGCCGCCAGCCAGACCTGGCGTCGCAACCCGATGGAGCGCGACCGCAACCTCGACACGCTCGCCGAGTGGAACCTCGTGAACGGCTTCCAGCGCTCCGTCACCTGGCAAAGCCTCGACCAGATCTTCCGCACCTGGACGTTCCAGCTGGGCGCCGACTGGCGCCTATCCGCGCGCGACACCCTCAACGCGACGGTGCAGCACCGGGGCATCCGTAACAACATCATGCGCGTCGACCTCGCCGTGAACTACGGGGCCGGCGCCACCGGGGACCGCCGCTTCACCCAGGGCTCCCCTGCCGGCAACGGCACAGTCACGCAGGCCGCGGGCGACAACGGCGATTCCGGGGCCGACACCACGCACGCGACCCTGAAGTACCAGCGCCGCGGCGGCCTCTGGCGCGTCGACGCGCTCGGCGCCCACTCCTACTCCACCTCCTTCTCGGCTGACCTCGACAACGGGCACTTCAATAATATGCCGGCGACGATCACCGGCCTCGTCCTCCGGGGCGAGGGAGTAGGTGAGGGCGGGGGCGTTATCCCGGCCCGCTACACCGCGACCCGGGGCGGCGTTCCCGTCGATATTTTCGACGGCGCCAACTACGTCCTCGGCAACCCCTCGTCCTCCCAGCAGAAGACCCACGCGCACCAGACCACGGCCCGGGTCGACGTCACCCGTGAGTTCAGCGGCGCGCTGCCGTGGTCCTTCAAGACGGGTCTTTACGGCATGCGGATGGACCGCGACCGGCGGGTGCGGAACCGCACCTGGACCTTCCGGCCCAACGGCCTGACGTCCACCGCGGCACGCACCGCGGGCAACTTCGACGTGTTCGACGGGGAGTTCCTGGCCACCGCACCCTCGGTGTTCGGCCGCCGGATGGGCTGGCTCAGCAGCGTGAAGTTCCACGACCTCTTCCGGCAGCGGCCCGAATGGTTCGTGCTCGACGAGCCCGGCTACCACCAGGCCCTCGCGAACAACTCGACCGCGCTCACCGAGACCATCACCGCCTCCTACCTGCGCGGCGACGTGCGGCTCCTCGATCGCCGGCTGCTGCTGGTGGGCGGGGTCCGGTACGAACACACCCGTGACACGGGCCGCGGGGTGCTCAACGACCCGACCGCCCAGTACGTGAAGGACGCCCGCGGCAACCTAGTCCTCACCAACGGCGCACCCACGCTCGTGACCACCGATCCGCTCGCCCTGCGGAAGCTCCGGTACGTCGAGCGCGGCGCGCAGGCCACCCGCGATTACGACGGCTGGTACCCGAGCCTGAATGCGACTTACACGATCACCGAGAACCTGCTCCTGCGCGCGGCCTACGCCCGCACCATCGGGCGGCCTGACCTTGGCCTGATCATCCCCGGGGTGAGCGTCAGCGAGCCCACCGCGGCCCAGCCGACCATCTCCGTCAACAACACGGGCCTGAAGCCCTGGACGGGCGACAACTTCGACCTCTCGCTCGAAACCTACGCGGTGAAGGGCGGATCGGGCTCGATCGGCGTGTTCCGCAAGGACATCCGGGACTTCTTCGGCAGCGTCCTCTCCGACGCCACGCCCGAGCTGATCGCCCTCTACGGGTTGCCGGCGGACCCGCTCTACCTGAATTACGACGTGGCGACGCGCACCAACGTTGGCGGCGTGCGGATCATCGGCTACGAGCTCGGCTACACCCAGTCGCTGCTCTTCCTGCCGGCCTGGGCGAGCGGCCTGCAGGTCTTCCTCAACGCCACGCGGCTGGAGCTTTCCGGAAGCAACACGGCGGATTTCGAGGGTTACGCGCCGCGCGACTACGCGGGGGGCATCAACCTTGTGCGGCCGCGCTACTCCGTGAAGGTGAGCTTCACCTACCAGGGCGAGACGCAGCAGAACGCCGTCGCCGCCAACGTCGCGAACGGGATCCCGCCCGGAACCTTCCAGTACAAGGCGCGCGTGCTCCGGGTCGGGCTCAATGCCCAGTACAGCTT
>CAIOTK010000297.1 GCA_903861185.1 uncultured Opitutia bacterium | reverse complement strand
TGGCGCGACTGCCAATGCGCCAGTGCGAGCACAGTGCAGAGGAGGAGACCGCCGAGGCCAAGGATGCTGACTGCGTCGCCGCCGAACATCCAAGCGCAGGCGAAGCCGGTGCCGAGGACCGAGAACAGCACGGGCGGGTTGAGGAACGTCGCCAGCAGGCCGAGGCGATCAGCGGCGGCCTCGGCCGGCTCCGCCATCACTTCCACGGTGCCGTCCACCGGCCGCGCGCCCCGCAGCGTGCGCCAGAGGTTGTAGGCCAGCAGCAGGAAACCCGCGAGGTACAGCGTGCCGCCGATCACTCGCATCAGCATCAGCGGGCGGATGGTGTTGAGGGTATCGAGGAAGTTGGGGTACGCGAGGACCGTGCCTCCCTCAGTGGTGGCGCCGAGCATCACCCCTTGGGTAATCCCGCTCGCCCACATCGCGCCCAGGTAGAGGAGGATGCCGACCGTCCCGAGCCAGAAATGAAGGTTGGCGAGCGCAACCGAGTGCAGGGGGCGGTCCCAGAGGCGCGGCAGCAGCCAGTAGACCATGCCCGCGGCCATAAAGCCGTTCCAGCCGAGAGCGCCGCCGTGCACGTGGCCGATGATCCAGTCGGTGTAGTGGCCGAGCGCGTTCACCGACTTGATCGAGAGCAGCGGCCCCTCGAAGGTGGCCATCCCGTAGAACGTGACCGCGGCGGCCATAAACTTGAGGACCGGATCGGTGCGGAGCAGATGCCACGCGCCGCGCAGCGTGAGCAGACCGTTGAGCATCCCGCCCCAGGAGGGCGCCCAGAGCATCAGGGAGAAAGTCATCCCGAGCGTCTGCAGCCAGTCTGGCAGCGCCGTGTTCAGCAGGTGGTGGGGCCCGGCCCAGATGTAGACAAAGACGAGGGACCAGAAGTGCACCACCGACAGCCGGTAGGAGTAGACCGGGCGTCCCGCCGCCTTCGGCAGGAAGTAATACATGATGCCGAGAATCGGCGTCGTGAGGAAGAACGCGACCGCGTTGTGCCCGTACCACCATTGGACCAGCGCGTCCTGCACGCCGCCGAACAACGGGTAGCTGTGCGTGAGGCTGGTGGGCAGCGAGAGGTGGTTGACGATGTAGAGCATCGCGACCGTCACGATCGTCGCGATGTAGAACCAGATCGCGACGTAGAGGCTCCGCTCGCGGCGGCGGGCGAGGGTCCAAAAGAAGTTCACCGCGAACACCACCCAAATGAACGCGACGGCCACGTTGAGGGGCCAGATGAGCTCGGCGTACTCCTTGCCGCGCGTGAGGCCGAGCGGGAGGGTGATGGCGGCGGCGACGATGATCGCCTGCCAGCCCCAGAAGTGGAGCTGGGAAAGAAAATCACTGGCGAGGCGCGCCTTTACCAGCCGCTGGGTCGAGTAGTAGACCCCCGCGAACATCATGTTGCCCACGAACGCGAAGATGACCGCGTTGGTGTGCAGCGGACGCAAGCGGCCGAAGGTCAGCCACGACGTGGCGAAGTTTGCCTGCCAGAAGTTGAGCTGCGTGGCGACCAGGACGCCCACGAGCATCCCCACAACGCCCCAGAGGACGGTGGCGAGGAGGAACTGGCGGACGACCCGGTCGTTGAATTCGATCGTAACGGGCGCGGGCATCGGACGGAGGGGGCGGGGTTCAGCGGCGCGGGGCGGCGGCGGCGCGGACGATCCCGCGTTCGGCGGCGAGCGGCAGGAGCGAATCCCGCTCGGGGCTACTCAGGCGGCCGCGAGACTGCTCGCGCAGGAAGAAGACCACGAAGGTGAAGACCAGGCAGAGGCTGATCGTAAGGGTCAGGGGTACGACATCCATCGGGGTTCAAGCGGCGGAGACGGCGCGGGCGGGATGGGCGGCGGTGGCGGCCGGGGCGCGTCCGTGGCGGTGGCGGAGCAACTCCCGCGCGGCGAGCCAGTGCTCCAAGTCGCGACCGGCGGGGCGGCCGGCCTCCAGCCAGAGCAGATAGGCCTCGTGCTGGATCTGGGCCTCAGTGGGTTCGAGGGCGGGGACGGTAGGGCGGGACTTTCTCATCGGTGGAAGGGAGGGGAGGTTGAGGGCGGAGATTAGCGGGCGCCGGCGGGTTGGGCGCCGCAAGGCTTGGCGGGAATGACGCGGATCCTGCGGAACATCAGGCGGCGAAGGGCATCGGTTGCCGGGCGCCAGCACCGTGGAGATGGGCGCGGTAACGCGTGGGCGACTCGCCCGCGATGCGGCGGAAGACGCGGTTGAACTGGGAGAGCGACTGAAAGCCGGCCTCGTAGGCGGCTTCACTGATCCGCATGTGCGGGTTGAGGAGCAGCTGCTTCGTCCGCTCGATGCGCGCGCGCGCCACGTAATGGGTGAACGTGAGCCCCGTCGCCTGCTTGAACACCTTACAGAAGTAGAACGGACTCATATTGGCCGCGCGCGCGACCTGCTGCAGCGCGAGCGGCTCGCCGAGGTGGGCAGCGATGAAGGCCCGGGCGCGGCCGGCCGCGGGCGCCTCGGCCGCAGCGGAGCGCAGGACCAGCTCATTCGTGAGCAACGAGAGGTGGTGGGCAAAGCTACCCAGCAGCCGCAGGGCAGCGAGGTAACGCGTTTTCGGAAGCACCCGCGTCGCAAAATACGCGTCCCGGAAGGCCTTCACATCAACCTCCGCACCCCAGCGAGCCAGCTGCGCCAGCGCCGCCTGAAAGGCCCGCTCCGAGGGCGCGCGCAGCAGGACCTGCCCGGTCTGCAGGTAGGCGATCACCTGCTCGCCCACGCGGATGGGCACCACCGACTCGCTCATCCCAGAGAAGCATTGGACCGTCTTGGCGCCGTTCAGGCCGCCCGCCTCCGCTTCCTGCTGCACCTGCAGGCAGGTCGCGCAGGTCCGGCTGGCCCCGGTCATCAACGCGCAGAAGGCGTTCGTCAGCCGGCAGCCGTGCAGGGGCGGCTGGAACGAGCCGGCCGGGCGCAACGTGAGCGGGAGGCCCGTGGCGGTTTGGAAAGCATCCTGATAGTCGCGGAACAGCTCGGACTGCTGCAGGCGAGAAACGACCTCATCACCGCGGCCGGACGACCGCCCGTGGGCGGTGCTGGCGGGAGTGGAGGTGGCGGTGATGGCGGGAAAAGGAGAGGCGTCCATAGTGCGGCCAGACTAGTCATTTCTTGCCGGCCGCGGAATTGGGGCCCGGGCGGGATCTCGCTAAGGGATTTCCCTAGTCCCCCGGCGACCTTGCCGCCCCGCCTCCCGCCGCCCAGCGTGCTCCCCGTGGATCCCGCCGCGTTCCCCTCTCCTCCCCCGCTGCCGACCGGGCCGGCGGCGCCAGAGCGCCGGCAGGAACTCGCCGACCTCAAGGCCGCTCTCGACGCGCACTCGATTGTCGCGATCACCGACGCGCAGGGGCGAATCACTTACGCCAACGACAAGTTCTGCGCCCTCTCGCGCTACTCCCGCGAGGAGCTCCTCGGCCGCGACCACCGCATCATCAACTCCGGGCACCACCCGCCCGCCTTCTTCCGTGAGCTCTGGGCCACCATCCGCCGCGGCGAGGTCTGGCGCGGGGAAATCCGCAACCGGGCCAAGGACGGTTCCTGCTACTGGGTCGACACCACGATCTTTCCGTTCCGCGGACCCGACGGCCGCCCCGAACAGTACATCGCCATCCGCACCGACATCACGCCCCGCAAGGCCGACCAAGAACAGCTCCAGCAGGTCGCCGCGGAGCTCGCCGAAAAGAACCGCGAACTCGAGGCAATCGTCTACACCGTCTCTCACGACCTCCGCTCCCCGCTCGTCAACATCCAGGGCTTCGGCCGCCAGCTGCAGCGCGCCTGCGACACCCTTCAGGCAGCGGCCGCCGCCCCGGACGCTGCGGGACGCGTCCCCGCCGAGGCCCTCCGCGCCCCCCTCACCCAAGACGTCCCGCAGGCCCTCCGGTTCATCAACGCCGGGATCCACCGGATGGACACGCTGCTCTCCGGGCTCCTGCGTTACTCGCGCCTCGGCCGCGTCGCCCTCCACCCGCGCCCGCTCAACGTGCACGGCATCCTCGCTGAGGTCGTCGCCGCGATGCGCTTCCAACTCGACGAAGCGGGTGCCGAGGTGGCGGTCGAATCGCTCCCCACCTGTGTGGGGGACCTCGTGCAGACCAACCAGGTCTTTGCCAACCTGCTGGATAACGCCCTCAAGTACCGCGCGCCGGATCGCCGCCTCCGCGTGCGCGTGACGGGGGCACTCCGCGGCGCGACCGCAGAGTACGCGGTGGCAGACAACGGCCGAGGCATCGCGCCGGAGCACCGGGCCAAGATCTTCGAAATCTTCCATCGCCTCGATCCCGACTCCGCCCCCGGCGAGGGTCTCGGCCTGACCATCGCGCAGCGCGTCCTCGAGCGGCAGGGCGGGCGAATTTGGGTTGAGGACACCCCGGGCGGCGGCTGCACTTTCCGGCTCGCCCTGCCCGCCGTCGCGGCGGCCCCGGGAGCGTCATGACCACCACGCCCACCATCCTGATCGCCGACGACGACGAGGGGCACGCGATCCTGATCCGAGAAAATCTAGAGGCCACTGGCCTGAGTAACCCCATCCGGCACCTCCGGAACGGCCAAGAGGTACTCGACTTCTTTTTCCGGGAACCGGCATCGGCCGCGGGCCCGTTCCTCGTGCTGCTCGATATCCGGATGCCCAAGGTGGACGGCATCGAGGTGCTCCGCCGCCTCAAGGCCGACGCTACCCTCCGGAAACTGCCAATCATCATGCTCACCACCACGGACGACGCCCGCGAGGTGACCCGCTGCCACGAACTGGGCTGCAACGTCTACCTGCAGAAACCGGTGGACTACGACCGGTTCTCGGACGCGATCCGCCGCCTCGGCCAGTTCGTGCCACTACTCCACGTGCCGCGACTAACCCCCGGCTGACCCCCGCGTGGCCGCGCCCGTCCCATCTTCCCGCCTGCTGGTCGTCGACGATGACGAGGGCCTGCTGCTGCTGATGGCCGAACGACTCCGCGAGGAGGGCTACACGGTCGCCACGGCCCCCTCAGCCCGCGAGGCCCGCGCGCGTCTCGCCGACGGCGCGCCGGACCTGCTGTTCCTCGACCTGAAGCTCGCCGACGGCAGCGGCTCCGCGCTGGTCGCCGCGCTGCAGCGCGAGCGGCAGGCGGTGCCGTTCGTAGTCGTGACTGGCCAAGGCGATGAACGCGCGGCCGTCGAGGTGATGCGCCAGGGTGCGCTGGACTACGTGATCAAAGACACCTCGCTGCTGGATCGCCTACCGGCGGTCGCGCAACGCGCCCTGCACGCCGTGGCGCAGGAGGGCGCGCTGCGGGCAGCGCAGTCGGAGCACCGACGCCTCGAGCGGGAGCTTGTCGCCATCAGCGAGCGCGAGCGCCACAGCATCGGAGCGGACCTGCACGACAACCTGGGCCAGCAACTCACCGCACTGGAGCTGATGTGCACGCTCGCGAAAACCGAGGCCGCGCCCCATCCAGCGCTCGCCCGCCGGTTGGACCAGATGGCCCGGATGCTGCGGGAGGCGATCACCCAGGTGCGCTTCCTCGCCCGCGGCCTCGTCCCGGTCGGGCCCGGACCGGATTCGCTCCAAGTTGGCCTAGCAGAACTCGCCGAACGCACCTCCGCCCTCGGCCGCCCGCGCTGTCGGCTTGAATGCCCGGAACCGGTGGCCGTCGAGAATCCCTTCCTCGCCGGTCACCTCTACCGGATCGCCCAAGAGGCGGTGAACAACGCCGTGAAGCACGCCCGGGCGGCAGAGGTCGTAATCCACCTGCTCCGCCACGACGGCGCCGTGCTACTCGCGGTAGAGGATGACGGCGCCGGCCTGCCCCGCGGGAGGGGCGCACCCGCCGAAGGCATCGGTCTGAGCGTGATGCGCCATCGCGCTAACGCCATCGGCGCCACCCTCGCGGTGGAGGCCCGCCGCGGCGGCGGCGTCAGCGTCCGCTGCAATCTGCCGCCCTCCCCGTGAAGAAGAAAGCCGCCCCTTCCGCCCGCCGCCGCGTCCTGTTGGTCGACGATCACCCGTTTATGCGGGCCGGTCTCGGCCAGCTGATCGACTGCCAACCCGACCTTCTCGTCGGCGGGGAGGCCGGCAACCCCGCGGAGGCGCTCCAAGCCCTCGCCCGCCAGCAGCCCGACCTGATCCTGACCGACCTGACGATGCCCGGCCGCAGCGGGCTGGAATTCATCAAAGACCTGCGCGCCGCCCATCCCGCGGTTCCGATTCTGGTGGTGTCGATGCACGACGAAGCCGTCTACGCCGAGCGGGCGCTGCGCGCGGGGGCCCGCGGTTACATTATGAAGGAGGCCGGCGGTGAGAACCTGCTGGGCGCGATCCGGCAGGTGCTGCGCGGTGAGGTCTACGTCAGCCACAAGATGTCGGCCCGAATCCTCGAGGCTATGAGCAGCCGGCGGCCGCGGGGCTCGTCCTCTCCCATCGAGCAGCTCACCGACCGCGAGTTCGAGGTGTTCCAGCTGATCGGCCAAGGCAAGGGCACGCGCGAGATCGCCGCGGAACTGCACCTCAGCCCCAAAACCGTCGACGTGCACCGCAGCCATCTGAAGGAAAAGCTCGGGCTGCGCGACGCCACGGCGCTGATCCGGCACGCGGTCCGCTGGGTGGAGACGCGTCCCCCCGAGGCCTGACCTCGGCTTGGTAGCCCCGCCCGGACGCGGCCGTCCAAGCCGCGCGCAGCGAAGGCCAACCCACGCGCAGCCGCCCCACGGCGCGATGTGGTCTGCTGGCGCCGTGCAAGCCGCGCTCCTCCAGGCCCTCGCCCGTCGCACGCCAGCGATCCGGGCGTGCTGGGCGGCCCTCCTCCGGGCCGAGGCGGCTTCCTCCCCCCTCGCGAATCCCGAGGCCCTCGTGCACCTGATCGACTGGACGCTGCGCGAGGTCTTCCACGGGTTGCAGGCACCCCGGGCACTGAATCACCCGCACCGGCCGCGGTCCCGGCGTGAACCCGCCTGCCCCTGCGGAAGAAATCCTCTCCGGGCGCACTTCGCCGCCGGTAAACAGGCGCTGCAAGAGGCGCTCGTGCTGTGCCAAGCCGCGGGTCCGCCTCCGGCGCCGGCGGAGCGCGACGCGGCGCTACAGGAACTGAACCACGCGTTCCGGCGCCTTGCCGCCCGGGAAATGGCTGCCCTGTGCGCGCTCTGCCTGCGTCGTGCCGCCGCGCCACGTCAGCCCCCCGCGGGACGACGCCCCCCCACGCCGGCCGGGCGCAGGGAACGACCTGCACTCGCAACTCGGAACCATCGACGACGCGCGTCCTGCGGCCCCGGCCTCGACGCGGCGCAAGAGCGCTGAATTCAGCGCCCCGTTCCGGCCTCGAAAGCCCCGGCGTCCGGCGCCCGGCCAACAAACGGCCCGTCTAACGGCACCCCGGCGTCGATCGCGCGGCTGCCTAGAGCGAGCCGCAGGAGCGATGTCACCGGCAGTTCGCCCTTCGGCCCGCGCGGCCGCGTCAGATCCGCCTCGTCGAGGCCGACAAAATCCGCCGCCGTCGCCGCCCAGTCGCCCAGAAACGAGTTGCCCGCGACGGTGGAAGCCGCGGCGTCGAGCTGCGCTAACTCCTCCCCACCGGCGAAGCCGAGGTTGTTGAAGAGGCGATGCCCACGCCCGGGCACCCGCGTGGCGTTATCCTCGAGCCGGCCGAGCAGGTTAAAGTTCACGCGGTTCCGCCACGCTGTGTTATGGATAAAGTCGACCCCACCGAGATGATGGTTCGCGTAGAATCCGTTCGCCTTATTGCGCACCGCGACGCTGCGCCGCACGACGTGCCGCGGGATCGGCGCCGGCAGCCGGGCCACCGGCGTGCCCGCGTGCCCGCCCGCCTTGAAGCCGTTGCCGTCCGCGCGCGCGGTGAAGTCCGGCGTGTAGCCGTTGTAGAAAGCCCAACAATCCTCCGCGGTCACGGCCTCGGCGGAGTTGATGAAGTCGAAGCCGTCGTCGCTGTTAAACCACGCCCGGCAGCCGCGGAACACGTTGCCCACGCTCCCCTTTCGCCCGTGGTAGCCGAACCCGTCGACGTTACCGCCCCGACCGTCGCCCGAGACTGGGTCGTGGTTCCGGTAGGCGTCGCAGTTCAGCACTAGGTTGTGCGCCCCATCGCCAATCCACACGCCGATCGCCATCCCGTCGTGCAGGCTCAGCCGCTCGATCACGTTGTGGCTACCCTGCACGTCGACGCAGATGGACTGGGTATGCCCCCTAATCGTCACCTGCACGCCCACCACTTCGAAACCCTCTAGGTGCAACCACGAACCCGTCACCCGGAACGCGTGCACGCGCCGGTCCGCCGGCTTCACCGCCGAAAAATCGAAGATCGGCGTCTCCCCCGGCCACGCGACGTAGCGGATCGGCCGCCCGGGCTCGCCGCTTTTGTCGAGCAGGGTGACGTAGGCGAAGATCCGCTCCGTCCGGGCGATGTCGCGCTCCCGTAGCCGGTAGGTCCCGCCGCGCAGGAAGACAGTGTCGCCGGGCGCGGCTGCCGTCTGGGCGCGCTGCACCGTGGCGAACGGCGCCGCCGCCGTGCCAGGCGCATCATCCGACCCGTGCGGGGCCACGTGATACTCGGCCGCCACAAGGCGCACCGCCCACAGGAGAACGCAGCCGGCGAAGACGAGGAGGCGGGGTAGGCGGGACATCGGGTTACCGCTCAGGCAGACGCGTCGCCCGCAGAAACGTCACCCGCAGTGCCGGCCAGCGCGCGCCGCCGCAGTTGGCCGCACGCCGCGTCGATATCGGGGCCGCGCGGGCGCCGGAAGTGCGCCACCACGCCGTGGCGGCGCAGGATCGCGGCGAAGGCCTCTGCCCCGGCCTCAGGCACAGCCTCGTAGCGCGTGCCCCCGAGCCCGAGTCCGGTTGCATTGTAGTGGAGGAGGTTCACGTGCATCCGGCGCGCACCGACCAGGCCAGCCAACTGCTCGGCCTGCTCCGGCGCGTCGTTGACCCCGCGGAGAAGGCAATACTGCAACGTGACGGGCCGGCCGCGGGCGGCCTGAAACCGGTCCGCTGCCGCGAGCACGTCGGCCACGGCGAAGCGGCGCCCGGGCGGCAGCAGGCGGGCGCGGGTAACGTCATCGGGAGCGTGCAGGGAGACGGCGAGGTTAAGGCTGTGGCCCGCGGCGGTCAGCGCATCGATGCCCGGAATAACACCCACTGTAGACACGGTGATCTGCCGCCAGCCGAGCCCCCCGATCTGGTTTTCGGCGAGGCGCTCGGCCGCAGCGAGGACGGCGGGCAAGTTCAGCATCGGCTCGCCCATGCCCATAAAGACGACCGTCTTGAGCGCGCGGCCTTGGGCGGCCGCCTCGCGCCGCAGCGCGCGAAACTGCTCCACGATTTCGCCAGAAGTGAGGTGGCGCAGGAACCCGGTGCGCGCCGTGGCGCAGAAATCGCAGCCCATCGCGCACCCGACCTGGGAAGAGAGGCACCCGGCCGCGCGATCGGGCCGGTCGCCGGGCATCAGTACCGCCTCGATGGTGGCGCCGTCGCGGCAACGCAGGAGCAGCTTGACCGTGCCGTCCGCAGAGGCCGCCCGCTGCACCACCTCCGCAGCAGGTGTGAACGCCGTGGCCAGCCACTCCGCGAGCCCTGCCGGCAGCAAGCGCCCGGGACGCGGGGCCGTCGGACCTTGACCGTAGTGCGCCCGCAGCACCGGCCCCGCGTGCGCGGCGGCGAACCCAGCAGCGGTGAGGCGCCGCGCAAGGTCGTCGAGGGTCAGGTCGCTGAGGGACTCCGGCATCCGGATCAGCCACGCAGGAAGCGGCCGACTTGCCAAACGCGGAGTGCCGGGGGCCCCGCCACCGCGGGGCCGCTTCAGGGCAGCTCGTAGACTTCGACCAACGCCACGCCAGTGGCGCCAGCGGGACCGCCCACCTGGGCGCTATAGGTACCCGGCGGCAGCGTGAGCAACAACGCCGCGTCGCGCCCGCCAGCTGCCAGCGGGAACGCGCCCACCGCCGCCGCCGCCGCCGTCACCAGCGCCGGCGGGTTGCCGACATCCCAAGAATCGTTCTCACGGACGGGCACGTCGACTACGCCGGCCGGCCGGGACTCCGTGCGCACAATCTGTAGCCACGGATCCGGCAGCGCACCGAGTCCAGGCGACAGGGCGGCGAGCGCGGGCCCGACACCCCGAATGAGGAAACGCTTGGGTACGGTGCCGCCGACCACGAACCCAGCGATCAGCTGGCCCTGGCCGCCGCCGACCACCCCGCGCGTCGCGACGTTCACCAGTTTGCGGGCTGGGAAGGGAACCGCCGCGTCGGCATCATAGAGTTCCACCAGCGCGACGCCCGTCCGCCCCGCCACCCCGCTCACCTGCGCGGTGTAAGCTCCGGGCGCTAACGTGAGCGCCAGCGCCGCATCTAGGCTCGAGGGGAGGAGCGGGAAGGCGCCCACCTGACCCGCGAGGCGTTGCACCGCCTCTAGCCCGCCCCAGTTGTCGTTCGAAGCCAGCCGGGTGTCCCCGCGGTAAATTTCGAGCACGGGGTCAGTCAGCGTGCCCGCAACGCCGAAGCCCGCGAGCGAAGGGCCCACCGCACGCACCAGCACCTGCTTGGGGTCGGGGCCCGTGACGACAAAACCGGCAATCAGAATGTTGCCCCCGGCGCCCACCTGACCGCGCGTCGACAGGTTGCGCAGCGCGCCATCACTGAGCGCGGGACCAGTGGCCGAGGCCCCGGTGAAAGCGCCGCCCGGGCCGCCCACTAGGGTGCCGCTGAGGAAACCAGTCACGGGATCGATCGCGCCGGAAAGCCGCGCGCCGCCCGCACCCGCGGAGTTAAAGGCCCCGGTTACGGCCAGGGTACCCGCCCCGGCGTCGCGGAACGCTCCGTCCTGCACGAGCCAAGTGATCGACGCGTCGGCCGCCACGATGGCGACCACCTGGCTACCCGACTTTCCGGTGAGGCTACCAACGTAGAGCCCCGGCGCGGGGCCGGGCCGGGCCGCGGACAGCGAGGCCACTCCGATGAACGTCAGCCGGCCGCGGTCCAGCGTCCCACTGAGGCCGGAGTCGCTGAGCATCGCCGACACCGCAAAGCGGCCGTCCGCCTCTCCCGAGTTGAGCGCACCCGCCGCGTCCACCTGCAGGTCCGGGTGATAGGAGATCGTGCGTGCTGCGGGGCTAGTCGGAAACCCGATGAAGACGGCGTGGCGTCCGCGAATCACTGCCACGGCGAAACGCCCGGTTTCGGTCCCGCCTTGGTAACCACCGGTGAAGATCCGGTCGTCCGCGCCCGGCGCCACCGCGAGGACAGTGACCACCGCCGAGGTCGCCACCGCGCCGGAATGATCCACCGCGACCGCCGTGAGGCGGTGGAGGCCCTCGGAGCCGGGAGTGAAATCCGCGGCGAACGGCGCCGCGGTATCCGGCGGCCCCAGCGGCGTACCATTCGCGAGAAACTGCACGCTGGCGACGGAGCCGTCGGGATCGGTAGCCGTGGCGGTCACCGAGACCTTGACGCCAACCCGCAGGCTCGCGCCCGCCGTGGGGAAGGTCAGCGCGACCACCGGCGGCCGGTTCGCCAGGACGGACACCAGCACTGGTGCGGAAGTCGTCAGGTTACCCGAGTCGTCGCGCGCCTGGGCGACCACCGTGTAGCTGCCCGCCGCCGTCGGCGCCCACGAGGCGGTGAACGGGGCCGCGCTCGCCGCGGCGACTTCGATGCCGTTCGCGAGAAAGCGCACCGCGACGACGCGCCCGTCGGCATCGGCAGCCACCGCGGCGAGCGTGACCGGCGTGCCCGCATTGACCGACGTACCCGCGACGGGCGCGGTGAGGCCCACGGTCGGCGGCGTATTGCCCGCAACCGTGACCACCAGCGGCTCCGAACTGGCGGAAACACCCGCGCTGTCGGTGGCCACGGCTAGAAGCCGGTACGTGCCCGGCGCGGCCGGCGTCCAGTCGATCCCATAGGGCGAGGCGGTATCCGGCGACCCGAGCGCCGCGCCGTTCACGAAGAACTGCACCTGCGCGATCGGCCCGTTGCCGCCCGAGGCCCGGGCGACCAGCGGCACCGCGGTACCCGCCACGAGCGGCGTCGAGGCCGGCGGGCCGGAGAGCGCGACCGTCGGTGCGCCACCCGCGGTGAAGGTGACGGTAACCGGCCGGCTCTGCGTCACGTTGCCCGCGTTATCCGTGGCGCTGGCGGTGAGCGTGTACGTTCCCGCAGCGGACGGGTTCCAGCTAAAGAGGAAGGGTGCGGCAGCGGCCGAGCCGATGACGCGGCCGTTGGCGAGGAAGCGGACCCCGGTGACGGAGCCGTCGGAGTCAGCGGCATTGGCCGCGATGACGATCTGGTTCCCCAACCCGAAACTGAGCCCCGCCGCCGGGCTGGTCAGCGCCACCGTGGGCGGCGCGTCCGCGCCGATCGTAACCGTGACCCCCGCACTGAGCACGAGGTTACCCGTGTTGTCGGTGGCCTGGGCCGTAATCAGGTAGGTGCCAGCCGCGGGCGGAGTCCACGCGGTCGTGTAGGGCGCAGCGGTGTCCGGGGTGCCCTGCGAAACGCCGTTCACGAGAAACTGCACCTGGGTCACCGTGCCGTCCGGATCCGACGCGTCGGCGGCGAGCGTGAGCGGCGTGCCAACGCCGAAGGCCGAACCATCGGCCGGGCCGGTCACGGCGACGACCGGGGCCTGCGAGCCGGCGACGGTGACCTGGACGGGCGCCGAGTCGGTGATGTTCCCCAGGTTGTCCGTCGCGCGGGCCTGTACCAAGTAGGTGCCGAGGGCGGCCGGCGTCCAAGTGTAGCTGTAGGGGAAGGTGGTGTCGGGCGCGCCTTGGGCGACGCCGTTGAGGAAGAACTGCACCCCCGCGATCGTGCCGCTGGAGGAGGAGGCGGCGGCAGTGAGGACGAGGGGCACGTTAACCGGCGCGAGGGCGCGGTCGGCGGGCGCGGAGACGGCGACGACGGGGGCCGAGCCGGCGACGACGCTGATCGTGACTGGAGCGCTCACGGCGACGTTGCCGCCGTTGTCGATGGCCTGCGCGGTGAGCAGATAGTTGCCGGGAGAGGTCGGGATGAAGTCGAACGTGAAGGGGAACGCGGTGTCGGGGGCGGCTAGGGCGACCCCGTTGGCGAAGAACTGGACACTCGCTACCGAGCCATCGGGATCCGCGGCGGCGGCGGTGAGCGTGGTCGCCGTCCCGACCGGCACGGAGGCGCCGGCGGCGGGTGCGGTCAGCGCCACCGTCGGGCTGGAGCCACTGCGGGGCACCACCGTCACGGCCACCCCGGGGCTCGGGACCTCGTTGCCAAGCGCGTCGCGGGCGACGGCGGTGATCACCGCGGGGCCGAGGCCGGCCGGCGTCCAGCTGAAGTTGTACGGGAAGGTGGTGTCGATCCCGAGGGCGATGCCGTTGACGAGGAACTGAACGGATGAGACGAGGCTGCTCCCGGCGGAGACATTCGCGACCAAGGTCTGCGCGATCCCAGCGGGGAAGGTGGCGCCGGCCACCGGACTGGCGACCACGACGGCAGGCGCAGTGCCCGTGCCGACTGAGACCATCACCGGCGCGGAGGTCGCCTTGCCTCCCGATGAGTTGGTGGCGATCGCCGTGAGCGCGTACGCTCCCGGCGAAGTCGGGGTCCACGTGACGCCGAAGGGGAAGGAGTTCGCGATGCCGAGATCGACGCCGTTCGCGAGGAGCTGAATCTGGACGATGGATCCGCCGGGGGAAGTCGCGGCCGCGGTCACGCGGACCGGCGTGTTAACCAGCAGCGCCGATCCGCCCGTTGGGGCGGTCACGGCCACCGTCGGCAAGGGACCACCGCCCCCGCCGCCACCACCACCGCCGGCGCCCGCCGCGACCGTCACCACTACGGCCGGTGAAGTCGTACGCGTGCCAGCGCTATCCACCGCTACGGCCGTGAGGCTGAACGTGCCCGCGGCCGCAGGCGTCCAAGGTGTCGCGTAGGGCGCAACCGTGACGGGGGCCCCGAGCGCCTGCCCGTCGACGAGGAACTGGACGCTGGCAATCGTGGCGCCCGGAGTGGTGGCGGCCGCGCTCGCGGTCACCGTCTGGGCGGCACCAGCGGTGAGCGGCGTGGAGGCAGAAGGGAAAGTGACGCTCACGGACGGGGCAGCGTTGACCGTGACGGGCACGTTCGAGGACACCCCGAGGTTACCAAAACTGTCGGTCACCAGCGCGCTGAGCGTGTAGCTGCCGACGGCCCGCGGCGTCCACGTCGCCGAGTACGGGAAGGCCTCGCTCGTGCCGACGCTAGTGCCGTTGACAAAGAATTGGACCGAGCGCACGACGCCGGTCGTGGTGGTCGCACTCGCCGCGAGCGTGACGGCGGTGTTCACGAGGACCGTGCCGCCGACGCCGGGGCTCGTGATTGCGACGGTCGGGGGCGTGGCGGGGCTCGGGAGGGTATTCGTGCGCCGGTCGAAGAGGAGCACGTCGCGCGCGCTGTTGGCGTCGGGAGAGAGTAGGTTGGTAGCCCCGTGCACGAGGCCCGCAGGACCGTCGGCGTCGAAGGGGAACGCGACCCAGCGGCCGTCGGCGCTGATCACCGGAAAAATGTCCGCGGCGGCGGTGGTCTGCGCGGTGGTGAGGTCGTAGGCCTGATAGCCGAAGCGGTTGGCGCTGACGATGGCGGTCCGGATGCGGCCCACCTCGTCGTAGGTACCATTGTCATCCGTGTCGCGGTCCATCACGTACACGTTGAGCCCGCCATTGCCGCTGCCACCCGGCGAAGCGCGGCCGAGGGTGTCGCCCGGGGCGAGGTTGTTGGCGAGGGAGACGAACGTGACGAAACGGCCGGTCGCGCTGACGGACGGGTTGAGGCTGCCCAGACGTGAGCCGGTCACGGTCGTCACCGTGGGGTCGATCGCCTCGACCCCGGCGCTGGAGACGCTGACGCGGGTGACGGCTCCGGAGACGCGGTCGGCGACGAACACATCGGCCATTCCGTTGGCGTCGGCGGGAACGAGATTCGCGGCGTCGCTGGTGAAGGCGATCCAGCGACCGTCCGCGGCAGGTCCGGCGGGGACGCCGGGGTTACGGCTGATGGCGGGGTGGCGACTGTCGGCGTCGGCCTCGGTGCCGGCTGGATCCACGCTGACCAGTACGGTGGCCCCCGCGGGCACCTGACGCACATAGATGTGTTGGCGGCCTGCGGCGGTGGGGTTCGCGACAAGGTTGGTCGCGCGCGAGGCGAAGGCGACGTATTGGCCGTCGGCGCTAACGGCGGCCTGGGTGGCGGCGGCGTTGCCGGGGGCGCCACCGGGGGCGATGTCCACCAGCACCGTCGCGGTGTTGCCGGGCGTGTCGAGGACGCCCGAGTTGCTCACGTCGCGGTCGCGTAGGTAGACGTGGCTGACGCCGGGGGCGGTGCCGCCGGCGACGAGATTGGTGGCCGTCGATTCAAACGCGATCCAGCGGCCCGTGTGGCTGAGCATCGGCCGGAAGCTGGAGCCGTTAGCCTGGGTGCCATCGGCGGCGAGGGTCTGCAGCGCGATCGCGCCGGTGAGCGTGTCGACCGCGAAGAGATCGGTGAACCCGTTCACGTCGCCAATCACGAGGTTGGCGGCGTCGGAGGCGAAGGCGGCTTGGCGCCCGTTGCCGGAGAGCGTCGGGTGCTCGGAGGGACCCGAGGCTTGAACGCCCTGCTGAGAGAGATTCAGGCGGCGGACGAGGCTCGTCTGGCTGTCGTAGAGGAAGATGTCCCGGACTCCGTTGGTGTCCCCCGCGACGAGATTGAAGGCGTCGGAGGCAAAGACCGTGTAACGACCGTCCGCGCTGAGCGCGGGGTTGTCGCTGCGGGCGTTGCCGCTCGGGCTAGCGCCGCCCGGGCCCGTGGTGCTGGCGAGGTAGACGGTGGGGAACGTGGTCGGCTGGATCGCGATGCGGGTGGCGGCGAGGTCCTGCCAGATGTTATTCCCGTTGCGCGTGAGGTCCTCCTCGACCGTCTCCGCGACCGCGTTGAGCGAGTCGATCTTGGCCAACACGTAGTAGGAGCCGGCGAAGTTGCCTGGAATTACCTGCTGCCACGTGAGCACCTGCTCGGCCGAATCGGCATCCAGTTTGGTGGCGCGGTCGAAGGTGGTGAGCTGGAAGTCATCGGCGTCGCCGAACACCGGGTTGGCCGAAAGCACGATCTGGATCCGGAACTGGGTCAGGCCGGGGACCGGGACGAAGGGGACGTTGTTCACCCCGTTCGAGGTGGTCGCATTAAAGTACTTCAGCGTCATCGGCACGACGGCGCCACCCGTGAGGGCCGGGTTCGCGGTGTAGGTGAGCGAGACGATCTGAAAGTCGGGTTTACCGACCACCGAGAAGGCGGGGGTGGAGGTCGCAAAGGAGCGCCCCTTCCAATCGCCAGGCGCCGCACCGGTGTGGCTCACCCAGACCAGGGCGACGCGATAGGGACCAGCCTCGGTAAAGCTGACGGGAATCAGGGCGTTCAGGTCGACCGTCCCGGCGGTGCCACCGCCGGCGAGGCCCGCGCTCAGCGTCCCGGTGCCCGTGAACGAGAACGTGTAGCCCGTAGCGACGTGGGTGAACGTGACGCCCAACGTCGCCGTGCTGCCGGCCGGCCAGGTATCGGCGGCGACGGCGATCGGGAGGCCGGTGACGGGGGAGATACCGGAGGCACCCGAGTTGGTGACCCCGACCGACAGCGTGATCTGGTCGCCGGGCTTGGCCTCGGCGGGGCGGATAGTGACGCCGGTGAGGCTGAGCTCGGGGGCCGCCACGAGGGCGACGGGCGCAAGCGCCAGCAACAGGCCGGAGAAAAGGCGGGACCAGGCGTGCATCGGGGGAGCGGGGCCGCTTCAGCGCTGAGCGGGCGGGGCGGGCAGCGGCCGGTTCGCGTCGTCCACAAAGGGGCTGGACCCATCGCGCCAGCCGGGGAGCTCCTCGCGGCGGAGTTGCAGGCCGCGCAAGCGCGCGGAGTCGAAGACCTGCTCCACCGTGGCGCCCTCGGCGCTGATCGTCTTGGCGGTGATAAAAATAATTAGGTTGTTCGAGTCCTTCTGCCGCGCGTCACTGCGGAACAGGCGGCCGAGCACCGGCAGCGAGCCGAGCACGGGGACCTTGGTGACGGCGTCGGAGGAGGTCGCTTGGAGCAGGCCGCCGATGCCCATCGTGTAGCCGTCCGCGAGGGAGACCGTAGTCTGCGTCTTCCGCGTTTCGATGATCGGGATCTCGTTCCCGTTGAAAGACACGTTATTGAAGGACTGGCTGACCTCGGGCGAGATCGTGAGCCGGATCAGCCCGCGGGAGTTCACCTGCGGTGTGACCTTGAGGATCACGCCGATCGGCTTGAAGTCGAAGCCGTTGACCTCGAGGTTCCCCGTCTGCTGGTTGTACTGGTACCGCGGAATCGGACGTTCTTGGCCGACGTTGATCGTGGCCTCCGAGTTGTTGAGGGTCACGATCGTCGGGTTCGAGACGATCTTCACCTGGCTCTGCTGCTGGAGGGCGCTGAGCACGAGGCGGAACTCGTCGGCGGAGAAGACCGCGTTGAGGGTGCGCGCCGTGCCGTCGTTGTTCACCAGCGAGGCGAGGTTGTTGAAAGCATTGGTGGCGCCCTGCGTGACGGCGGAGGTGACCCCGCCGGTGACGGCCGTGGTCGCGGCGTTGGTCAGGGAGGTGGTCACACCGGTGGAGGCCGTGGAGGTGGGGACGCCGTTGGTGGAGGTCACCGTGTTGGCGTTGGTGCTCCCCGAGTTCTGACCGTTGGTGGTGCTCGTGGTGGTACCTTGGTTGTTCCCGGAGGTGCTGGACCCGGTGGTGCCGTCATTGCGATTGAAGCCCGCGCTGCCCGTCTGGTCGCGCGTGCGCTGGACGGTAGCCAACCCCTTCTCCTTGTCCGGGCCGACGCCGACGCGGTAATTGGCGAGGGAGGACCAGTTGACCCCAAGGTTCTTCACATCGTTGTCGGAGACCTCGATGAACTTGGTTTCGATCATCACTTGGTCCGCGGTGCGGTCGAGTTGCTCGATGATGGCCTTGATGCGGGCGAGGCGCGCCGGCCGCTCGGTGATGATCAGGCTATTGCTACGGGCATCGACGACGATCTTGCCGCCCGTGCCGGCGTCGACCAGCGACGCGATCGTGGGCAACATGTCGGCGGCTTTGGCGGCATTGAGCACAAACACGTCGGTCGTGACGGGCTCCTGCCCGAGGACCTCGTTGCTCACGATCTTGATGATATTGCCCTCCTCCTTGTAGGTGAAGCCAGCGGGTGGGAGGATGCTGTCGAAAATCTGGCGCCAAGTGACGTCGCGGAGCTTGATCGTGGTGCGCCCCTTGAGGGCCTCGGGCACGATGATGTTCAGCTCGAAGAGGTCGGCGACGTTGCGGAGGATGTTGCGGATTTCCTCTTCCGGGAAATCCACGGACAGGACGTCGCGGGCGGCGGCGGCGCGGGGAGCAGGGACGGCGGATTCGCCGAGGGTGGGGACGACCGGGGCGGGCGATGGGCGGGTCGCGGCCACAACGACCACCGGGGCGGGGGCAGCCTCCGCGGCCGCAGCGGGGGCGGCGGTAACGCAGCCAAGCGTGGTCAGGAGCAGAGCGAAGGCGGGGCGGAAGGTCATTTGGGCACGGACTTGATCGTCCGGGTGGTTTCCTCTTCCCGGTACCGCAGGGTGTAGGTGGTCCGGGTGACTTCGGCCAGCAGCAGGTCGTGCTCCTGGCCCTGCAGGGTGACGGTGAAGCGTGTGCCCGCCG
>CAIOTK010000296.1 GCA_903861185.1 uncultured Opitutia bacterium | reverse complement strand
GCGCAGTTCCGTGACCGCCGCGTCGAGGTTGGCGAGGGTGCGGCGCAACTCGGGTGAGGTCGCGAGCGCCTCCACCGCGACGCCCGTCGTGCGCCATTGGTCGACGAGCCCCTTCACATCAATGCCGGCCACCTGCCGCCGGGTCTGGGCGACGAGGGCCTTCAGTTCCTCAGAGAGGCCGGCAAAATCGACCCGCTTCACCTTCGCGAGGATCTCGGATGCGCTCGCCTGAAACGCGGAGATCGCCGAGGGCAGCGCCGGCACGACCACGTATCTTGGATCCTTCGCCGCCGGATCGGCCGGGAAGTCCGCCGGATTCACCAAGTCCAGTTCGACATACAGCAGCCCGGTCGCCAACCCGAGCACCCCGAGCTGCGCCCGCAAGCCCCGGTCCACCAAGCGTTGCAGCGCGCCAGGCTGGCCGAGGTCCAACCCCACGCCGTCCACCGGGGTCACCGCATCCTTGTGAATCTCGCAGACCACCGCGACCACCGAGCGTCCGCTCGCCGAGTCGTAGCGGAGATTGAGGTCGACCACCCGGCCGACGCGCACGCCCCGGAGCTTCACCGGCGAGCCAAGGTCGAGGCCGTGGATGGACTCGTTGAAAAAGACGGTGAAGCGGGGCGGCTTGGAAAGGAAGCTGATGCCCCCGAAGGAGACCAGCGAGAGGAAGAGCAACGCGAGCCCACCGATCACGAAGGCCCCGACGACGGCTGGACTGACCTTAGTCTTCACGCGTGGGGAAGCTGGGCGATCGAGCGACGGAAGGACAGCCTGAACCGGCTCAGGCCGGAGCGGTCCGGGTGAGAAAGGCCCGAACCCGGGGATCCGGGGAATCTACGAGGGCGGCGGGCGGACCCGCGGCGATGATCCCCTGCTCCTCTCGCGCCAGCATCACCGCGCGGTCGGCGAGGGCGAAGATCGAGGCCAGCTCGTGCGAGACCACCACGATGGTGGTGCCGAAGGTGTCGCGGACGTGGCGGATGAGGTCGTCGAGGCTCCGCGACGTCACCGGATCGAGGCCCGCGGAGGGCTCGTCGAAGAACACCACCGCCGGATCAAGCGCCAGGGCCCGCGCCAGCCCGGCGCGCTTGCGCATCCCGCCGCTGATTTCGGCCGGGTAATAATCCTCGAAGCCCTGGAGCCCGACTTGGGCCAGCTTGAGCGCGGCGAGTTCCCCCCGCTCCCGCCGGCTGAGCGGCGTGTACTCCTCGAGCGGCAGGGCGACGTTCTCGCGGAGGGTGAGCGAGGACCAGAGGGCGCCGCCCTGGAAAAGCACCCCAAACGTACGCAGCAGTTCGCGCCGCCCCGCCGCGTCGGTCGCGGTGAAGGGTTGCCCGTGGAAACTCACGCGACCGCGCCGCGGCTCGTGTAGCCCTACGAGGTGGCGGAGCAGCGTACTCTTGCCGCAGCCGGAGCCGCCGATCACGAAGAAGATCTCTCCCGGCGCCACGGAAAAGGTGACGTCGCGGAGCACCAGCTTCCCCTCATAGCCGCAGTCGAGCGCCTCGGCCGCGATGGCGGGGATCTCTCCGGGGGACAAGTGCGCGGGGGCATCCATCGGCGTCAGATCCCGAGCACGTTGAACAACACCGCGAACAGGGCGTCCGCGATGACCAGCAGCAGGAGGGCCGTGACCACGGCCGACGTGGTGGCACGACCGACGCCGTCCGCACTGCGCTCGGCCTGCAGTCCACGCAGGCAACCGGCCAACCCGACGATCAGCCCGAACGCGGCCGCCTTGATCACGCCGGAAGCCACATCGGACAGGTCGACGATGGTGAGCAGCTCCACCCAAAACGCCGTCGGGGGGATCGCGAGCAGGGAATAGGCGACCACCAGCCCACCGAGGATGCCGAGCGCATTCGCGTAGAGCGCCAGCACCGGCATCATCACGGCCAGCGCCAGCAGGCGCGGCAGGACGAGGAACTGCACCGGTGGGATACCGAGCGTCGCGAGGGCGTCGATCTCCTCGTTCGCCTTCATATTGCCCAGCGTCGCGGCGTAGGCGGCGCCCGTGCGTCCCGCCAGCACCACCGCGGTCATCACCGCACCCATCTCCCGCACCATCGAGAGGCCCACCAGATCCGCGATCCAGATATCGCCGCCAAACTGCCGCAGCACGATCGCCCCGGTGTAGGCGAGCGTCACCCCGACGAGGAAGCTGATGAGGCTAACGATCGGCAGGGCCATCGCACCGCACTGCTGCATCTCAGCAGCGCAATCCGCCCAGCGAAACCGCCGCGGGCTGCGCGCGAGCCGCACCGCGCTGAGCGCACATTCGCCGACGAAGTCCAGGATCGCCCGCGCCTGCACCGCGACCTCGCGCGTCGCGAGCCCCACCGCGGTTAGCAGGCTGTCCGTGCGGTCCGCCGGCGCGCCCCCGGCTTGGACGGTCTCCAGCTGTGCAAGGAGGTCGCGCAGTCGGGGCGGCAGTTCCGCGTCGTCACAGGGCAGCCCAGCTGCGCAGCAAGCCCGGCGGACGCCCGCGAGGAAGAACGGCAGCGAGCTGTCCCAGCGACCGAGGTCAGCCGCGCGGAGCGCGATCCCGGTCGCGCCCGGCGGCGGCCCGAGCCACACGGGCGGGGCCGCGGTAATACTCCAGACCCCTCCTACGGTCACCACGCAACGGTCCCCCTCCGCCTCGATCCGCACGGCGGCGGCGGGGGGAACGGGAGTGTCCGGCATACCCCCAAGTCCACCGGCACCGGCCGCGCGCGCCAACCCCATTTTGCGGCGCGGCGAGGTTTTGCCTCGTTTCCGCCCCAGGGCAGGGCACGCTCTCGCGACCGCGATGCCCCGCTACGACACCCTGCTGCTCGACCTAGACGGCACCCTGGTGGACGCGTTCACCACGATCCACCGTTCCTATTGCCACGTCCTACCCCAACTCGGGCGGCCGGCCCCCACCTTGGACCAAGTCCGCGCCGCGGTGGGGGGCGGATTGGAGCGCGCGATGGGGCACTTTCTCCCCCCCGAACTCGTGGCCGAGGGCGCCCGACTCCACGTCGCATACACCGACTCAATCTTGCTCGAGGACGTCCGGCTGCTGCCGGGGGCCCGGGAGTTGCTGGAGGCCCAGTATGCCCGCGGCGTGGTGCTGGCCGCGTTCACCAACAAGCGCGGCGAGCACTCGCGACGCATTTGCGCCCACCTCGGGGTGACGCCTTTCCTGCGGGGCGTATTCGGCGCGGGCGACACCCCCTGGCTCAAGCCGCGGCCGGAATTCGCGGCCTACGTCCTCGGCAACCTCGGGGCGCGCGCGGAAAGCACGCTGCTGATCGGGGACTCGCCCTTCGACATCGCAGCCGCCCACGCAGGCGGGTTCCCGTGCTGGGCGGTGTGCACCGGCACGCACAGCGCGGCGGAACTGACGGCAGCCGGCGCAGACCGGGTGCTGCCCGGGTTGCCCGAGGTGCAGGCGGCCCTCGCCACCCCCTGAGCCCGGCGTAATTTCGCCTTTTCCCCGCGCCGTGCCCTCCCCGCCCGCCACGCTCAGCGGCGTCATCGAGCGCATCGTCTTCCTCAACGAGGAAAACCACTACACGATCGCGGAGCTGCGCCCCGAGGCTGCCCCTGACGCCGGCCGCGCCCGCCCGCCGCTCATCACGGTCGTCGGCCCACTGCCGGGCGTCGAATGCGGGGAGACCCTCCACCTCGCCGGCGAATGGGTCCGCCACGCCCAGCACGGGGATCAATTCAAAATCGCCACCTTCCGCAGCGAGCTGCCCGCCAGCGTCCACGGCATCCGTCGCTACCTCGGCAGCGGCCTCGTCCCCGGGATCGGCAAGGTCTACGCGAACAAGATCGTCGACGCCTTCGGTACCGACACGCTGCGCGTCCTGAGCGAGGAGTCCGCCCGCCTCCGCGACGTCCCCGGCATCGGCCGTAAGCGCGCCACCGCGATCAAGGAAGCTTGGGACGCCAAGCGCACCGAGCGCGACCTGTACATCTTCCTCCAGACCTACGGCGTCACGCCCGCCCAATGCGTGAAGCTGGTGCGGCAATTCGGCGCCGACGCCCGGCGCGTCCTCTCGGCCGAACCCTACCGCGCCGCCCGTGAGATCGAGGGCATCGGCTTCCGCACCGCCGATCGCATCGCGATCAACCTCGGCTTCGCCAACGACGCCCCGCCGCGCATCGACGCTGGCATTTTCTATGCTCTGGAAACGCTGCAGGAGGAAGGCCACACCGCATTCCGCGCCGCCGAGCTCGCCGAACATACCGCTACCCTGCTCGAGACCCCCTCCGCCCGCGTCGCGGAACGCATCGAGGCCCTCGTCGCCGCCCGTTCCCTCGTCCGCCACGACCCGCCGGGCTCTTCCCCGCCCCTTCCCGGCGCCGGGATGATTCAGTTGCCCACGCACGACCGCGCCGAACAGCGCATCGCCGGCGCCGTCACCCGGCTGAGCCGCGTCCCCAGCGGCCTGCCGCCCATCCGCCTCGACGCGGCTGTGACGTGGGCCGAGGAACGCGCCGGGTTCACCTTTCACCCGCTCCAACGCGACGCCGTCCGCACCGCCCTCGCGAGCAAGGTCTCCGTCCTCACCGGCGGCCCCGGCACGGGCAAGACCACCATCCTTCGCGCCCTGGTCGACATCCTCCGCGCCAAGAAGGCCCGCGTCCACCTCGCCGCCCCCACCGGCCGCGCCGCTCAGCGCCTCGCGGAGACGACCGGCGGCTTCGCGTCCACGCTCCACCGGCTCCTCCGCTTCGACGCGAGCCAAGGCGGCTTCGACGCCAACGAGCACAAGCCGCTCGCCACGGACTTCCTCGTGGTGGACGAGGCCTCGATGCTCGATTCGCGCCTCGCCGCCGCCCTCCTCGCGGCCGTCCCCTCCCGCGCCCACCTCGTACTCGTGGGCGACACCGACCAACTCCCCAGCGTGGGTGCCGGCAACGTGCTCAAGGACCTCATCGCCACGGGCGCGGTCCCCGTCACGCGCCTCGCCGTCATCTACCGCCAGCAGGGCCAGAGCCGGATCGTCACCACCGCCCACGCGATCAACGCGGGCGACCCCGCCCTGCCACCCGCGGTCGCCTCCGTCGCCGAGATCCCGGTCTGGGCCGACCTCGCGTTCGTCACCGCCACGGACCAAGAGGACTGCGTGCGCAAGGTGGTCGAGCTGTGCACCGAGTACTTGCCCCGCCACTGGTCGTGGTTCCGGCCCACCGCGGACGTGCAGCTCCTCGCCCCGATGCACAAGGGGGTGGCCGGCGTGGGCAACCTCAACCTTCGCCTGCAGGAGGCCCTGAACGGCGCCGCCCGCGGCCTGCGCTTCCCCTCGGGCGAGTACCGTCCCGGGGACAAGGTGATCCAGCTGCGCAACAACTACGATAAGGGGCTCTTCAACGGCGACATCGGCACGGTAGCCGCGATCGACGCGGAGCACGGGGCCCTCGAGGCCGAGTTCGACGGGGAACGCCACCGATTCGAGCGCGGCGAGACCGGCGACCTCGCGCTCGCCTACGCGATCAGCATCCACAAGTCGCAGGGCAGCGAGTACCCGCTCGTGGTGGTGCCGCTGCTGAAGGCGCACTTTATGATGCTGCAGCGCAACCTGCTCTACACCGCCATCACCCGCGGCCGGAAGAAGGTGGTGCTCATCGGCGAGCCCGCCGCCTACGCGATGGCGGTGCGCAACGCGGAGTCCAAGCAGCGCGTCACGCACCTGCGCGAGAAGATCGCCGCCCTCGGCGCCTCTCCGCCGAGCTGACCGCGCGCGGCGCGACTGCGCGCTTGTCAAAGCCCACGCCCCGGCGGACGTTGCGCCTATGCGCGCGTCACTGCTGCTCGCTGCCTGCCTCGGCCTCGCCACCGCCCCCGTCGGGCACGCGATCGTGATCCTCGGCGGCACCGGGGTGGAAAATGCCACGGCCCCCGCCAACGACCCGGGCTGGGCCAACGTGGGCTCCCTCAATGGCGCCACCGGCGTCTACCTCGGCCTCTTCGGCGGCGTGCCCTGGGCCCTCACCGCCGCCCACGTCGGCGCCGGAACGCTGCAACTGGACAGCGGGACCTTCGCCGCCGCAGGCCCCGCGATCGTGATCCGCAACCCGGACAACTCCCCCACCGACCTCGCCGCCTTTCCGCTGACGACCACCCCGCTGCTGCCCAACCTCTCCCTCGCCAGTGCAGCCCCGGCCGCGAACTCCAACGTGCTGCTGATCGGCACCGGCAGCCGCGAGATCGGCTCGCTGCTCTACTGGCACGTCACGGTCGATCCGGGCGGCCCTGGCTCCGCCGACACTTGGACAGCGCTGTCCAGCGCCGAGGGTGCCAATCGTGCCGGCCACGCCCTAGGCGCCGCCGGCAAGCGCTGGGGTGAGGCGCGGTACACCGGCACCTTCGATTACACGCTCGGGAGCGCCACCCAGACCGGAGTGGCAACTAATCTGGATCCAATCTTGGGCTACTCCCAAGCCGCCGGGGGAGACTCCGGCGGCGCGATCTTCTTCCACAACGGCACTTCCTGGGGTCTTCTCGGCATCATCAGTGCGGTCGGCACGCTGGAAAATCAACCGGCCAACACGGCCGTGACCTTCAACCAAACCCTCGGCGTCAGCCTGCCCGCTTACCAAACGGCGCTGCTCGCCGCGATCCCCGAACCCAGCCACTACGCGCTGGGCGCCGGCGCCCTGAGCCTCCTCGCCGTGCTCTGGCATCGCCGACGCCACAGCGGCCGCTGAACGGCACCGCGCGGCAAGCGGTCGTTAGCGAGCTCGCCGCCGCACCCACCCCACCCACCCGCTAACCTTCCCTTCCCGATGAACCACGACCTTCAGGACTTCGCGCAGGACGTCACCGCCGCCAGCCAGACCGTGCCGGTGCTGGTCGACTTCTGGGCTCCGTGGTGTGGGCCCTGCAAGATGCTCGGCCCGGTCCTCGAGAAACTCGCCGCCGAGGCCGCCGGGCGCTGGCGGCTCGTCAAGATCGACACCGAACGCCACCCCGAGCTCGCAGCGCAATTCGGGATCCGCGGCATCCCGGACGTGCGCCTCTTCCATCACGGCGCCGTCGTGGCCCAGTTCTCCGGCGCCCTGCCCGAACCCCGCCTGCGCGACTGGCTCGCCCAACACCTGCCCAGCCCACGCCGCGAAGCGATGGCCCGCGCCCGCACCCTCCTCCAGTCCGGCGACGCCCCCGCCGCGGCTCGCTTGCTGCGCCCCCTCCAGACCGCGCTGCCCGCCGATGGAGAGCTCGCCGCCCTCACGGCCCGCGCGGAGGCCTTCGCAGATCCACCCGCCGCGCTCCGCCTTGCCGATACCGTGGCGGCCGGCACCGCGTGGGCCGAGGATGCCGACCTCGCCCGCACCCTCGCCACCGCGTTCCTCCGTCCCGGCCAAGCCCCCGGCCTGCCCGGCGGTCCGCTCGGGCTGCGCTACCGCGAGGCACTCACCTGCTTGCAGGCCGGGGACTTTGCGCCGGGCCTCACCGCGCTGGTTAGCGTGCTGGAGGAAAAACCGGGCTTCGACGACCAACGCGCCCGCGGCCTGTGCCTCACGGTATTCCGCCACCTCGGGATGCGGCACCCGGTCACCGAACAGTTCTTCCGCGCCTACTCGATGGCGGTGAACGTCTGACCGGCCCACCCCTCCGATGATCTACGACGCTAGCTTCTGGGATCGGCGCTTTGGTGCGCTCGACTACTGCTACGGCACCGAGCCGAACGCCTTCGTCGCCGAATGCTCCGTGCAACTCCCCCCCGGCCCGGTCCTGTGCCTCGGCGAGGGCGAGGGCCGTAACGCGGTGTTCCTCGCCCGGCGCGGCCACGCGGTCACCGCCGTCGACCAGTCGGCCGTGGGCCTCGCGAAGGCCCGCCAGCTCGCCGCGCGCCACGGCGTGGTCCTGACCACCGTCACGGCGGACCTCGGCGCCTTCGCCATCCGCCCGGGCGCGTGGGCGGGCATCGTCGCGACATTCGTCCATCTGCCGCCCGCCCTCCGCGCCCGCGTGCACCAGGCGGCGGCCGCCGGGCTCCGTCCCGGGGGCGGCTTCATCCTCGAGGCGTATCATCCCGATCAGGTTCACCACCGTACCGGTGGACCAGTGGACGCGCCGGAACTGCTGATGACCCTAGAAGACCTGCGCACAGACCTCGCCGGACTGGACCTCGTCGTGGCGCAGCAAAGGGAGACGGAACTCGACGAGGGCCCGGCGCATCAAGGGCGCAGTGCGGTCGTGCAGGTGTTCGCGCGACGGCACGGTTGAACGGTCGCGAACCCGCCCTGATCACGGCGGCGACGCCACGCGGCCAGTCATCGGCACGAAGCGCACCGGCAGCACGGCGCGCAACACCAAGCTGCCGTCGGGGGCCTTCTCCAGCAGGCGCAGTTCCTGTTCCCCCCCGACCGGGCCCACCGGAATGCACAGGCGGCCGCCCGGCTTGAGCTGCTCCCGTAACGCCGGGGGCACGCGCTCGGGGGCGCAGGTCACGATGATCGCATCGAAGGGCGCAGCCTCCGGCCAGCCCGCGTACCCGTCGCCCGCGCGCACCGCGACTCGGGTGTAACCCAGCGCCGCCAACCGCGCCGCCGCCTCACGCGCGAGCGGGGCGATAATCTCCACCGTATAGACCTCCCGCACGATCTCCGCGAGGACGGCCGCCTGGTACCCAGAGCCGGTCCCCACCTCCAGCACCCGCGATTCGGGGCTGAGCGCGAGGAACTGGGTCATCCGCGCCACCAGGGAAGGCTGGGAGATGGTCTGCCCGTGACCAATCGGCAGGGGATGGTCGGCATAGGCCTGGGCCACCAAGCGTTCCGGTACGAAGCGGTGCCGGGGCACGCGCCGCAGGGCCGCGAGCACCGCGGGATCAGTCACGCCGGCGGCCGCGACCTCCGTCCGAACCAGATGCTCGCGCGCGGCCCGGAACGGGTCAGGCCCACCCGCCACCGCGGCGCCGCCGGATTCGGCGGCCACCAACGCCAACCAAGGGAAAAACGGCCACATCGGAACACCGGCCATTCCGCCGGAGCCCTACCCTAGCCGCGCCCGGGCCCGGTGCAACCGGACCTTGGCTCACCACACCAGCAGGCCACCGGCAAACGTCAGCCCGGCGCCCACGCTACAGAAGATGATGCGGTCGCCCGCCGAGAAGATCCCCTCCTCCGCCGCCCAGCCGAGGGCCATCGAGACGCTGGCCGCGCTGGTGTTGCCGTACTTGGAAATAGTCACGACGAAGCGATCGTAGGGGATGCCCACGCGCTTGCTCACCGCGGTCAAGATACGGGCGTTCGCCTGGTGGGGGACCACCCACGCGATGTCCTCAGGGCGCAGGTTTTCCCGGGCCAAGGTCTGCTCGATCTGCTCGGAGAACCCGATCACGGCGTGCTTGAACACCGAGGTCCCGTTCATCTGCAGGTAAAAGTTCTCCTTGTCGCAGCCTTCCGCCCCCGGCCAAGGCATCTGCGCCCCGCCGCCCAGCCGCTGGATCGATTCAAACTGGTCCGCGTCCCCGCTGAGCCCCATGCGGTGGAGCCGATGCCCCCCGGCACCCGCGGTCAAAATGGCCGCTCCGGCCCCGTCACCGAACAGAAAGGCGGTCTCGTGGTCCTGGGGATTGGTAATGCGGGAAAGCAACTCCGCCGTAACCACGACCACGTTCCGCGCGGTTCCGGCCACAATGAACGAACGGCCGACCTCCAGGGCGTAGAGCCAGCCGGAACAAGCAGCGTTCACGTCAAAGGCCAAGGCCCGCGGCACCCCCAGGCGACGGGCCAGCGCGCTCGCCGCGGATGGCACCGGCTGATCGGGGATGATCGTGGCCATAATGATCCCGTCGATCGCGGAAACGGGCATCCCGGCCTGATCCAAGGCGTGCTGGACGGCGATCACCGCCAAATCCGTCGCGGTCTCATTCTCCGCGGCGTGGCGGCGCTCCCGAATGCCTGTGAGGCGGATCATCTCCTCCTCCGTGCGATGGGGGAACGCCTTCAGGATCTCACTGTTGGGCCGGATGTTGGCCGGGGCGGCGTGGCCGACGCCGGCGATGCAGACCGTCTCGGAATGAATGCTCAAGCAGAGCGAAGGAAACCCCTACTCCCGGCAACGTCGACTCAAGATTTCCGCGCCGCTAGGTACCGGGCGACGTCGTCCCCGGACACCCGTCCACCCGGCCCGGTCGCCTCGATCCCGGTCAGCGTGGCCGGATCCAGCCCCGCTTCCTGCGCCAGTTTCGCCGCCCGCGGGGTCCAGATCAGGGCCGCCGCCGGAGCCGGCACGGGCGCGGCGACCGTCGCCGGCGCCGCTCCCGCCGCAAGGTGCCGCAGGGACTCATCTTCGGTCTCCAGCCGCAGGAACGGGGAGCCGGAGGGCCGAACATCGCCGGGCGCCACCAGCACCGCCCGCAACACGCCATCGGCCGGCGATTCGAAGTCGAAGACCGACTTGTCGCTCTCCAGTTCCGCAAGCTTCTGACCCTTGCGGACATTCTCGCCCGGCTGGGCCTTCAGGGAGATGACGGTGAGTTCGTTCACCGTGGCGCCCATCGCGGGCAGGGTGACTTCGATGAGGAAGGAGGCCATGCGGGTTTTGGCGCGCAGTGTGGAACCGGCGCGGGGAGGGTCAAGCGGCCCGGCTCAGGCGCGGACGGCGCGCCAAACGGCAAGGCAGCGGGCAACCACCGCGGGCAACTCCGCGAGCGGCACCATATTGGGTCCATCGCTCAGGGCGCGGTCGGGGTCGGGATGCGTCTCGATGAAGAGCCCGTCGGCGCCGGCCGCCAAGGCAGCCCGAGCGAGGGGCGGCACGAATTCGCGCTGCCCGCTGCTCCGACCGCCGCCGGCACCGGGCAACTGGACCGCGTGGGTCGCATCAAAGATCACCGGCCGCCCGTGGCGGGCGAGCAGCGGGAAGGCCCGCATATCCACCACCAAGTTGTGGTAGCCGAAGGTCGTGCCGCGCTCGGTCTGCCAGACCTCAGAAGCCCCGCCGCCACGTAGCTTCGCGGTGACGTGCGCCATATCCTCCGGCGCGAGGAACTGGCCCTTCTTGACGTTCACCGTGCGCCCCGTCGCGGCCGCCGCCAGCAGCAGATCCGTCTGCCGGCAAAGGAAGGCCGGGATCTGGAGGACGTCGCAGACCTCGGCCACGGGCGCCACCTGGGCCGCGTCGTGCACGTCGGTCAGGACCGGCAGGCCAAAGTCGCGCCGCACGGCAGCCAGCTGCGCGAGGCCCTCGGCGAGCCCGGGCCCCCGGGCGCCGGCAAGGGAGGTGCGGTTGGCCTTATCGAAGGAGCCCTTGAAGACGAGCTGCAGCTCCGGATGGGCGGCGCCCAAGGCAGCGAGCGCCGCGGCCACGGGACGGCAGACCGCATCGCCCTCGAGGGCGCAGGGTCCGGCGATCAGCAGCAGGCGAGCGGGGTCGAAGCGCACAGGGTTACTTCCGGCGCCGAGCGCTGCCGGCCCGATGCTGCCGCAGGGCCGCCTTGATGAAGGCCGCAAACAACGGATGCGCCTGGTTCGGCTTCGACTGGAACTCGGGGTGCGCCTGCGTGCCGAGGAACCACGGATGATCCCGCAGCTCGATCACCTCCACCAAGTTGCGCCGGGGATTGATGCCGCTCACGACCATCCCGGCCCGCTGTAACTGCCCGACGTAGGCATTGTTGACCTCATACCGGTGCCGATGGCGCTCCCGCACGCTGTCCACCCCGTAAGCGCGGTGCGCCAGCGTGCCCGGGGTCAGTGCGCACTCGTAGCTGCCGAGCCGCATCGTCGCCCCCTTGTCGATGATCTGCTTCTGCTCCTCCATCATATTGATCACCGGATGCGGAGCCTTCGGATCAAATTCGGTACTGTTCGCCCCCTTCAGCTTCAGCACGTTGCGGGCGAACTCGATCACGGCGATCTGCAGGCCCAAGCACAGGCCGTAGTACGGCACCCGGTGCTCCCGCGCGTAGCGCGCCGCCGCAATCTTCCCCTCCGTCCCGCGGTCACCAAACCCACCCGGCACCAGAATCCCGTCGAGCCCCCGCAGCAGCGCCAAGCCGTTCTTTCGCTCCAGCTCCTCCGCGTCGATCCGCCGGATATTCACCTTACAGTTGTTCGCGATGCCCGCGTGCGTCACCGATTCGTAGACCGACTTGTAGGCATCCTGCAGCTCGATGTACTTGCCGACTACGCCGATCGTCACCTCGTGGCGCGGGTTCAACAGGCGGCGGACAATCTGTTCCCAGATGTTCTTCGTCGCCGGCGGATGCGGCAGGCCCAACAGGTCCAACACGAGCTGGTCCAGCCCCTCGCGCTGCAGCGCCAGCGGCAGCTCGTAAATCGAATGCGCCACGTCGCGGCACTCGATCACTGCCTTCACCGGCACATTGCAGAACAACGAAAGCTTATCGCGCAGATCGTGGTCCAACGGATGGTCCGTCCGGCACACCAGCACGTGCGGCTGGATGCCGATCTCGCGGAGCTTCGCCACCGACTGCTGGGTGGGCTTGGACTTTAGCTCCCCTGCAGCGTACAGATAAGGGACCAGCGTGACGTGGATGAAGGCCACGTCCTTGGGCCCCACCTCCAACGCGAACTGGCGCATCGCCTCGAGAAACGGCAAGCCCTCGATATCCCCCGTCGTCCCGCCGATCTCCGTGATCAGCACGTCCGCATCCTTCCCGCCCGCGTAGATGCGCTCCTTAATCTCGTTAGTGACGTGCGGGATCACCTGCACGGTCTTACCCAGATAGTCGCCGCGCCGCTCCTTTTGGATCACCGCCTCGTACACCTGGCCCGAGGAAAGGCTGTTGAGGCGGGAGAGCTTACCGCTGGTGAACCGCTCGTAATGCCCGAGGTCGAGGTCCGTCTCCGCGCCATCCTCCAACACATAGACCTCCCCGTGCTGGAACGGGCTCATCGTGCCCGGATCGACGTTCAGGTAGGGGTCAAACTTCTGGATCCGCACCACTAGGCCACGCAGCTCCAGCAGCGCACCCAGCGCCGCCGCAGTCAGCCCCTTGCCCAAGGATGAGACCACCCCGCCCGTCACGAAAATGTATTTCACGGGGGCGGAAGGTGAGGGTCCGCGTCCGGCGCGCGCAAGCCAAAGCTCGGCGCCCGCCCCCCGCCCGCCTCAACCCATCAGTTCCCAGACGGCCCAGGCCAGCCCGCCGAGCAACACCACGACGAGGAGCAGCCCCAACGCCCACTTGAGCACCTTCATCGCCACCCACAGCCCACCAGTCACCAGCAGCGTGGCCGCCGCGATCAGCGCCCAGCGCGGCCAGCCGCTCAAGTCGATCCCGAGGATATGGACGGAAGCTTCGGCGGCGGACACCCCGCCAACCAGCGCCCGGCGGGCGGCGACGCCAAGAAAAATCAATTGCGGCCCCCTCAACCCGCGGACCTCCTTGGCCGGTGCAGTCCAAACCCCAGCTCCTGGCGTGGCTCACCTGCGACGGGGTCCATATCGACCCCGGCTCAGGCAAACACACGATTCTGGGGACCTTCTCCAATATTCAGGCACGCCAATTCCCGGTCACCCACCCCTATATGGTGTGGTTCCTCACCCTGACCGACTGCGCTCCCGGGCCGCACCACCTCCGTATCTCGATGGGCCTCGAGGCGATGCGGCTGTCGCCGTTCCTGGAACGGGACTTCGACTCCCACAGCCCCCTCCACCGGATCAACCTCATCAACGAGATCCGCAACCTGTCCTTCCCCGATCCCGGGGAATACTCGTTGCTGATCGAGGTGGACGATGAACCCCTCCTCGCCACCAGCCTGACGGTCACCGGCTAATCGCTTTCCTATGTCCTCCTTCGATCTCATCGGTGTCGGCTCCCCCATTATGGACCTGCTTGCCCAGGTCCCCGAAGACTTCCTCGCCCGCCACGTCGCGGGGGACAAGGGCGGGATGGTCCTGGTCGACGACCAAGAAATGGCCCGCATCGTCGGCCTGCTCGGCCACCCGCCGGCGCGGACGACCGGTGGCTCCGCGGCCAACGCCACGTTCAACGCCGCCCGCCTCGGCCTGCGCGCAACCTTCCTCGGCAAGCTCGGCCACGATGAACTGGGCGACGCCTACCACGGGCGCTTCGCCGCCGCCGGGGTGGACACCAGCCGCTTCAAGCGCGGCGCCCACCCGAACGCCCGCTGCCTCGCCCTCGTTACCCCCGACGCCCAGCGCACGATGCGCACCTTCCTCGGCGCCGCGATGACCCTCGCCCCGGCCGAGGTCTCGGCCACGGACTTCGCCGGCTGCCGCCACGCCCATATCGAGGGCTACCTCGTCTTCAATCAGGCGCTCGCCGACGCCGTGCTCTCCTCCGCCCGCGCCGCCGGCTGCACCACCAGCCTCGACCTCTCCTCCTTCGAAGTGGTCCACGCCGCCCGCGACTGGCTGTTCCGCCAGTTCCGCCACGGGATCGACGTGGTCTTCGCCAATGAGGACGAGATCCGCGCCCTGTTCCAAGACCAGACCTCCCCCTACGAGACGCTCGCCCGCCGCTTGGCCGATCACGGGGTGCTCGCCGCGGTCAAGGTCGGCAAGGACGGCGCTTGGCTGGCCCGCGGGAGCCACCTCCACCGCGTACACCCGCTACCAGTGCCCAAGGTGCTCGACACCAACGGCGCCGGTGACGCTTGGGCCTCGGGCTTCCTCGCCGGCTTCCTCCGGGGCTGGCCGCTGCCGGCCTGCGGGGAACTCGCCTCGCTGATGGGCGGCGAAACGGTCGGCCACCTCGGCCCGATCATCCCCGAGGAACATTGGCCCGCGATCTCCCACCGGGCCCGCGCCCTCGCCCCCACGAACGCCTAGCCGGCCGCGAAGGTCCCGGGCGGCAACTCCCGCCATTGCGCGGGCGCCAATCCCTCCAAGGTCAGCGCGCCAAAGGATTCCCGGTGCAGGGCCACCACGGTGGCATCCAAGACGGCGAACATCCGCCGCACCTGGTGGTAACGCCCCTCCGTGAGGGTCAGCCGCGCCTCCCGCGGCCCCAGCACCTCGAGCGCCGCCGGCGCACACGGGTGCTCCTCCCCCGGTAGCATCAAGGTCCCCGCCGCGAACCGCTCCGCCGCTTCCCCGGGCACCACCCGGTCCAACACCGCCCGATACACCTTGGGCACCTTGTGCCGGGGCGACGTCAGGCGATGCACCACGTCCGGCAAATCGGTCAGCAATAGCAGGCCGGTGGTCTCCTTATCCAAGCGGCCGACACTCGTCACCGGCGGATTCCGACGGCGCCAGCGCTCCGGCAGCCCATCGTAGACCGAAGGGCCCTCCCGCGCCTCGTGGGAACAGACCAAGCCAGCCGGCTTATGGAACAGCAGCAAGAGGCCGTCGGGATGGTCCAGCGCCTCGCCATCGACCGTCACCGCGTGCGCCGCAACCCTCCGGCCCGGATCGTCCTCCGGTTCCCCGCCCACCCGCACCCGCCCCGCCCGCAGCCAGTCCCGGGCCTCGCGGCGCGAGCAATAACCAAGGTTAGCTAGGGTTTGATCCAGTCGGCGCATCGTGCACGCTGTTCTTGCGCAGGCGCCCGGGGCGCTGGCGACCGAAAACCATGCTGTCCGGGATGCTCCTGCCTTTGGCCCTCGCGCTCTTCGCGCTGGGACTGCTGACGGTGCGCCCCGCGCCGCCCTGGTCCCCGTGGAAACTCGCGGTGCTAGCCGGCGAATTCGGCCACTGGATCGCCCCCTTCGCCGCCTTAGTCGCCGGCTCCGCCTGGGCCTTCGCCGGCCCCCCCGGCGCCACCCCTACGGCAACGACCGCCCTGGCCCTCGCCGCCACGATCCTGCTGCTGAAACCAGCCCTCGAGGCCCGCCGGCTCGCCGCCTCCCTGCCCCGCGCCCTCGGGGAAAGGTTCGGCCAACCGACCGCCCCAGCCGCCCCCTTCTCCCTCTCCCGCCTTTACCTCGGCCAAGCCTCCGCGCGGGTCCACCTGCGCGAATACACCTTCGGGCCCGGGCTCCCCCTCGACTTCTACCCCGCCCAAGGCCGCAACGGCCACGGCCCCGCCCCGTGCGTCATCGTCATCCACGGGGGCGGCTGGGACGGCGGGGACCGCCGCCAACTGCCCGAACTGAACCATCACCTCGCCCGTCGCGGCTATGCGGTCGCAGCGATCTCCTACCGCCTCGCCCCCGGCTCCATCTGGCCCGCCCAACGCGAAGACACCCTCGCCGCCCTCGCCTTCCTCAAGGCCCACGCGGCGGAACTCGGGATCGATGCCACCCGCCTCGTCCTCCTCGGCCGCTCCGCCGGCGGCCAGATCGCCCAGACGGTCGCCTATACCGCCGCCGATCCCGCCATCCGCGGCGTCATCGCCTTCTACGCCCCCTCGGACCTAATCTTCGGCTACCAGAGCACCCACGAAGAGGATATGCTCCGGTCCCCCTCCCTAATGCGGCAGTTCCTCGGCGGGACCCCGGAAACCGCTCGGGCCAATTACGAGTCCGCCAGCGCCCTCTTCCACGTTCACCCGCATTGCCCCGCGACCCTGCTGCTGCACGGCCGCAACGACAGCATCGCCTGGCACGTCCACAGCGGCCGCCTCGACGAACGCCTCGGCACCGCCGGCGTTCCCCGCTGCTACGTCGCCCTGCCTTGGGCCACGCACGCCTTCGACTTCACCCTGCAAGGCCCCGGCGGCCAGCTCAGCACCTTCGCGGTAGACTGGTTTCTCGACCGGGTAACGGGCGCCTGACGCCCGCGCACCGCCGCCCTCAGGCCCCGCCGCCGGCCGCCTGCGACGCCGCTTGGAAGGCAGAACGCACCGACGCTGCGAGGTAGTCCCGGTTCATCCGCGCAATGAAATCGTGCGAGATGAGCTTCGGGCAGGCCGCACTGCACTCGTACTGGTTGCTGCAGTTGCCGAAGCCAGACTCGTCCATCGTCTGCACCATCCCCAGCACGCGCCGGTCGCGCTCCGCCTGCCCCTGCGGCAACAGCCCGAGATGGCTCACCTTGGCCGCGACAAACAGCATCGCACTGGAGTTTTTGCAGGCCGCCACGCAAGCGCCGCACCCAATGCACTGGGCCGCGTCCATCGCCAGATCCGCCGCGCCCTTCGGCACCGGGATCGAATTGGCTTCGCAGGCCGAACCCGCGCGCGCCGTAATGAACCCGCCCGCCTGCTGAATCCGATCAAAGGCCGAACGATCGCAGATCAGGTCCTTCTGCACGGGGAACGGCCGGGCCCGGAACGGCTCCAACGTGATCACCGCCCCATCCTCAAAGCTCCGCATGTAGGTCTGGCAGCTAGCGACGCCCCGGTGGGGACCGTGCGGCTTGCCATCAATCATCAGCGAACACGTCCCGCAGATGCCCTCGCGACAATCGTGGGCGAACGCGATCGGATCCTCGCCGCGCCGCTCCAAGTCGTCGTTCACGACGTCGAGCATCTCCAGCAGGGACATATTCGGGTTCAGATTCGCGGCCTTGTACTCCACGAACCGCCCCGGGACGGCGGGACCATCCTGCCGCCAGACGCGCAGGGTGACCGAGATGAGCTTGGAGCTGGTGGAAGCAACCATGGGGAAGGACGATTGAAGATTGACGATTGACGATTCAGGCGGCGCGGAGCCGGGCGGTGCGCAGCGACGCGACCACGATGGAAAGGATTTCGGAGCCCTCCTGTTGGAGCGCCTCAAGACGGACGGCGGGCATCACCTCGCCCTCGACCAGCAACTCCATCCAATAAAGCGACTCGTCGCACTCCTCCTCGACGATCTTCAGCTTATGCACGAAGTCCGGCCGCGACTTGGCCCGGCAGGCGGCCCGGTAATTCGCCCCGACGGACGTTCCCGAACGCAACAACTGCCCGCCCACCGCCCGCGCCACCTCGTTGCGCGGCAAGGCCTGCACCACCCGGATCACGCGCAACGCGTACGCCTTGGTACGCTGTTTCATCACTTCCGCGGTCATACGCGAGGGCTCGGAATCCGCATTCGTCAATCGCTCGATCGTCAATCAATCCCTCACTTGTAGGAACGAACGCTCATCTTCACGGCCTCGTAGTTGAGCGGCTCGACGTTGCGGAGCGGAACCTTGCCCTCGCCTTGGAACTCCCACGCCGCGACGTGGCCGAAGTTGGTGTCATCGCGCTTGCACTCGCCGTCGGGATACTGGTGCTCCTCGCGGAAGTGCCCGCCGCAGCTCTCCTCCCGGGTCAGGGCATCCCGGCACATCAGTTCGCCCAGCTCGATGAAGTCGCCCACGCGGCCCGCGCGCTCCAAAGCCTGATTGAGCGACCCGGCGGATCCCGGCACGCTCACGTTGCGCCAGAACTCCTCGCGCAGGGCGCCGATCTCCTGGATCGCCTGCTCCAAGCCCGCGCGGGTCCGCGCCATCCCGCAATGCGTCCACATCAGCTGGCCGAGCCGGCGATGGTAATGATTCACCGGCTCGCGCCCCTTGGCGCCCAGCAGCCGGGCCACCTGCGCCGCCACGTTGTCCTCGGCCTGCCGGAACTCCGGCGCGTCCGTGGACGGCCGCGAGCCGGACTTCTGACCCGCCAAGTAATCGCCGATGGTGTACGGGATCACGAAGTAACCATCCGCCAGGCCCTGCATCAGGGCCGAGGCGCCAAGCCGGTTGGCGCCGTGATCGGAGAAGTTGGCCTCCCCGAGCACGAACAATCCCGGCACGTTGGACATCAGGTTATAGTCCACCCACAGGCCGCCCATCGTATAATGGACGGCCGGATAGATCCGCATCGGCGTCCGGTAGGCGTTCTCGTTGGTGATCTCGTGGTAGATATCGAACAGGTTGCCGTAGCGCTCCCGCACGCCCGCCTCGCCGAGGCGCTTGATCGCGTGCGAGAAGTCTAGGTACACGCCCAAACCCGTCTCGCCGACGCCGCGACCCTCGTCGCACATCCGCTTCGCCGCCCGCGACGAGACGTCGCGCGGCGCTAGGTTGCCGAAGCTCGGGTAAATGCGCTCTAGGAAGTAATCGCGGTCCTCGTCCGGGATCGCATTCGGATCCTTACCGCAATCCTCCGGGCGCTTCGGGACCCAGATGCGGCCGTCGTTGCGCAGCGACTCGGACATCAGCGTGAGCTTCGATTGGTAGTCGCCCGACACCGGGATGCAGGTCGGATGGATCTGCGTGTAGCAGGGATTGCCGAAGCAAGCGCCCCGCTTGTAGGCCCGCCAAATCGCCGTGGTGTTCGAACCGCGCGCGTAAGTCGAAAGATTGAACACGTTGCCGTAGCCGCCGGTCGCCAGGATCACCGCATCCGCCGCGTGGCGATGCAGCTGGCCCGTCACCAGATCGCGCGTGATGACGCCCTTCGCGTGGCCGTTCACCACCACTAGGTCGACCATCTCGTGCTGGGTGACCAGCTCGACCAAGCCCTGGCCCACCGTGCGGGAGAGCGCGGAGTAGGCGCCCAGCAGCAGCTGCTGGCCGGTCTGGCCGCGAGCGTAGAAGGTGCGCGAGACTTGGGCGCCACCAAAGGAGCGGTTCGCCAACAGGCCGCCGTATTCGCGCGCGAAGGGCACGCCCTGGGCCACGCACTGATCGATGATGTTGACCGAGACCTCGGCCAGCCGGTGCACGTTCGCCTCGCGGGCGCGATAGTCGCCACCCTTGATCGTATCGTAGAACAGCCGGTGCACGCTGTCGCCGTCGTTCTGGTAATTCTTCGCGGCATTAATGCCGCCCTGGGCCGCGATCGAATGCGCGCGCCGCGGGCTATCGTGAAACACGATGGACTTCACCTTGTAGCCCATATCGGCCAGCGAGGACGCCGCCGAAGAGCCGGCGAGGCCGGCACCGACGACGATCACCTCGTACTTCCGCTTGTTGGCGGGATTGACGAGCTTGATGTCCGCCTTGTGCTTGCGCCACTTGTCGGCCAGCGGGCCGGGGGGAATCCTAGAATCGAGGTTGGCCATGGCGGGAAAGTCAGCGTTGGGGGGCGGGAGAAGCGGCGATCCGTTGCGCGGCGACGGTACCCGCGGCCGGCTGGAGCAACCCGGTGAGGATCGCCCCGGGAATGGCGACATTGCCGACCAGATAGGCGAGGCTGAAGACGGCCACGCACCGGCGTAAACCACCCGCCCAGCGCCCATTGCGCAGGCCGAGGGTCTGGCACAGCGCGTCCACCCCGTGGAGCAGGTGCAGGCTCAACAGCGCTACCGCCACAATGTAGAACAGGGCCACCACCGGCTGGCGGAACCCTAGGAAAACCATGCTGTAGACATCCTGCACCGCTTGCCCCTTCGCCACCACCGGGAAGCCCAGCAGGCGAAACTCGCCGCTCATCGCGTAGGAAGCCGCCGCCTTGAACTCGCCGGCGCCCGCGACCGCTCCGGCCGTGAAGTGCGCCAAGTGATAAAGGATGAAGGCCAGCACCACCAAGCCAGAGTGCTTCATATACCGCGAAGCCACCGCCGCCTGAATCCAACGGGAGACCCCGTACGCCGCCGGACCCCGCGCCGCCTTATTCTCCAAGGCCAGCGTCACCGCCGCCCAGACGTGGATGCCCACGCACACCAGCAACCCAATCCGCACCACCCACAGCACCGGCCCGAGGGAGTGCAGGTAATGCGCGTAGCCGTTAATCTGGTCCGGATGGGCAAAGACCTGCAGGTTGCCAATCAGGTGGCCGACCACGAAGCCGACGAGCACCAGCCCGGTGACGGCCATCAGGATCTTCCGGCCAATCGAGGAGCTAAAGAGGAGACGAACAAGGTTCATCGCGGAAAAATGCCAGGGGAAGGGAGGACGAAACGCGGCGCCAACCTCGGCGCGCGGACCCCCGAAGTAAAGACGCCCGCCCCCGGCCTCCAGCTTATTAGCAGGCCTAACCCGCCGGAGAAAAACCCCTTCGGCGAGCCCCCGCCCAATCCGCCAACCGCCCGCGGCCTACCGACCCGCCCACGCCGCCAGCACGCCGCGGACGTAGCCCAGCGACTCCGCCAGCCCCGTCACCGGGTTGCCCGCCACCTTCTCGTACTCAAACGAAACGACCCCGTCGTACTTGATGTCCAACAGCGCCCGCAACGTCCCCCGGATGTCCAACCGACCCGCGCCCACCTCGATCGGGATGTCGCGCATCGCGCCCGGGACCGCCACCGAGTCCTTCATATGCACATCGTACACGCGCGAAGCGTACTTGCGGATCGCCGCCACCGCGTCCTCCCCCCCGCGCACGGTGTGGCCGACGTCGATGCACAACCCCACCCGGGAATCCAACCCCTTCACCGCCTCGAACGCCACCGCCGGGGTCGGGTACACCTTGTCCTCCGGGCCGTGATTGTGAATCGCCAACTTCTGGTCGAACTCCTTCGCCAACTTCGCCACCAGCGGCAGCGCAGCAAGGTCTGGCTTGCATACCATCGTAGCCATCCCAGCCGCCTTCACGTTTTCGAATGCCCGCCGGCACTTGGCCTCGTCGTTCGGGAGGTTCACCACCCCGGAACCCGTGAGCGCCAAACCCGCCGCCTGCAACTTACCCCCCACCGCGCGGCATTCCTCGACCGGAGCCGCCTCCCAGTTGCAGTGCAACCGGAAGAGAGCAATGTTTGAGATGCGCATCACCTTAACGACCGCGATCGCCTCGTCGAGGGGCAGGTTGCGCAGGGAATAGGAGGCGATGCCGAGGCGCAGGCCATTCTCCCGCCCGCCGGGGAAGGTGGTGTAGGCCGGCAGCGCGGGCGCAGCGGCCGGCTGCTTCTCCTTCTTGTCCGCCGCGCGGAGGGCGGTGGCAGAGAGGGGCAGGCTCAAGAGGCCGAGGGCGGCCGAACGGAGGGCTTCACGACGGGTCAGCGGGGAGGTCGGGGACATAGGCGAGTGGGGACGGCAAAAAAGAGGCGCACGAGGCCGCGCTTGGCGATGCTCAAATGACCGGTTCCCCCAGCGCGGCGGGCGCCGGACCGGGAGCCAGCCCTGGCGCCACGGCAGCGAACTTCCGCAGGTACTTCAGGGCCACCTCAAACGGGCGGGGCAACGGGGAACGCACGGTGCAACGCTCCCGGGTGACGGGATGCGTAAAGGTCAGCTCGCTCGCATGCAGCGCCAGCCGGTCGAGGAGCGGCTTCTCCTCCTCCCGGCCCTTATACCCCCGCTTCAGCCCCGAAAGCCGCAACTCCACCGCCGGGTGCCCATAGAAAACATCCCCCAGGATCGGCGCTCCCGCCGCCGCCAAGTGCACCCGCAGCTGGTGGGTGCGGCCCGTGAGCGGCCGGCAGGCCAGCAAAGCATACCCCGCGGCCGGCTGCGCCGCCCCCCGACCGGGACCGCGCCCACTCGCGAAGCGCTCCAAAGTAGTGAACTCCGTCCGGCATTCCTTCCCGCCACGCCCGCGGAACACCCGCATCCGCCCGGGCTGGCGTTCATCCGGCCCCAACGACAGGTCGATCGCGAAGGCCTCCGGCAGCATCCCGGCCGCATCGCGCACCGGTGCCACCACCTTCATCTCCTGCCCCGGCGCCAAAACCACCACCAGCGCGTGATACAGCTTGGCCACCGTCTTCGATTG
>CAIOTK010000295.1 GCA_903861185.1 uncultured Opitutia bacterium | reverse complement strand
CGCCGGCGTACGCACCGTGTGATTCTAGTTTTCTCTGTCGCCTACAACCTGCTGGCTGTCGGTTTGGCGGTTGCGGGCCAGATGAATCCGCTACTCGCGGCGATTCTGATGCCCGTCAATTCACTCGCGACGCTGGGGATTGTGTCGCTCGGGATGCGACCCGCCTTCCGCGCGCGCTGAGGCCGCGCGGCGGCGGGGCAGGGCCGGGTCCGGCGGCTCAGGCTGGCTTCGCCGTCTTGGGGCCAGGCGTGATCACGACGGGGCAGGACGCGCGCAGGAGCACTCCGTGCGTCGTGCTGCCGACCAAGAGGTCGTAGAGGGCGGTGTGGCCGTGGGAGCCCATTACAAGGTAGTCGGCGCCAACTTGCTTGGCGTGGTCGAGGATCGAACGCACGGGCGGGCCGTTGAGCTGCACCGTCTCAACTGGGATTTGCGCCGCGCGCACCCGCAGCGCCAGTTCCGCCAAGCGGCGAGCGGCGTTCCGCTCCCCGGCCGCCATAACCTCGGAGAGGTTCTCCAGTAACCCGGAGTACTCGGTAGTAATGACCGGGGGCTGGATCACGGTGAGCAGGACTACGCGGCCGGAGAGGGCTCGGGCCAGGTCGATAGACTGGGCGAGAACGGCATCCGAGGCGGCAGAGAAATCGACCGGGGCGAGAATCGTCTTCATCCCCCGACTCTATCTTCTTCTCGCCGGCGCGCCCCGCGCCGCTTGCCGGGTGTTGCGCGCGCCTTGCCGCCCGCTCGGGGTTTTCCGCTGGCCTGTGTCCCGCGGCGGCGGCACAAGGTTTGCGCCCCCGCCGTGCCCTGCGCGGAGGCCACCCCTATGTCACTGCTTCCCTCGCTCCGTCTCGTCTGCTGTCTGGCCTTCGCTCTCCTTCCCGCTGTCGCCGGGACCATCACGGGCGCGGTCAGCAACGCCGCCACCCGCAACCTCCTCGAGGGCGCCCGCGTTGCCGCCCCCGCGGCCGGCCGCTCCACCCTTACCGACGCCACCGGCCGTTACGTCCTCCCCGACCTCCCGCCGGGCCCGGTCGAGTTGGTGGTCTCCTACCTCGGGCTCGATGACCAGCGGCGCGTCGTGACCGTCGTGGCCGACGGTCGCCGCGCGGAGGATTTTGACCTCTCGGCCCCGGTCTACCGCCTCGGTGAGTTTCGAGTCACTGGCGAGCGCGAGGGCAACGCGCTGGCCCTCACCGCCCAGCGCAACGCGGCCAACCTCAAGAACGTCGCCGCCCTCGACGCCTACGGGAACCTCCCGAATATGAGCGCGGGTGAGCTCGCGGTCCGCCTCCCCGGCGTGGCCTCCCAGTTCGACGACGAGGGCAACGTCACGGGCGTCTTCATCCGGGGCGCTGCTTCGACCCTCAACCGGGTCAACGTCGACGGGAACCTGATGTCGAATGTGGGCGGCTTTAACCGGCAGTTCCAGACCCACAGCCTGACGGGCGCGATGTTCGAACAGTTGGAGGTAATCAAGGGCCACACTCCGGACCAGACGGCAGACTCGTTGGGCGGGACGGTGAACCTGAAGACCCGCTCGACGCTGGGGATGAAGGAGCGACGCCGGCTCGCCTACAGCTTCGGCGCGCGCTGGGCGGCCCCGTTCTTCGACCACATCCAGCCCCGCCGCGACCACCCAATCCATCCGCTCACTAACCTCGCCTATCAGGAAGTGTTCAGTGTGGCGGGTGGCGAGCGCAACCTAGGCGTGGCGCTGAACCTCTTCTACAGCGAGAACGCGAACGGCCCCACTTCGCGCCAGTTCGACTACCAGAACAGTGCGGCCGGGCCGGTTTACCTCTGGGACTTCCGCACCCAGAACCAGTACAACAACCGCACGCAGCAAAGCCTCAACGCCAAGGTGGAGTACCGCCTCTCGGACCGCACCCGCTTCACGCTGAACACGATCTACAACGACGCCTTCGAGAAGACGGACCGCCTCTACACCACCCGCGCCTTCGCCAACCAGACGGTCGCCACGCTCGCCAACGGCGTGCCCACCGGCACCGGCGCGATCGTCCCGGGCTACACCGACACCCGCACCGAGGTGCGCGCCGTCGCCGGCTCCAACTTCGAGCTCAACACCTTCCTCCGCCGGTTCATTAACCGCACCCGCCTCGTCAGCGGCGCCGCCGAGCACACGCTCGACCGCCTCACGCTCGACTACGACGCCAGCTACAGCCGGACGCACAACAACCTCGCCCACGAGCCCGGCGGCAACCTCGTGATGCGCGCGGCGAACGTCGGCTGGATCGTCGACACCGCCGACCGCGAGAATCCAGTCCTCACCCAGACCGCCGGCCCCAGCCTCTTCGACATCGCGAGTTACCGCACGGCCGTGGCGCTCACCACCCGCAACGACGACCGGGACGTCGACGTCCTCAACGCGCGCCTCAACGCTGCCTACCGCCTCCCTGCCGCCGTCCCCGCCACGGTCAAGACGGGCGCCTTCTTCCGCCACCAGAAGATGGGCGAGGTCGGCCGCCGCCGGCAGTGGGCCTACCAAGCCTCCGCCCCCGCGATGACCGCCACGTTCCCCGACGTCTACGCCTTCCGCTCCGCCGACGGTCGTCGCCTGCCCTTCATCGACCCCCACGCCGCCTACGAAAACATCGGCAACCCCGCCCTCTGGGCCGAGGACCTCTACTTCCGCACCAGCGACGCGTTCAGCACCACCCGCCGCGCCACCGAGGAGATCGCCGCCGGCTACGTTCAGGGCCAGGCCCGCTTTGGCGCCCTCGGGATCCTCGGCGGCGTCCGCACCGAGCGCACGGAGGTCTCCGGTTTCGGCTACGTGCGCGTCCGCCCTGCCACCGCTGCGCAGATCCCCGACCCCGTCGCGCGGGCGCGGGCTGACTGGGATCATCCCGTCACCAACGCGGGTGCTTACACTCGGTCGTTCCCCAGCGTCCACCTGACCTACGCGTTCACGCCCAACTTCCGCGCGCAGGCGAGTTGGTCCACCTCCTTCGGGCGCCCGCCCGTCACCAGCCTCGTACCCTCCGCGTCGATCACCGACAACGCGACGGCCCAGACGGTCACCATCTCCAACCCGGCGCTCGGCCCGCAGTACGCGCGCAACGTCGATGTCTCGCTCCAGTATTACTTCCCGCCCGCCGGCGTCCTTTCGATCGGTTACTTCCGCAAGGATATCCGCGACTACATCGTCACGTCCGCTATCGGCACGGTGGGCGCGGGACCCGACAACGGTTTCGACGGTAGCTACGCGGGCTTCCAGCTGCTCAGTTCCACCAACGCCGGCACGGCCGAGATCTCCGGCTGGGAGCTGGATTACCGCCAGCAGCTCACCTTCCTGCCCGGCTGGCTGCGGGGCCTCGCGGTTTCGGCTAACCTTACCCTGCTCGAAACCGCGGGGAACTTCGGCGGCGCCGCGCAGCGTTCCAACAAGGAGGTCCAGAACTTCATCCCGCGCACCGGCAACGCCGGCCTCACGTATACGCTCGGCCGCTTCCGCGCCAACCTCCTCCTGAACCACACCGGCGACTACCTCGTCACCCCCAGCGCCCTCGCGCACCGCAACATCTATCGCCGGGCGCGCACGCTCCTCAACGCAGGCGTCTCCTTCCAGCTGCGGCCCGACGCCACCCTGTTCTGCGACGTGGCCAACCTGACCAACACGCTGCAGGAGACCTACCTCGGCTCGCCGGACCGGGTGCAGCGCCGCATCGTCAACGCCCCGACCCTCACCTTCGGCCTTAGCGGCCGCTTCTGATCCCGATGAACCTCGCCCGCTCCGCCGGCGTCCTCGCCGCGCTCCTGGCGCTCGCCCCCGCCGCCCGCGCCGCGTCCGCGCCGGCTCCCGCCACCGCGCTGCCGCGCCTTGCCCATCAGAACCCCGGGCTCCTTGCCGACCTTGGGGTGGGCCTCTGGGCGTGGCCGCTGCCGATCGACTACAACCGCGACGGCCGGATGGACCTCGTGGTGGTCTGCACGGATAAGCCGTTCAACGGCACCTGGTACTTCGAGAATAGCGGCGACGTGGATCCCCAGCTCCAGCTCCCGATCTTCCGCCCCGCCCGGCTCCTCGGCAAATCCGCGCCCTCGGCCGGCATCTCCTACGTGACTGGCCAGCCCGTCGTCACCGCCACCGCCTCGGTGAAGCAGGGAGACATCTTCGCCTACCGCGGCAACGTGTACCCGGACTTCCTCCAGACCCACTTCGACCGCCCCACGAAGCTCGGCGCGCCGGAGCGCATCCTCACCGAGCCGGGCAACATCCGGCAGAATCAGTGGAAGCTGGTCGATTACGACGGGGACGGTGCCCTCGATCTCACGGTGGGCATCGATTTCTGGG
>CAIOTK010000294.1 GCA_903861185.1 uncultured Opitutia bacterium | reverse complement strand
GGCGCCCGCCGCCGGCGCCGGCGCGCCGGGCGCGGCCGAGGGGGTGGCGGCCGCGGCGGGTCGCGCCACCGGGCCGGTCGAGCCAGGAACGGCTGCGGGCCGCTGGGCTGCGCGGAACGGCGGGCGCGAATCCGCCGGCAGCGGAGAAATCTCGTCGGCCACTAACTCCTCGATCTCGTGCAGCCCAGCGACGGCGAGGGCTTGGGCCACCTCCGGGTCGGTGGAGGACGAACGCACGCTGATCCCCTGGTCCGTCCACTCGATTACGGCGTACTCGTCGCGCTTTTCCACGCGCCGGTGGACGATCGCGTCGTGGTCGGTCAGCTCCAGTTCCCGGACTTGGCCCTCCACGTAGATCTGGCGGCCACGATCTAGTTGATCGGCGGTGAAGGCCGGCGCCCAGTCTCCCTCCAGCTTGCTGAACCAAAACTCCAAGGAGCCAGGGGTGTAGACGCGCTTGGGACCGTGCGACTGCATCGACCGAAGCTGCGACCGTGAGGGAGCGGGCGCGCCGGGTGCAATCCTGAAGTTGTTACGGGTCAGCAACGCGGCCGCTCAGCCGGCCACCGGCCGGGCGAGCAGCGGTTGCAGGGCGGCGAGGGTGCGTTCGGCGGCGCCGCGGTTGCGGGCGTGCCAGGCTTCGGCGGCGCGGCCGCGGGCCGTGCGGGCGGCCGAATCGTCGAGCAGCTGGGTCGCGGCGGCGGCGAGGGCGGTAGGGGTGGCGACGGTCTCGGCGGCGCCGGCCGCGAGGAGTTCCCCGGCTACGGTGCGGAAGTTGCTCATCCCGGGTCCAAACAGAATGGCTTTGCCGAGGGCCGCGGCTTCCAACGGGCTCTGACCTTCGGTGTGGGGCGGCAGGCTCTTGCCCACGAAGACGACGTCGGCGAGGTGGGTCAGCAGGGCGAGCTCGCCGGTTGTGTCGGCGACCGCGACGTCGACTGGGGCCGGGGCGGGGCCGTGGGTCCGCAGGTGGGCGCGCACGCCGGCGGCCGCCAGCGTCTGCAGCACCTCTGCCCGGCGCTCGGCGTGGCGGGGTACGAGCAGCAGTTGGGCGGCGAGGCCTTGAGCGCGGGCGCGGCGCCAGGCCTCCACGAGGGCCGCCTCTTCCCCGGGCCAGGTCGAGGCGCCGAGCAGCAGAGGGCCCGCGGCCAGACCCAGTTCTTGGCGCAACCGCGCTTGTTCCGCGGGCGGGCAGGGGCGGGGGGTGACGTCGAGCTTGAGGTTGCCGGTGATGCTGACCCGCTCTGCGTCCACCCCGAGGCGGGCGAGGCGGGCAGCGTCCTGGGCCGAGGCGGCGAGGAAGCGAGTGCGGCGGCCGAGCACCAGCGGCGCTAGCCCGGGCACGCGGCTGAGCCGGCGGAAGGAGCGGTCGCTCAGGCGGGCGTTGACGCACACCACGGGTACGCCGCGCCGTTCGGCCTGGTGGACGTGTTCCGGCCAGCGTTCGCCCTCGGCGAGCACCACCAGTTGGGGCTGGAGGGCGCGCCAGGCCGCGGCCGAGCAGGGCCAGGCATCGAGTGGAAAGTAGGCCAGCGTGGCGGCGAGCGAGCCGTAGCGCTCGGCCGCGAGGCGGCGGCCAGTGCTGGTCGTGGTCGTGAGGATAATCTCCGCTCCGGCCGCGTGGAGTCCCCGGAGCACGGGACCTAGGGCGAGCAGCTCACCGACGCTGACCGCTTGGATCCAGACGCGGGTGCGGCCCGGGACTGGTGGGGGCAGGGGAGGGAGCCAGCCGAGGCGTTGGGTAAACCCGGGCCCATAGCCGCCGCGGCGGATCATCCGCAGGCCGTAGCGGGGCGCGAGGGCCACCAGCGCCGGCGTGAACAGGGCCCGGTAGAGCCAGAGCAGCGGGGGCGTCACGGGCGCGGGGCGGCCGGGGGCGGGCGCCCCGCGGGCAATAGCCGGAGGTTCAACAGCGGCAGGAGCCCGAGCAGACCAAGGACCGTCCCGCCGAGGACCGCGTAGCCGGCGACATCGTGCACCGTGCCCTCGATCGCCGCGTGCCCGTGGCGATAGGCCCACGCCGTCAGAAACAAGCTCCGCCCGAGGTTCGTTACGAACGCCAAGAGCAGAGCGGCGACGACCAGCGCGACCTTCTTCCAGGCCTGTTGGACGAACACGGCGGACAAGAACGAGCCGGCGAACAGGCAGGCCGTGAGGGAGCGGATGCCGGAGCAGGCGTCCTCGACCCCGACGAGGTTGGGTTGGCCGTTGACTGGGGGCAGGGCGAGCACGTTGCCGCGCTGCTCAATGGGCAGGCCGAGGGCGTCGAAGACGAACGCCACCACCGCGACTACGCGGCGGAGGAGGAGCAGGTTGAGCTGCGACTCCACGGCCGAGACCATTGGCGCTGACACCAGCCAGATCAGCACAGGGAAAATAAAGAGCGCGCCGAGGCGCAGGCGCGCGTCGTGGGCGAGGCTGGCCCGGATGGGCGACGGGCTCGGGGGGGCGTTGAGCACCAGCAGCGCGGCGGTGATCCCGGCCATCCCGAGCGTGATCGCGAGGGTGCCGGGCTGCGAGGTGCCGGCCCCGGCGCGATAGAAGGAGCCGAGCAGGAAGAAGGCCGCGCCCAGGAGCAGGGCGGCACCCGTGACGCTGGCGAGCAGCCAGCCCTGCCAGCCGTGGGCGCGCGGGCTGTGCGGGGCGGCGCAGGCGGCCGCGGCGGCGCGGATCCGCGGCCAGCGGTCGTGCACGACGAAGGCGACGAAGAGCGGGACGAGCCAGCCAAAGGAGTAGTCCTGCTTCACGCGCCACCAGTGAGACTGGTCCCAAGCGGTAAAGAGCATGAAGCCGCCCGCCAGCAGCAGGGCGAGCCCGAGGGAGCCCGGAAGGTCGGAGCGGAGTTTAATCCAGCCGGCGCGCATTCGGGCGGAGGGAAACCGGCTTCCTCCGGGAAGCGAGCGCGATTTTGCGCTTGTCGGTCGCGGCGCAGCTCGCTGCGCTGGTCCCTTACGTCCTCCACCTTAGTCCACCGTTTCCCGAAGTTTCATCCAGATTGTGCTTGCCGGCCGTTTCCCCGCCGGTAGCGTTTTCCTCTTTTCGTCCCTTTTCCCTCGTAAGAATTCCCTCCGCGTATGCCGACCATCAACCAACTCGTGCGCAAAGGCCGCCGCCAGGTGACCGCCAAGTCGAAGTCCCCGGCGCTCGCGGGCAACCCCTTCCGCCGCGGCGTTTGCGTCCAGGTGATGACCCGCACCCCGAAGAAGCCGAATTCGGCCATCCGTAAGGTCGCCAAGGTCCGCCTCACGAACGGCAACGAGGTGATTTCTTACATCCCGGACGAGGGCCATAACCTCCAGGAGCACTCGATCGTGCTCGTCCGCGGCGGCCGCGTGAAGGATCTCCCCGGCGTCCGTTACCATATCGTCCGCGGCACTCTGGACGCCACCGGCGTCGAGAAGCGCCGTCGTTCCCGCTCCAAGTACGGCGTTAAGCGCCCGAAGGCCGCCAAGTAACCCCTTCCGTCCCCCGCCACTTCCGCCATGTCCCGCCGTCACCGAGCCGAGAAGCGTCAGGTTCAGCCCGATATCCGCTACCAGAGCCCCCTGGTTGCGCACCTCGTCAACGTCATTATGCAAGGGGGTAAGAAGAACCTTGCCCAGCGCATCGTTTACGGAGCCTTCGAGAAGGTCTCCGAGAAGCTGCAGAAGGGCGACCCGGTCGACCTGCTGATGGGCGCGCTGGAGAATGCCCGCCCCCGCCTTGAGGTGAAGAGCCGCCGCGTCGGTGGCGCTACCTACCAGGTGCCGATCGAAATTTCGTTTGAGCGCCAAGAGTCGCTCGCCCTCCGTTGGATCGTCGCCGCCGCCGGCTCGCGCAAGGGCATCCCGATGCGGGACGCTCTCGCCGCGGAGATCGTCGACGCCTACAACAACACGGGCTCGGTGGTGAAGAAGAAGGAAGACACGCACAAGATGGCCCAGGCCAATCGCGCCTTCGCCCACCTGCGCTGGTAACCCTCCGCCCTTCCGACCATGGCTTCCGCCGCCCCCGTCATCACCATCGTCACCGACAAGGCGAAGATCTCTCCGGTCAACGCCAAGGACCGCCCGTTCCCGCTGGAGTGGACTCGCAACATCGGGATCGCGGCCCACATCGACGCCGGTAAGACGACGACCACCGAGCGCATCCTCTTTTATTCGGGCGCCGTCCATAAGATGGGCGAGGTGCACGAAGGTTCGACGGTGACTGACTGGATGGAGCAGGAGCGGGAGCGCGGGATCACGATCACCGCCGCCGCCATTTCCTGCGCCTGGAACGCCTCTTGCGGCCCGTGGAAGGGCATCAAGCAGCGGATTAACATCATCGACACCCCGGGACACGTGGACTTCACCGCCGAGGTGGAGCGCTCCCTGCGCGTGCTGGATGGCGCCGTGGCCGTTTTCTGCGCTGTCGCTGGCGTTCAGCCCCAGTCCGAGACCGTCTGGCGCCAAGCCAACAAGTACCGCGTCCCCCGGATCGCGTTCATCAACAAGATGGACCGTACCGGCGCTGACTTTTTCCGCGCGGTTAGCGAGATGCGCGAGAAGCTGAAGGCCAACGCGCACCCGCTGTTCATTCCGATCGGTAAGGAGGAGAATTTCTCCGGCCTCGTCGATCTGGTCCAGAACCTCGCCTACATCTTTGACGATACCACCGATGCGCTCGGGATGAACCCGATCACGTCGGAGGTGCCGGAGGCCTATCGGGCCCAGGCGAAGGAATACCGCGACAAGCTGATCGAGGCGGTGTCCGATTTCGACGACGTGATCGCCGAAAAGTACCTCAGCGGTGCCGAAGTGACCGTGGATGAGCTGATGCTGGGCATCCGCAAGGCCACCATTTCCCTTCAGTTCACGGGCGTGGTCCCCGGTTCGGCCTTCAAGAAGAAGGGCGTCCAGCGCCTGCTCGACTGCGTCGTCAACTATCTCCCCAGCCCGATCGACGTTCCCCCGATGAAGGGTGTGAACAGCGATGGCGTCGAGACGGAGGCCGTGGTGGACGACAAGGGCAAGATGGCGGGCCTCGCCTTCAAGCTCTGGACCGACCCGTTTGTCGGTAAGCTCGTGTTCTTCCGCGTTTACACTGGGCAGCTCCGCAAGGGCATGTCGGTGTACAACCCCCGTACCCGCCGTTCGGAGCGCGTCTCCCGCCTCGTGCTGATGCGCGCCATCGAGCGCGAAGAAATCGATGTGGCCTACGCCGGCGATATTTGCGCGGTGGTGGGCGTGAAGGACGTGATCACGGGTGACACCTTCGCCGACGAGGATCTCGACATCCGTCTTGAGCCGCCGTCCTTCCCGGAGCCCGTGATCTCGATGTCGATCGAGCCGAATTCCAAGGGCGACCAAGAGAAGATGGGCACGGCGCTCCAGCGCCTCGTGGCCGAGGATCCTACCCTGCGCGTGAAGACGGACCCGGACACGGGTCAGACGATTCTCGCGGGCATGGGTGAGCTCCACCTCGATATTATCCGCGACCGGATGAAGCGGGAATTCAAGGTTGAGGCCACCGCCGGCAAGCCGCAGATCGCGTATCGCGAGACGGTGATCCGCGCTGCGGATGGCGAAGGCAAATTCATCCGCCAGTCGGGTGGCAAGGGCCAGTACGGCCACGTGATCGTCAAGCTCGAGCCCAATCAAAAGGGCAAGGGCGTGGAGGTCGTCAACGAGGTCGTCGGCGGCACCATCCCGAAGGAGTTCATTAAGCCGGCCACGGAAGGCATCCTTGAGGGTGCGAACAACGGCGTGGTCGCGGGTTACCCCGTGGTCGACATCATTGTCCGCATCACGGACGGCACCTTCCACGAGGTCGATTCCTCCGAACTCGCGTTCAAGATGGCGGGCATCTTCGCCCTGAAGGACGCGATGAAGAAGGCGAATCCGATCCTGCTCGAGCCTATTATGGGTGTCGAGGTTACGACCCCGGAGGAGTATCAGGGCGACCTGATGGGCGATATCAATCGCCGCCGTGGTCAGATCCAGGGGATGGAGAACAAGGCGGGCGCGTGCATCATCAACGCGAACGTCCCGCTCGAGACACTTTTCGGCTACGTCACGGACATCCGCTCGCTCTCCAAGGGCCGCGCTTCGGCGTCCATCACGCCGTCGCACTTCGAGCAGGTGCCCGGTTCCCTCCTCACCAAGATCGTCGAGTCGTCCGTCCGGGCTCCCGCCCGCACGTAAACCCCGTTCCTCTTCCGCTATGAAAGGCCAGCGCATCCGCATCAAACTCCAGGGCTTCGACTACCGCGTCATCGACCAGTCGGCCCAGGACATCGTCGAGACGGCCAAGCGGTCCGGAGCCCGGGTTTCCGGCCCGATCCCGCTGCCCACGCGCATCGAGAAGCTCTCGGTCAACCGCTCCCCGCACGTCGATAAGAAGTCGATGGAGCAGTTCGAAACCCGGACGCACAAGCGGCTGATCGATATCATCGAGCCGACCGCCCAGACGGTGGATGAGCTGAAGAAGCTCAACTTGCCCTCGGGTGTCGATATCACCATCAACGTTTGAGTCCGCGGCCCGCCCGCTAACCTCCTCCTGCCGATCTCCCTCCGCCCGGATTTTTCACTCTACAGTTAGCAGACGCCGATGTTCCCCTCGGGGAACCTCCCGGCCCCGCTAAAGTAGGTCCGTCCAACGGAACCTTATCCACCTACCGCTTAGCCCAATGATCTCCGAAATTCTAGGTAAGAAACTCGGGATGACCCAGGTTTACGATGCACAGAATGTGCTCGTGCCGGTCACCGTGGTCGAGGCCGGACCCTGTGCTGTGGTCCAGGTCAAGACCGCCGCCCGCGACGGCTACCATGCCGTGCAACTCGGGTTCGCCCGTCAGAAGGAAAAGAATGCCTCCGCCGCCGAGCTCGCCCACGCCAAGAAGGCCGGCTTGGACGCCGCTCCCCGCGTGCTCGCCGAAGTCCGGTTGGACGCGGAAGCCAAGCTGAAGGTGGGTGACGTCGTCACCGCCGCGGCCTTCACCGAGGGTCAGCTCGTCGATGTCATCGGCGTGACCAAGGGTAAGGGCTTCCAAGGTGTGGTCAAACGCTGGCGGGTCGCCGGTGGTCCGGCCACTCACGGTTCGATGTTCCACCGCCGCATCGGCTCGATCGGCATGCGCCAGACGCCGGGTCGTTCGTGGAAGAACCAGGCGATGCCCGGCCATATGGGCTCGGAGCGCCGCACGGTGCAGAATCTCCGCGTGGTGCGGGTGATTGCCGAGCGCAACCTGATCCTCGTGAAGGGCGCCATTCCCGGCGCGAACGGTGACGACGTGCTGGTGCGCACGGCCATCAAGGGCCAGCGCGCGGTGGTCGCCCCCGCGGCCGCCCCGGCTCCCGCGAAGGACGCGAAGCCGGCCAAGGAAGCCAAGCCCGCAGCCAAGAAGTAAAGGAGAACCCTGAGATGAAACTCGTAGTCTTTAGTTCCGACGGCAAGACCAGCAGCGAGCGCGATTTCGCGAACGTGCCGACCTTCGAGGGCGACAAGGGCCTGCAGGCGGTCAAGGAGGTCATCGTCGCGATCAACGCGAACAACCGCCAAGGCACGCACTCGACCAAGACCCGTGGTGAGGTCCGCGGCGGCGGCAAGAAGCCGTGGCGCCAGAAGGGCACGGGCCGCGCCCGCGCCGGCTCCATCCGTTCCCCCCTCTGGGTAGGTGGCGGCGTGGTCTTCGGACCCAAGCCCCGCGACTATTCCAAGAAGGTCAACGCGCGCGTCCGCCGCCTCGCCTTCAGCCGCGCCCTGTTTGACCGCTGCACTGCGGGCGAACTCGCGGTCATCGAGGCCTTCCAAGCCGGCGTCGCCAAGACCAAGGCGATGAACGAGGTTGTCGCCCGCATCGCCCCCAAGGGCCGCGTGCTCCTCGTCGATGCCGGCTTCGACGTCGTGACGTCCCGCGCCTCGCGCAATCTGGAGCGCGTGTCGCTGCAGGACGCCGCCCAGCTCAACACCTTAGATCTCGCCCAGTACGCCAAGATCATCGTCAGCACGAAGGCGCTCGAGGCCATTCTGGTCCGCGCCAATGGAGGGAAGAACTAATGCAAGCCGACAAGATCCTCAAGCTCGTCCGCCTCACGGAGAAGTCGAACAAGCTCTCCTCGACCCTCGGCCAGTACACGTTCGAGGTGTACGGCCACGCCACCAAGGACCAGATCGCGGTCGCGGTGGAGGAGACCTTCAAGGTCACCGTGCGCCGGGTGAACACCCAGACCTACCGCGGCAAGAACAAGCGCAGCCGCCAGGGCCGTCCCAGTGTCGGCTCCGATTACAAGAAGGCGATCGTGACCCTCAAGGCCGGCGACAAGATCGAATTGGTCTGAGCCCGCGCCCTCCTCCGGAGATCCCCCCATGCCCATTCATTCCTTTCGTCCGCTGACGCCCGCCGGCCGCTTCACGGCCCTGAACAAGACCGCGGGCCAGCTCTCCCGCAAGCGCCCCGAGCGTGGCCTCACCCAGTCCAAGAACAAGACTGGTGGCCGCAACGTTTACGGCCGCGTCACCTCCCGCCACCGCGGCGGTGGCCACAAGCAGCTGTACCGCGTTGTGGACTTCAAGCGCGGCCGGCTCGACCTCCCGGCCCGCGTGCAGGCCCTCGAGTACGATCCTAACCGGTCGGCGAATCTCGCCCTCATCGCGTACACCGACGGCGTCAAGGCCTACATCCTCGCCCCCAAGGGCCTGAAGGTGGGCGACACGATCGTGACCTCCAATAAGGCCACGACCAACGACTACACCGTGGGGAACAACTTCCCGCTGGCGATCATTCCGCCTTCGACCCGCCTGCACTGCGTCGAGCTCGTGCCGGGACGCGGCGCGCAGATTGCCCGCAGCGCCGGGGCCAGCCTTGAGCTGGTGGCGATTGAGGACGGTCAGGCGACGCTCAAGATGCCTTCGGGCGAGCTGCGCTACGTCAACGCCAAGTGCCGCGCCACGATCGGCGAGGTCGGCAATGGCGACCACAATCAGCAGTCCCTCGGCAAGGCCGGCCGCTCCCGTTGGCTCGGTATCCGCCCGACGGTCCGCGGTATGGCGATGAACCCGGTCGATCACCCCAACGGTGGTGGTCAGGGTAAGTCCAAGGGCGGTGGCGGTCGCCAGCAGCTGGTTTCCCCTTGGGGCCAGTTGGCGAAGGGTTTCCCGACGCGGCGCCGGTCCAAACCGTCGAACGCCCAGATCATCGTCCACCACAACGGCCGCAAGCCGCGCGGTCAGAAGTAATCCAGCCCCCTCCGCACCATGGCACGTTCCATCAAGAAGGGCTTCTTTGTCGACTACCACCTGCTCGAGAAGATCGAGAAGGCGGTCAAGGCCGGCACCAAGAAGCCGATCCAGACCTGGTCCCGCCGGTCGACCATCACCCCCGACTTTGTCGGCCACACGTTCAGCGTGCACAACGGCAAGGCGTTCGTGGCGGTCTACGTCACCGAGAACATGGTCGGCCACAAGCTCGGGGAATTCGCCCCGACCCGCGTGTTCAAGGCGCACGGCGGCATGACCCGCAAGGAAATCTAATCTCCCGATGCGTCGTCTCCTTCCCCTCTTCCTGGCGGGTCTGCTCCCGGTCGCGGCTCACGCGTCCGTGGTGGCGCCCCGTGCCGGCACCGTGCTGGCGGTGGAGGCGGGGAGCGTCGCGGACCTTGTGGTCCTCGACGCTGGGTTCGAGGGTGGCCTCCGGCAGGGAATGCTCTGCCGCTTGGTCCGCGATGGGCGTGAGATCGGCGAGGTGATCCTCGTCGCGCTCCGCCCCGCGGTCAGCGCCGCCCTCATCACCCGCCTGGCGGGGGACCAAGCGGTCCGCCCCGGGGACGTCGCCCTACTAAAGCTCCTTAAATCCTAACCTAGATCCGACCAACCAAAGGGTAAGGCGCCTCGCGCCGTTATCGCCGGCGGTTTCGCCGGAATCCTCAACCCACCATGGAAGTCCAAGCCCTCACTCGCTACGCGCGCATGTCTCCCAAAAAGATGCGCGAGGTCGCCCGCACCATCCAAGGCCGTCCGGCCACGGAGGCGGTCGAGTTCCTGAGTCTCGTGCCGCGTAAGTCCGCGCGCCTGATCGTGAAGACGCTCAAGAGCGCGATCGCGAATGCCGAGAACAACCGCAATCTTTCCGCCGACAGTCTGACCGTGCGCAGCGCCGTGATCGAGAACGGTCCCGTGCTGAAGCGGTTCAAGGCGGGCGCCCGCGGCACCGCGATGCCCCGGCGCAAGAAGATGTCCCACATCCGCATCATCCTCTCGGACGGCACCGACAACGCTTAATTCCTTTCCCCATGGGCCAAAAGACAAATCCCGTTGGTTTCCGCCTCGCCGTCCGCCGCAATTGGCAGTCCCGCTGGTACGCCGGCAAGAAGGATTTCGGCCGGTTGCTCGCCGAGGACCAGCTCATCCGCAGCAAGCTGATGGAGAAGCTGAAGCAGGCCTCGGTGCCGCGCATCTTCATTGAACGCGCCTCGAACCGGGTGCGCGTCAAGATCTACACCGCCCGTCCCGGCATCGTGATCGGCCGCAAGGGGCAGGAGATCGAGAAGATCAAGGAGGAGCTGGCGAAGCTGACGGGCAAGGAGATCCTGCTGGACATCCAGGAGGTCAAGAAGCCCGAGATCGAGGCCGCGCTGGTCGCCGAGAACGTGGCGCTCCAGCTCGAGCGCCGCATTGCCTTCCGCCGCGCCATGAAGAAGGCCGTCGAAATGGCGATGGCCCTCGGTGCGGAGGGAATCCGGATCCAGTGCTCGGGCCGTCTTGGCGGTGCGGACATCGCGCGCCGTGAATGGCAGCGTAAGGGCCGGGTGCCGCTGCACACGCTGCGCGAGAATATCGATTACGGGTTCGCCGAGGCCCTCACCGTCTACGGCAAGATCGGCGTCAAGTGCTGGATCTGCAAGCAGGAGTCCGACAACTCCTGAGCCGCCCGCCCAACCCTTTAAACGGAGAATTCTCCCATGGCTCTCGCCCCCGCCCGCACCAAATACCGCAAGTCGCAGAAGGGATCCCGCGCCGGCAATGCCAAGCGCGGCAATACCCTCGCCTTCGGTGAGTTCGGTCTCCAGTCCCTCACCCGCGGCCCGATGACCGGGCAGCAGATCGAAGCCGCTCGCGTCACGATCTCGCGCCACCTGAAGCGCAAGGGTAAGCTCTGGATCCGTGTCTTCCCGCACAAGCCGGTGACCAAGAAGCCCGCCGAGGTCCGCATGGGCCAAGGCAAGGGCCCGGTCGAATACTACGTCGCGGTCATCAAGCCCGGCGCGGTGTTGTTCGAGCTCGCCGGTGTGCCCCTGACGGTCGCCCGTGAGGCGTTCCGCCTGGCGGACGCCAAGCTGCCCTTCCACTGCCGTTTCATCTCGCGCGAGGCCACCCAGGCCTAAGCCCACAACCCGTTCCGCCCGCCATGACTTCCAAGGAAATCCGCGAACTCGCGCCTGCCGAGATCTCGACCAAGCTCCGCGACATCCGCGGCCAGCTGCTCCAGCTCCGCCTGCGCCGGCAGACCGGCCAAGTCGAGAAGACCCACGAGCTGCGCGCCCTCCGCAAGGACATCGCCCGCCTCGAGACCATCCTCAACCAGAAGAAGGCCCAGGCGCCGAAGGCCGCTTGAGACGCCCACCCGCCCCCCCAGCCATGTCCTCTCCCGCTCCCTCCGCGCGTAGCACGCGCAAGACCCAAGTTGGCTTCGTCGCGAGCCGCTCGGGCGACAAGTCCATCAAGGTCACCGTCGCCTACAAGACCCCCCATCCCCTCTACCACAAGGTCGTCAACCGCCAGACCGTCCTCCACGTCCATGACGAGGCGAACGAGACGCGCGTGGGCGACAAGGTCGAGGTGATGGAGACCCGTCCCCTCAGCCGTCTGAAGCGCTGGCGCGTCGTCGCCGTGATCCAGAAGGCCGTTTCCGCCGAGGGCGCCGCGATCAGCGAAGCTGATGTCGCCGCTGCCGTGCCCACCAAGACCAGCAAGCCCGCCGAGGCCGCTCCCGCCGCCCCGAAGAAGGCCTGAACCCGCCCGTCCCGAAGGAAGAGCCATGATCCAACTGCGTTCCATTCTCGAGGTCGCCGACAATACCGGCGCCCGCAAGGCCGCCCTCATCCAACGGATGGGGCAGAACACTCCCTACGCCCATGTCGGGGACGTCGTCACCGTGCACATCAAGGAGAGCACGACCGACGCTTCCGTGAAGAAGGGTGAGGTGGCCAAGGCCGTGGTCGTTCGCACCAAGGCTCCGATCCGCCGCGCGGATGGCAGCTACCTGCGTTTCGACAGCAACGCGATCGTCATCATCGACGCGACCAACAATCCTAAGGGCACCCGTATCTTCGGTCCCGTTGCCCGCGAGCTGCGCGCGCGGAACTTCATGAAGATCATCTCGCTCGCCCCGGAGGTTCTCTAACATGCAGAAGTTCCACGTTAAACGCGGCGACCAGGTGGTCGTCATCGCCGGCTCCCAGAAGGGGAAGTCCGGCAAGGTGCTCGAGATCCTCGCCGGCAAAGAGCGGGCGCGGGTCGAGGGGTTGGCCATGATCAAGCGCCACCTGAAGAAGTCTCAGGAACACCCGCAGGGTTCCATCTCCGAGCGCGAGGGTTCGATCCATATCAGCAACTTGATGCTGCAGAAGGATTTCGACGCCAGCCGCCGCCGGAAGCCGGCCGCCGCCACCGCCTAACCGCGCAGACGGCGCTTGCCATCCCCGGATCTCTTCCGCGATCCTTCGCCCTTTTCCCTCCTTTCTCCGCAATCCTTTCGTCCGGGGTCGGTAATCCCGGACACCTTCCATGAGTTACGTTCCCAGTCTGAAAAAGCTTTACGTCGAGCAGGTTGCCCCCGAGCTCACCCGTAGCCGGGGCTACAAGAACCGCCATCAGGTGCCGCGTCTGGTGAAGATCGCGATCAACACCGGTATCGATGCTGACGCCGACAAGAACCAGATCGCTGACATCCAGCGCGATGTCGCGCAGATCGCCGGTCAGAAGCCCGTGTTGGCCCGTTCCCGGAAGGCCATCGCCAACTTCAAGCTGAAGCAGGGTCAGGTCGTGGGTTGCCACGTCACGCTGCGCGGCGATGCGATGTGGGAGTTCCTCTGCCGCCTGCTGGCGGTGGCGCTGCCGACGATCCGCGACTTCCGCGGCGTGCCGAGCAAGTTCGATGGCCAGGGTAATTACAACCTCGGCATCACCGACCATTCCATCTTCCCCGAGATCACCGTCGAGAACGTGAAGAAGCACATTGGTCTCGACCTCACCCTCGTGACGACGGCCAAGACCGACGACGAGGGGCGCGAGCTCCTGCGGCTTCTCGGGATGCCGTTCCGCCGTGTGGAATCCGCCACCAAGGCCGCCTAACCCGATCCTTTTCCGTCATGCCGAAGACCTCCGCCCTCGAGCGCAACCAGAAGCGCATCCGCCTTGTCGCCAAGTTCGCCGCGAAGCGTGCCGAACTGAAGGCCGCCCTGATCAACCCCGCCACGACTGACGAGGAGTTCTTCGCGGCCCAGAAGAAGCTGCAGAAGCTGCCCCGGAACTCATCCCCGGTGCGCATCCGCAACCGCTGCTCCCTCAGCGGTCGTCCCCGCGCTTACAACCGTAAGTTCGGCGTTTCCCGTATCCAATTCCGCGAACTAGCCCTTGCAGGCAAGATTCCCGGCGTAACCAAGTCCTCCTGGTAATTTCCCTTTCGGCCGGCGGGGGTGGGGGCCTTCGGGTCCCCCGGATATGACCCGCCGACCACCCTCCGACCTCCATCCAACATGACCGATCCGATCAGCGATTTCCTCACCCGGCTCCGGAACGCCTCTAAGGCGCGTCTGGAGAACTGCGTGATCCCGCATTCTAAGCTCAAGGAAAACATCCTGGGCATCCTTAAGGCCGAGGGCTACGTGGCCGACTTCAGCAAGGGCACGGACGCCCAGGGCCACCCGACGTTGGTGGCCAAGATGAAGTACGTGGCTGGCGCTCCCGCCATCACGGGCCTGACCCGCGTCTCTACGCCGGGCCGCCGTCTTTACTTCGCTTACACCGAAGTCCCCCGGGTCCTCAACGGCCTGGGCATCGCCATTGTCTCCACCTCCAAGGGCGTGCTGAAGGACGCCGACTGCCGTCGCCAGAAGGCCGGCGGGGAGCTCCTCTGCAACGTCTGGTAAGGCGCTGCTGACCCTCAGCCATCCCATTCCATGAGCCGCATTGGCAAACAACCCGTTTCAATCCCCGACAAGGTCAAGGTCTCCGTCAACGGCGCGACCGTCCTCGTCGAGGGCCCCAAGGGCAAGGTGCAGAAAGCCTTCGCCTCCGCCGTCAAGGTGACGGTGGCCGACAAGACTGTCACCTTCGCCCCGACCGACGAGACCCGCTTCGCGCGAGCGATGTACGGGACCGCGCGTTCCGTCGTCGCCGGTATGGTCAAGGGGGTCACCGAGGGCTACGTGAAGGACTTGGAAATCCAAGGGGTGGGCTTCAAGGCCAACCTCAAGGGCAACCAGTTGGACCTCGCGCTGGGCTATTCGCACCCGATCCTGATGACGATCCCGGAAGGGATCAAGGTGACCGTGACCGACCAGACCAAGCTGAAGGTCGAGGGCGCGGACAAGCAGTTGGTCGGAGCGGTGACCGCGGAGATCCGCAGTTACTACCCGCCGGAGCCCTACAAGGGTAAGGGCGTGCGGATTGTCGGTGAGCGTGTGCGTCGCAAGGAAGGCAAGACCGTGGCCTAAGGCCTGGAGAATCCAGAATGAAAACTATCAACAAAGCCCGCCTGCTGCAGAACCGTCGCTGGCGCATCCGCAAGAAGGTCAACGGGACGGCAGCCCGGCCCCGCCTCGCGGTCCGTTTCACCTCCAAGCACGTCTACGCCCAGGCGATCAACGACGAGGCCGGCGCGACGCTGGTCTTCCTCTCCAGCTTGGATTCCACGCTGCGCGAGCAGAAGCTGAAGGCCAATCTGGCGGGCGCGAAGGCGCTCGGCCAAGCTTTCGCCGCCAAGGCGAAGGCGGCGGGGATTTCCGCGGTGGTCTTCGACCGCAGCGGCGCCCCTTACCACGGCAAGGTCAAAACGTTCGCCGAAGCCGCGCGCGAGGGCGGGCTCCAATTCTAAGCACCGCATGAGCACCGAAAATTCTTCCGAGACTGTTGTGACCCCGGCGGCGGCCGCTCCGGCGCCCGCGCCCACTCCCACGCCCGCGCCCGAGCGCCCGGCGCGTGAGGGTCGTGGGGGTGGCGGTGGCTTCCGTGGCCCCGGTGGCGGGCGCGGTCCCCGCCGCGATGGCGGCCGCCGCGACTCGCGGGACAAGCCCCAAGAGGGCGACGGTCCTTCGATGATCGAGAAGGTCGTCTTCATCAACCGCTGCGCCAAGGTCGTGAAGGGTGGTCGTCGTTTCTCCTTCGCGGCGCTGGCCGTGGTCGGCGACGGCAAGGGCCGCGTCGGCATTGGCTACGGCAAGGCGAATGAGGTCCCGGACGCGATCAAGAAGGGCACCGCGAACGCCCACAAGCACCTCGTGAACGTGAAGCTCAAGGGCGACACGATCCCGCACGATGTCTTCGGCCAGTACGACGGCGGCAAGGTGCTTCTGCGCCCGGCCTCGCCCGGCACCGGTCTCATCGCCGGCGGCGGCGTGCGTGCGGTCCTCGAGGCGGCGGGGGTGAAGAACATCCTCACCAAGTCGATGGGGTCCTCCAACCATATCGCGGTGGTCCACGCCACCCTCGACGGCCTGCGCAAGCTGCGCCTCGCCGCGGATGTTGCCCAGGTCCGTCAGACGGCCTGAGCGACGCCTGTTCCCTCCTGTATTTTTTAACATCCGAGTCGCCCCGGCCCTTTTTCGCCGGGGCGGCGCCCTGAGGAAATCCTATGAAGCTCCACGAACTGAAGAACGTCCCCGGTGCCGTGCACCGCAAGAAGCGCGTTGGCTGCGGTGAAGGCGGCGGCCACGGCAAGACCAGCACCAAGGGCGGCAAGGGTCAGTCGGCCCGTTCCGGCGGCAGTATCCGCCCCGGCTTTGAGGGCGGTCAGATGCCCCTCTATCGTAAACTCCCGCACCGCGGCTTCAACAATTACAACCACCGGGTGGAGATCGCCGTAGTGAATATCGGCGCGCTCGCGGGCCTCGATGCCGCGGTGACCGAGGTGGATGCCGGCGTGCTCGCAAGCCACGGCCTGATCCGGGCGGGCGAGAAGTCCGTCAAGATCCTCGGCGATGGCGAGCTAAGCCGCGCTTTGAAGGTCACGGCGGCCCGGTTCTCCGGCTCCGCCAAGGCTAAGATCGAAAAGGCGGGTGGTCAGGCCGTCGTGGCCTGATCCCGTCCCACCGTCCTTACTGTCGTTCCCCCCGCGTCGGCCTTCGGGCCGGCCCGGGTTGGGATTTCCTCCAGCGCCCTCCCTCGTAATCCTCCCCGCTGTGTTTTCCGCCTTCACGAATTCCCTGAAGATCCCGGAGCTGCGCTCCCGCATCTTCTACACCCTGTCGCTGCTCTTCGTCTCGCGGGTCGCCTCGATCATCCCGCTGCCGGGCATCGATCCGGCGCCCCTGCAGAAGTTCTTCGCCGAGCAGGCGGCCACGGGTGCGGGTAACCTCATCGGGCTGTACAATATGTTCACCGGTGGCGCCCTGACCAAGGGCGCGATCGCCGCGTTGGGCATTATGCCGTACATCAGCGCCTCGATTATTTTCCAGCTGATGACCGCGGTCGTGCCGGCCCTGAGCCGCCTCCAGCAAGAGGGTGATGTCGGCCGCCAGAAGCTGACGCAGTACACCCGGTACGCCACCGTGATCATCTGTCTGATCCAAGGCACCCTGCTGATCTTGGCGTTGAACAATCCCGGGCAGCTCTTCCCTGGCTATGACGTCGCCACCTACGGGTCGATCGTGATCATCAGCAAGTGGAGCTTCATCCTCACCTCGGTCATCTTTATGACTGCGGGTACGATGCTGCTGATGTGGCTCGGCGAGCAGATCACCCAGCGGGGGATCGGCAACGGCGTCTCCCTACTTATCACGGTCGGCATCTTGGCGGATATCCCCGGCGCCGCCCAGCAGACCTACAGCCTGTTCTTCCGGCCCGTCGGCACCGGGACTAGCTTGGGCGTTCCCCAGGCGGTGGTGATGCTGACCCTGTTCATCGTGGTGACGATGGGCATCATCGCGGTGGTCCAGGCCCAGCGGAAGATTCCGGTGCAGTACGCGAAGCGCGTGGTGGGGAACAAGGTGATGGGGGGGCAGAGTTCCTTCCTGCCCCTCAAGGTGAACTATTCGGGCGTGATGCCCGTGATCTTCGCCAGCGCGATTTTGCTCTTCCCGCAGCAGATCTTCTCTTGGATCGGTGCCACGTACAATCTGAAGTTCCTGAGCGAGTTTTCGCAGAACCTGCTGCGCGGTCATTGGACCTATTACGCGATCTACACGACCCTGATCCTGTTTTTCAGCTATTTCTGGGTTTCGGTGATGTTCAAGCCGATCCAGATCGCGGACGATCTGAAGAAGTACGGTGGCTACGTCCCCGGGGTGCGTCCCGGTGAACCGACGGCGCAGTTCCTGGATTTCATCATGACGCGTCTGACCTTGGCGGGCGCGATCTTCCTCACGGTCATCGCCATTATGCCGGACGTGCTGCTGTTCGAGCTCAACGTTCCGACCCGGATCGCCTACTTCTTTGGCGGTACCGGTATGTTGATCACCGTCGGCGTGATCTTGGACACGATGCGCCAGATCGAGACCTTCCTGCTGCAGCGCCACTACGACGGCTTCCTGAAGAAGGGACGCATTCGGGCGCGCAGTGCGAGCCCGCAGCAGGCTTCGGCCGGCGAGGCGTTGAGCCAGGAAGCGGTGATGAAGTTGGCGCTCCCGATGATGGGGCTGCTGCTGCTGGGCACCGCCATCTGGGCCTACAAGGCCTTTGTGAAATAAGACCTTTACTTCCTTGCCCGAGGTTGGCATCTCTGACCGCTCGGTGGGTTTCAGCCCCACCGTCCAGTCCAAAGTCGTCCTCCTCGGTTGCGCCAAGGTGGATGGTCTTTCCTCTGATTTTCGTTCTTTGAATCTTGAGCACGTCTCTCCCTCCCTCCTGAAGGGGCGGGGGATTTCGCCCCTTGCGGCCCCTGCGGGTCGGAAGGAAGAAGTTGCCCTGTTGGCGCTCCTGCGCCGCTGGTTCTTCGCGCGCAAACCTGATGCGGGCTTTGTCCTCACGGACTTCCCGGCTACGCTGCTCCAAGCCAAAGTATTCGACGAATGGTTAGAAGCCCGAGGGGAGGCGCTGAGCGCCGTCCTCGTCGGCCCCGGCGCCCCTGCGGCGCTCGTCGAATATTACGGGACGCTGGGTCTCCTCCCGGAGCCCGGTGTCTCCACGCACTCGTGACTATCCCGCTCAAAAACGCCGAGGGGATTGCCCGGATGCGTGCCGCGTGTGCCATCGCCGCCACCGTGCTTGAGGAACTCAAGCCGTTGGTTCGGCCGGGCGTCACGACCCAGGACTTGGAAGAGGCGGGCCGTTCAGCGATCGCCCGTTTGGGCGCGCGCAGCGCCTGTTATGGTTATCAGCATGGATCCCGGCGTTATCCGGCGCACACCTGCATCTCGGTGAACGAGGAGGTGGTGCACGGCATCCCGTCTTTGAGGCGGGTGTTGCGCGATGGGGACATCGTTTCGCTGGACATTGTGGTCTGGCACGAAGGTTACGTGGGCGACAACGCCTTCACCCTTCCGGTGGGGTTAATCTCCCCGGAGCGCGCCCGTTTGTTGCAGGTGAGCCGTGAGGCTCTTGACCGCGGCATCCAGCAGGCCCGCGTGGGCCAGCGCATCGGCGACATTTCGGCGGCGATCCAGCAGCACGTTGAGGCCGCGGGTTTCAGCGTGGTGCGGGATATGGTTGGTCACGGGGTGGGCGTGCGGATGCACGAGCCCCCGGAGATCCCCAATTTCGGCCGCCGCGGCACTGGCGATCGCATTCGCCCCGGGATGACTTTGGCGATCGAGCCGATGGTCAACGCCGGCGGTTACCGCACCCGTACCCTCGAGGACGGTTGGACGGTCGTCACCACCGACGGTTCGGCCTCCGCCCACTTTGAGCACACGGTCCTGACGACGGACGCTGGTCCCGAGATCCTCACCGTGCCGCAAGCTGCGCTCCCCTGAGCCTCAAGATTCCTTCCCTTTTTCCTCCACTGTTTCCACCTAACCCATCCGTTCCTCATCATGCCTCGTCTCCTCGGCGTTGAAATCCCCGCGAAGAAGAAAGTCGCGTACTCCCTGCGTTACATCAACGGGATCGGGCCCACGCGGGCCGATCAGCTCGTCAAGGAGGCGGGCCTGAACCCTGATATGCGGGCGCAGGACCTCACTGAGGAGCAGCTGAACAAGATCCTGCACCTCATCACCGACCACAAGTGGGTGCTGGAGGGCGACCTGCGCCGCGAGATCGCGGCGAACCTGAAGCGCCTGCAGGCGATCAATTGCTACCGGGGCATCCGCCACCGGCGCAGCCTCCCGGTGCGCGGTCAGCGTACCAGCACCAACGCTCGTACCCGCAAGGGCCCGCGCAAGACCGTTGGCGTCACGAAAGCCAAGGAAGCCTAATCCCTTATCGTCATGGCCGAAGAAAAGTCCGCTCCCAAGAAAGAGAAGCCCGCCAAGCCCGCCGCCGAAGGCGCGCCGGCTGCCGCCCCCGCCGAAAAGAAGGCGAAGGCCCCGAAGGCCGCCGCTGACAAGGCGGCCAAGCCCGGCGCCGAGGGTGCCGCCCCGGCCGAGGGCGCTGCGCCCGCCGAGGCCGCCGCGCCCGCCAAGTCGGTGGAGATGGTCCACGGCGTGGCTCGCCAGCCGACCGCCGAGGAACTGCTCAAGGAAGAGCTTGGCGCGATCAAGGTCCGCAAAGCCAAGGGTTCCAAGAATGTCATCTCCGGCGTCGCCAATGTTTTGGCGTCGTTCAACAACACGATCGTCTCGATCACCGACCAGAAGGGCGCCGTGATCGCTTGGTCGTCCGCTGGTAAGTGCAACTTCCGCGGCTCCCGTAAGTCGACCGCGTACGCCGCCCAGGTCGTCGCCCAGGACGCCGCGCGCAACGCGATGTCCCACGGTCTGAAGGACGTCGTGATCCGCGTTTCCGGTCCCGGCCTCGGCCGCGATTCGGCTATCCGCGCCCTCCAGGCTATCGGCTTGGAGATCACCTCGATCGTCGATGTGACGCCCATCCCGCACAACGGGTGCCGTCCCCGCAAGCGCCGCCGCGTCTAAGCCCGCGCGCCCCCTCCACAACCCTTCGCACCAGGATTTACCATGGCTCGTTACACCGGCCCCACCACCCGCATCAGCCGCCGCTTTGGCCAGCACCTGCTCGGCTCCGGCAAGGCGCTCGAGCGCCGCGGCTATCCGCCCGGCCAGCACGGCCCGAAGCTGCGTCGGAAGGTCTCCGAATACGCCGTCGGCCTCAATGAGAAGCAGAAGCTGCGTTATATCTACGGCCTGCTGGAGCGCCAGTTCCGCCGCGTCTTCGAGATCGCGAAGCGCGAGCGCGGCGTCACCGGCGAGCGCTTCCTGCAGCTCCTCGAGACCCGCCTTGACAGCACGGTCTACCTGCTCGGTCTCGCCAAGAGCCGCGCGGCCGCCCGCCAGTTCGTCAACCACGGGCACATCCGCGTGAACGGCCACAAGGTCGACATCGCGAGCTACAACGTCCAAGCCGGCGATGAGATCGAGGTGAAGAACACCCCGGCCTCCCGCCAGCTGGCCACCCGCTGCCTCGAGGAGAGCCGCATCCGGAACGTTCCGGGCTGGCTCACTATGAATCCCGAAGCCTTTAAGGCCACCGTCGTCCGCCTCCCCACCCGCGAGGAGATGACCCAGGAAGTCAACGAGCAGCTGATCGTCGAGTTCTACTCGCGGTTCTAAGCGCGGGCTCCGGTCCAACCCACGTTTCTCCATATTTAGAACTCACCCGCCATGCCAAAACGCCTCGGAAAGTTCGAACTCCCCAGCAAGCTCACCAAGGTCGAGGAGGGCGCGACGCCCACCTATGCGAAGTTCATCGCGGAACCCTTTGAGGCCGGCTACGGCCACACCATCGGGAATTCCCTCCGGCGGGTGCTGCTTAGCTCCATCGAGGGTGCCGCGATCTCTTCGATCAAGATCGAGGGGGTGAACCACGAGTTCCAGTCCATCGACGGGGTTGTCGAGGATGTCACCGACATCGTCCTCAACCTGAAGAAGATCCTCATCGTCTCGCAGAAGCGCGAGCCGATCTCCCTGCTCATCCGCGCCACCAAGGCCGGGGCGGTCACCGCGGCGGACATCCAGTCCGACGCCAACATCAAGGTGATGAACCCGGAGCAGGTGATCTGCACGCTCGACCACAAGCGCACCTTCGAGGCCGAGATCGAGATCAAGACGGGCCGGGGATACTTCCCCGGCGAAGCGAACAAGAAGGAAGATCAGCCGATCGGAGTGATTCCCATCGACTCGCTGTTCTCGCCCGTGCGCCTCGTGAAGTACGCCGTGGAGGCGACCCGCGTCGGCCAGATCACGGATTACGACAAGCTCATCCTCGAGGTCTGGACCGACGGTCGGATCACGCCCGATGACGCGCTGAAGCAGTCCGCCTCGATCCTGAAGCACCACCTGGACGTCTTCGACCGGGTGAGCGAAGAGCAGTACGAGTTCGAGAACCAGCACTCGGAGGTCAGCGAGGAGCAGAACAAGCTCCGGAAGCTGCTCAATATGTCGGTGAACGAGATCGAGCTTTCGGTCCGCGCCGCCAACTGCCTGAACAACGCGAATATCACCACGGTCGGTGAGCTCGCGATGAAGACGGAGCAGGAGATGCTCAAGTACCGCAACTTCGGTAAGAAGTCGCTCAACGAGATCAAGGAGAAGCTCGAGGCTCTCGGGCTCTCGCTCGGGATGAAGTTCGACGAGCGCCTCCTCGAGGCGAAGAAGGAAGCCTGATCCCTCCCGCGCTCTGGCTGGACCTTGGCGGTTCGGCCGGAGCGCATCCCTTTCCCCGCCTGCGCGCCGTCCGTCGCCGCCCTACGCTGCGGCCGGATTGCCGATCGGAGGCGGGTTAAACCCAACCCACCATGCGTCATAATAAGCACCACGCCTCCCTGGGCGTCACCCGCGAGCATCGCCGGGCGATGCTCTCTAACCTCGCCGCCTCGCTCATCGAGCACGGGCGGATCGAGACCACCCTGACCAAGGCTAAGGCCCTGCGTCCCTTCATCGAGAAGGCCGTCACCAAGGCCAAGCGCGCCGCGGCCAAGGCCGAGAAGAAGGATGCGATCCATCTGCGCCGCCTCGCTCTCGCGGACATCCGCAACGAGACCGCGGTGACCAAGCTCTTCAACGAACTTCACCTTCAGTTCGCGCAGCGCTCCGGCGGCTACACCCGAATCTACAAGCTCGGCCAGCGCCGGATCAGCGATGCCGCGGAACTGGCGCTCATCGAGTTCGTGAAGGCGGATGATCCGGGCTACAAGAAGTCCTCCGGTCGTCGTGCTGCGAAGGGCAAGGGCAAGGCTAAGGCGAGCGCGCCGGCCGCCCCCGCCGCCGAAACCCCGGCTCCGGCCGCGGGCGAGGCGAAGGCCTGAGTTAACGAACCGCAGTTTTCCCGGCGCCGGGCCTTTGGGCCCGGCGCCTTTTTTTGGTTCGCGACGCCAACGGTGCCCCGGTAGCGCAGACGCTATGTTTCCGCTTTCCACCGGGATCGCTTTTGTCGCGGGCCTAGGTCTCGGCGTTCTCGCGGTGCTTTGGCTAGTGTACGAGCGGCGGGATTTGCGGCAGGCCTCCGGCCGTCGGCCGTCGGCGCACCATTGCGTCCGCTGCGACGCGGTCTACGGGGCGCCGGGGACCGCAGGTAGCATGCCGTGCCCGCGCTGCGGGCATCCGAACCCGGCGCTGCGCTTCTGAAGCGGAGTGGGGTGTGTTTCGGCTTGCGGTGCCGGCGCGCGGGCGCGAAGTTTCGGCTTCCCTAAAGGGCGCGGTAGCCAAGTGGTAAGGCCGAGGTCTGCAAAACCTCTATGCGCCGGTTCAATTCCGGCCCGCGCCTCCAATTTTTTGTTTGGAACGCAGGGTCTCGTTGGGCCCTGAAAGCCGGAGAAGGCGCGGCGAAAATCACTGGCCGCGGAACGGGGCGGTCTCCGCCAGCAACCCGCAGCAAGTCGTCCCGCTGGCGTTGATCTCAGCTACCATGGGCGCGTCAGTCGGAGGGGTGGAGTCAAGTCTCATACGATTGAGATTGACGGCGGAGGGGGCCTCTGGCGCGTTCGCGATCCGTTTGCCGATGACGCCTACGATCACCCAAAAGGACATCGCCTCCCGGCTGGGGGTGTCGGTGACGTTGGTTTCGCGGGTGTTGGGGGGGAAGGCGGAGGAGATTGGGGCGGCGGCGGCCACGGTAGCGTCGATTCGCCGGACGGCGGCGGACTTGGGGTACGTGCCCAACGCCACGGCGCGCATTTTGCGGGGGGTGTCGAGCCGGACGCTGGGGGTGGTGGTGTACGATTTTGAGGATCCGTTCTTGGGCGCGCTGATTGGTGCGTTGCAGCGGCTGGCGCACCGGGAGGATCACACGCTGGTGTTGGCGGGCTTGGAGCAGCGGCGGGAGGATCCGGATGCGCTGCGGCCTCTCGCCAAACACGGCATTAGCGGCTTGATCGTCGTGGGCAGCGGCGGGCGGGAGGATTGGCTGGAGGGATTCCTCGCGCGGGGCCTGCCGGTGGCACGCATCGGGACGAGTCCGGGGGCGACGCACGCGACCGTGGCGGTGGATAGTGCGCGCGGGATCGCGGCTTTGCTCGGGCACCTGGGTCGCCGCGGGATCCGCCGGGTGGGTTTCATCGCGGATGCCCTGCCGGCGCACCGGGAGCGGCTGCGCGGTTTCGTGGCCCAAGCGGGGGCGCTGGGGTTCGAGACCCGCTCCGAATGGCAAGTGGCGCGCCCGGAGCCCGCGACGGCGGCGGGACTGCAGGCGACCCGCGAGTTGCTCCGCCGGGGGGGCGAGCGACCGCAAGCGTTGCTGGCGGCGGGCGATGCGATCGCAATTGGCGTGTTGCGCGCCTTGCAGGAGAGCGGGCTCGCGGTGCCCGGGGCGATGGCGGTGACCGGGTTTGACGACTTGCCGTTGGCGGACGCTCTGACCCCGGCGTTGACCACCATCCGTCAGCCGGTGGCGGACCTCGCGCGGACCGCCTTTGGGTGGGTGGCCGGGGCCGGCCGGTCCCCGGCGGCGACCGCGGCCCAAGTGTTGCTCCCGGGTGAGCTGGTCGTGCGCGAATCTGCCTGAAGCTGCTTCCTGCTCGTCTCCCGCGCCCATCTGCCCCGTTCTCCCTCCTCGTTATGCCGCCCAAACCCGCCCTCGACGTCCTGATCATTGGTGGGGGGATGATCACCTACGATCTGATCCTCCCCTCGGTTTACCACCTGCAGCGTTTGGGCGCGGTCGCCCGGATCCGGGTGTGTGCGCAGAGTTCGGCGCGCATCCGGGCGCTGAAGGAGGGCGCGGATTTGCAGGCGGCGTTTCCGGGCCAGGATTTTGAGGCCTACCCGGATGTGCGGGCGCCGGAGACCGAGCGGCAGCCGGACCTGTATCGGCGGCTGTTGGCGGAGGCGCGGCCGCGGCAGGCGGTGATCATCGCGACGCCGGACCAGCTGCACTTCGAGATGGTGATGGAGGCGCTGCGGTGCGAGCAGCACGTCCTGTGCGTGAAGCCCCTTGTGCTGCAGCATGCGCAGGCGGTGGAGATTGAGCGCGAGGCGCGTGCGCGGGGCCTGTTCGTGGGCGTCGAGTACCACAAGCGCCTCGACACGCGCGCGCTGATGGCGCGGCGGCAGTATGGGCTGGGGCACTTCGGGGAGTTCCGCATCGGCGAGGCCCGGATGATCGAGCCCTATTATTACCGCCGCTCCAATTTCCAGAATTGGTTCACGACCGACCAGACCGATCCGTTTGTGTACGTGGGGTGCCACTACTTCGATCTGGTGCAGTTCATCACCGGCCTGCGCCCGGTGGGGGTCTCCGTGAGCGGGGTGAAGGGAAGGTTCCCCAACGGTAACGAGGGGTATATGTGGGCCAATGGGCGCGTTCGCTACGAGAACGGGGCCCTCCTGTCCGTCATCGACGGCCTTGGCTACCCGGATGACGCGGCGGGCAGCAACGACCAGGGCCTGTTGATGTACTGCGAGGGCAAGGATCGGGGCGGGATGATTCAGCATAACGACCAAGACCGCGGCGTCCGCCACTCGTACCTCGAGAACATCGGCTGCGGCGGCTCGCGGTACAATTACTGCAGCCCGGACTTCTACCGGTTGGTGCCGTGGACGGGTCCCGGATATCGTCCCGCAGGGTACGGGTTCGAGTCCGTGGCGGCCCACCTAGACGCAATGCGGCGGCTGGAGGCGGAGAGCGCTGGGCTCGACGTCGCGGCCGCGTTGGAGCGCCGGCGCGGGATCATGCAGGAGATTGACCGGGCGGGCCTGCTGGCGACGCCCGCGAATTCCGCCGACAACGAGCTGGTGGTGGAGGCGGCGCGCCTTTCCATCCTCGCGGACGGCGACTGGTGCGATATTGTGTACGGCGACCAACCGCACGTGCGCCTCCGGAGATAATCATCATGGCCGAATACAACCTCACCCCCGTTTCCGTCCCGCCCGTGCAGACGCGCTGGCGGACCATCCAGACCGCGCTGCCGGTGCCGGAGTCGCTGCCCCTCTTCGAGGAGTTGCGCCGGAGCGAGCCGCGATCGATGTCCGGCCAGCCGCCCGTGGTGTGGCACCACGCGGAGGGAGCGACCATCGCTGACCGCTGGGGCAACCGCTGGATCGACTGGTCCTCGGGTGTGCTCGTGACCAATGCGGGCCACGGGCACCCGCGGATTGTAGCGGCGCTGAAGGAGGCGGTGGAGCGTCCGCTGCTGGCGACCTACGTCTTCCCGCACGAGGGCCGGGCGCGGCTGACGGGGATGCTGAGTGCCCTCGCGCCCCAGCTGGAGCGGGCGACCGTCTTCCTGCTTTCGACGGGCAGCGAGGCGACCGAGAACTGTATCAAGCTGGCCAAGACGTATGCGCTGGAGAAGCACGGCCCGGCGAAGTCGATCATGGTCACCTTCCAGAACGCCTTCCACGGGCGTACGATGGGCGCCCAACTGGCGGGCGGAATGGCCAAGGGCAAACGTTGGCTCGGCTCGTGTTGCCCGCAGTTCGTCCAGGTGCCGTTTCCGGATGGTTACAAGAACCCGGACACCTCCTTCGACCTGTTCCTCTCCAGCTTGGCGCAGCGTGGGGTGACGCCGGATCGGATCGCGGGCGTGATGACCGAGAGCTACCAAGGTGTCGGTCCGGATTT
>CAIOTK010000293.1 GCA_903861185.1 uncultured Opitutia bacterium | reverse complement strand
CGCGTCCACGTGTCGAGGTAGAGCGGCGGGCGGTTCGCCGGCGCGGGCACCGGCAGCGAGTTGGCCGGCTGGAACACGTTGACCGGCAGGAGGAGGTTGGGGTTGAAGCCGGCCAGCTTCGGGTTGGCGAGGAACTGGGCGTACGTGAGGTTCGGGAAACGGTTGAGGATCACCCCGCTAGTGGTGTTGAACCCGGAGCCCTCCAGCGCGGCCGAACCGGGGGCTAGTCCGCCGTAGTTGTTCACGGAGCGGGAGGTCTTGTTGTCGTCGTACTGTAGGTCCCAGGCGTGGCCGGCCAGCAGTTGGTGACGGAGGGGCCCGGTGCGCACGCGGGCGACGAGCTCGTTGCGCGTGCGGAAGTTCTCCGTGCCGCGCGGCACGTCGCGCCAGCCGCGCGGGGTCAGCACGGCGTCGCGCAGGATCGTCATCGCCTCGATCCACGGCTGGGTCTCGACCTGGTGCTGGTCGCGGTCGCTGTACTGGAACTGCGAGCGGAACTGCCAGTCGGCGCTGAACACGTGGCGCGCCTCGACCGCCGCCACCTGCCGGGTGTTTTGGCGGATGTCACCCGGCCAGGTGTGGTTGTAGTCGCGGCGCCCGAAGCGGTGGTACACGCCGTCGGGCGTGCTGATGCCATTCGGATCGCGGTTCACCATCGGGAACGCCCAGCCGCCGGGGCGGACGTGGCGGTCGCGCGTGTACTCGAGGGTGAGCTGGGTGCGGTCGGAGACGATCCAGGTGAAGGCCGGGGAGACGTTGAATCGGTTGCTCGGTGTGCCGCGATAGACCTCGGCGTCGTCCCATTCGACATTGAGCCGGTAAAGCAGGCGCCCACCGAACCACGGCAGCGGCCCGGTGTGGTCAAAGGCCACGCGGTAGGAGTCCTGCGGACCGGCCGAGGCGCGGAGCGAGCCCTGAAAGCGGGCGAGCGGCTTCTTGGTGACGCGGTTGATCGTGGCCCCGTAGCCACCCTGCCCGTACAGGACGGCCGCGGGCCCCTTGATGACCTCGACGCGCTCGACGTTCGACACCGACTGCGAGCCGAAGCCGGCCGGCTGCGGGAACCCGTTGAGCAGGTTGGCCGCCACGCTCCCGAAACCGCGCGCGAGGAACGCGTCGTTCTCGGTGGTCTTGCGGACCGACGCCTCGTAATCGAGCACGTCCGTCGTGTCCCGCGCGAGGATGTCCTCGAGGAATTGCTGGTTGAACACGGTCAGGCTCAGCGGGAGATCGGCGATCGCCATATTCATCCGCGTCACCTCCGCGGAGTTGGCAGACTGGTAACCGATGTCGCGCGAGGTCGTGACCTCGAACGCCGAGAGCGTCACGGGCGCCGCGGGCGCGGCGCCCGGCGCGGCCGGAGCCTGAGCCGCACCCGCGGGCACGGCGGCGAGCAGGAGGAAAAAGAGAGCGGCAGACGGGCGGGGCTTCATTTTGGGGACAGGTTTCAGGGACGTTTCTTCTTCCGGGCGGGCACGGATTCGCTGGCGGCAGGCGCTGGCGCCACCACGGAACGTTCCCGCAGCACGCCGTCCATCCGCGCGCGCAGCCCCGCGAGCACGGGCGCGGCGACCGGTTCGGCGGCGAGGTTACGCTGCTCGACGAACGTGGACCAGCGGGGCAAGGCGCTGGCCGGGTCCCCGTAATCGTACAATTCCTCCGCCGTGGTCTCGCGCGCGGGCCAGCTGACCCAGCGGGTGTAACGGTGGGTCGCGGTCCGGATCGAGTAGCCCATCGCCTCGGGGGCGCCGGCGTTGAAGGGGCGGGAAAACTGGGAGAGCGCGAACTCGCGGCCGGGCGCGGCGGGATCGCGGAGGATCGGGGTCAGGCTCCGGCCGGCCAGGTAAGCCGGGGGCGGCAGGCCGGCGAGCTCCGCGAGCGTCGGATAAACGTCCACGTACTCGACGATCGCCCGGGTCGGGGCTCCGGGACGCGGCTGGCCGGGCACGCGGATCAGCAGCGGCACGCGGGTATCCAACTCGAAGTTGGTTCCCTTGCACCAGCGCCCGGCGTCGCCGAGGGCGAACCCGTGGTCGCCCCACAGCACGACGATGGTGTTGTCCGCGAGGCCCAGCCGGTCGAGGGCGCCGAGCACCTTGCCAATCTGGGCGTCGACGTACGAGACGCAGGCGTAGTAGCCGTGCCGGAGGCGGGCGGTCTCGGCCGGGTCGACGCGCTCGTCCTTGGGCATCCCGGAATAGCCGCCCAGCTCGCGGTGGGTGTGGTAGGCCGCGGCGGGCGCGCCCGCCACCTGCTCCCGCTCGCCGGGAAGCGCGAATTTGGCGGGATCGTGCAGGTCCCAGTAGCGCTTGGGGGCGTTGAACGGCAGGTGCGGTTTGAAGAAGCCGACCGCGAGGAAAAAGGGTTTCGCCTCGGCGCGGAAGCGCCCGAGCGTCTCCACCGCGAGGGCCGCGAGCTTGCCGTCGCTGTAGCCCTCGTCGGGCACGTCCGCCGCTTCCCACGGGGCCTGCTTGCCGGTCCCCTCCCCCCGGGGCGACGCGTAGTTCCGCCAGCCGTCCTGCCGCAGGATCTCCGGGGCGGACCACGACGCCGGGTCCAGCTCGCGCTCGTCTCCGCTGAAGATCTTGCCCATTGCCTGCGCGAAATAGCCGTGCTGCTTGAAGAGTTGCGGCAGCGTGACGAGGCCGGGGTTGGTGGCGCGGAACAGGTTCCGATTGTGCCAGGCCCGGTTGTGGTCGGGCAGGCGCCCGGTCAGCATCGCGGTGCGCGCCGGCCCGCACACGGCCTGCATCGTGTAGGCGCGCTCGAACATCCGCGCCCCGGCCGCGAAGCGGTCCAGGTGGGGCGTGAGCGCCAGCGGGTCCCCGTAGCAGCCGAGGGAGACGCGCAGGTCGTCGACGGCCAGGAACAGGACGTTGGGCCGGGGCGACGGCGCGGCGAGGGCCGGGACGGAAACCAACAGGGCGAGGGCGAGGCGGGGAAGATGCATTAGGGGAAGCGTTCAGGGTTGCGCCGGGCGCCGGGTCCAGACCTCCGGCGTGCGCACGCCGGGACGGAGTTCGCCGCTGGGAATGACATACCGGCCCTCCCACTCGACGACGGGTACCGTCACCGTGGGCCGCGGCATCCGGCCGGTGGAGCGCCAGGCGTCCGCCGGCGGGTCATAGGTCCACGTCGCGCCGGGGAAGCCAGGGTGCGCCGACAGCGGCGTCACCTTCAGCTGCGAGGCGTCGTCGCCGCCCAGCACCACGAAGCCGCGCGCGCCGTCGGGGGGCGCGGGGGTCGGCGCCGCGACGGCCGGCCGCGGCAGGTCCGCGATCCGACGCCAGCCCCGGCCCGGGTCATAGCGGTGGGCGTCCTGGAGGTACGTCCGCACCGGCTTGCCCTGCGCGTCCGGCGCGAGCGCGGCGCCGCTGACGAGGAAAAAGGCGCCATCCGCGACCGCGGCGACAGCGAGCATCCGGCCCGGGCCCGGCCAGGAGGGAAGTTCGCGCCAGCGCCGCTCCGGGGCGGCAAGGTCCAGCGCCCAGAAGGTCGTGAGCGCCGCGGTGGCATCCGGGGTGGCGATGCCGCCGGCGACATAGATGGTGGAGCCCAGCAGGGCGCCGCAAAGGTTCGCCACCGGGCGCGGCAGCGCCGGGAACGGCCGCGTGGCGATCCGGCCTTCCTCCCAGCGCAGGAGGAACGCGTCGGCGTGGTGGCCCCCGGCGTCACTGCCCCCGAGGCAAAGCACGCCGTCGGGAGTCGGGATGGAGACCCCGTAGCCGAGGGGCCGGGGCAGGCGGCCGCCGATCTTCCAAGCGCCTTCGGGCCGCTCGAGGACGAAGACCGTGTCGTACCAGACCTTCTCCCCGCCGTCCCACGGACGCTTGCCCGGGAAATTGGCGCCGCCGGCGACCAGCAGCGCGCCGCGGTGCACGCCGGCGAAGGGATAGGCGAAGCCCTCCGGATCCGGGAGCGGGGCCAATCGCTCCCAGCGCACCGGCTCGGCGGCGACCGCAGGGAAGGCGATCAGGGCGGCGGCTACCAGGGCCAGCCGCCAGGGGCGGGAGCTCGTCCTCATTGGCCAGCCTTCCGCTTCTTGCCCTTCGGCACGGGCTGGAACGAGGGGTCGTATCCGGGATTCGGCGCCATCATCTCAGCACCGACGACGCGGCGCCACTCCTCGAGCTCGCGCCGCAACTCCGCGAGCCGGGCTGGTTCGGCGGCCGCGAGGTTGCGCGTCTCCCCGAGATCGGCGGCCAGATGGTACAATTCGAACCCCGCGGGGTCGAACGTCTCGATCAGCTTCCACTCGCCGCGGCGGATGACTCCCGAGGGCACGCTGTGCGGATGGTCGTTGTAGTGCGGGAAGTGCCAGAAGAGGGAGGAGCGCCCCAACGCCTTGCCCTCCGCGAGCACCGGCCGCAGGTCGAGGCCGTCCACGTGCTGGTGGGGGCGCAGGGGCAGCCCGGCGGCGGCGAGGCAGGTCGGGTAGAGGTCGGTGCTGGTGACCGGCTCGGCGCTGACGGTGCCGGGGCGCGCGACGCCCGGCCACTTGATCAGGAGCGGCACCCGGATGCCGCCCTCGTAGTACGCCCCCTTGTTGGCCCGGAGCGGCGCATTACTGGTGGCGTTGTAGAACCCGCCGTTGTCGGAGGTGAAAATCACCATCGTGTCCCGCTCGAGCCCGAGCTCGCGCAGCGTCTCCATCACGCGGCCCACGCTGTCGTCGAGGCTCTCGACCATCGCGGCGTAGACGGGCTTGCCCTGCCGCTCCGCCTCGGGGACGCGCTCGTACTTCGCGACCACCTCGGGCTTGGCCTGGAGCGGCGTGTGCACGGCGTAGTGCGGCAGGTAGAGGAAGAACGGGCGGTCGCGGTTCTCGCGGATGAAATTCACGGCCTCCTCCGTGATGCGGTCGGTGAGGTACTCACCGGTCTTGCCCTCGCGGAACACGCTCCAACGGGCCCGCTGACCCGTGGTCGGGATCGCCCAGTTGCCCTCGTAGGGGAAGAAGAAGTCGCCCGGGGCGCCGTGCGCGTTGCCGCCGACGTTGAGGTCAAAGCCGTGGTGCTCGGGCAGCGAGAACGGCTCCCCGCCGAGGTGCCACTTGCCGATGCTGGCGGTGCGGTAACCGGCCTCGCGCAGCGCCTCGGCGAGGGTGATCTCCTCGAGCGGCAGGCTGCGCACGAAGCGGGCGCTCCGCAGGCGCGACCGCGGGTCCCAGCGCCCGTTCGGCAGCCAGTCGGTCAGCAGCAGGCGGGCCGGGTACTTGCCCGTGAGCACCGCCGCGCGCGTCGGCGAGCACACGGCGCAGGCCGCGTAGGCGTCGGTGAACCGCACCCCCTCGCGGGCGAGCCGGTCGATGTTGGGCGTGCGGTAGTAGGTGCTGCCGTTCGCGCCGATGTCGCGCCAGCCAAGGTCATCGACCAGAATGAGCACGACGTTGGTGCGGCCGGCGCGCGGGGACGTCTCGGCGGCGGGGAGCAGGACCGGGAGCGCCGGCAACAGCGCCGCCAGGAGGGGCGCGAGGGGGAAGCGGGGGACTTTCATCGGGAAGGAGAGGAGTTAGAGACGGACAGAGGTCACGGCGGAGCCGGGGGCGGGATAACCGCGGGCGGCATCGTCGAGCACGAGCACCCAGTCCTCGCCGGGGGACCCGGCGGGCGGCGTGAATTCCCGGGCGGGTTCCCGCGCCCAGCGCCCCAGCGCGGTGGAGCGGCCGTCGCGCGGGTTGAACCACCACCCGGCAACCTCTGGGCCGGCTAGCATCCCAGTCGCGAGCGTGACGCCCCGACGAGAGGGAAAATAGGCGAGCAGATACGAGGCGTCCGGGTCTCCCGGCGTGCCATCCCGGGTGACCTGCACCCGCTCCATCCCCTCCCCTTGCCCGGGGAGGACCGGACTCTGGTCCGGGATCCGCGCCAGGAAGGGGCGGCTCAGCACCAGCGCCTTGAGGTGCACGAGTTGGACCGCCCCGGGCAGCTCCAGCGCATCGGGCCAGGGCGTCACGACGTCCCACAAAGGTTTCCGCGGCGGAGCGTAGAACTGCCAGATCGGATGGGTGCCGTAGGTGTGGCCGAAGGCGCCGGCGAAGACCGCCCAGTAGGCGTTGCGCCGCACCTGCAAGGCGCCGACGGGCCGCTTGGGCGGCAGAGCGTCGGGCGGATACTCGTAGGACGGCTCGCCATCGAGGCAGGGCTTGGGGGGAGCCAGCGCGTAATCGCGCTCGATCCCGGCGTAGTTGGCGCTCTCGGCGGTATGCCCGCTCTGCAGCATATTGAAATCGAGCCAGCCGGCCTGGTGAAACGGCTCCGCCGAGGTCCGGCCGCCGCGGGGATGAAAGGTCCGCAGGTGCGCTCCGCCGTCCCCGGCCGCCAAGCCCCGCGCCATCGCCTCCAGGATCCGACGATGCCGTTCGGTCTCGACCGCCCGGTCGCCGCCCAGAATCCAGACGACGCCCGCGGCCCGGTAGCGCGCGCCCAGCCAGCGACCGTAACCCTCGGCGTTCTCCGGATTGAAGATGACGCGCCGCGAATGCCAGTAACTGCCCCACGTCGGCAGGAGGCCGACGTGCAGCCCCAGTGCATTGGCCCGCGCCACAATCCAGTCCACGTGCCGGAAATAGTCCTCGTTGGGGCGGGCGGGATCGCGGTCGTGCAGCGGCCGATGGCCGTAGGCGTTCGGCGTGTCGAGGCCGTCCAGCTCCGCGAGCGCGACCGCCTGGATGACGGTGAAGCCCTGCGCCGCGCGGCGCCGGAGGTACTGGTCGGCCTCCTCGCGATTGAGGCGGTGGAACAGCTCCCACGCGGTGTCCCCGAGCCAGAAGAAGGGCCGGCCCTCCGCCGTGACGAGGAAGCGCCGGTTCTCGCTGACCCGGAGGCGCGGCGGGACGCCAGCCGGCTCGGCGGGAGCGGCCGCCCCCGGCGCGGCCGCAAGCGCGGCGGTGAGGAGCGCGAGGGCGGCCCGGCGAAGCGCATTCCGGGGCGGGAGCGAATGGGACGCCTGGTGCATCAGCGGAGCCGGAACTTCCCGAACAGGATATGCGTCCGCGGCGTGGTGGCGTCGCCGCTGTCCCAGACGGCGCGGAAGTCGCCCGGCGCCACCTCGACGAGCGTCGGGTAGGAGTTCTTGGTCCCCGCGTCGAAGAAGGCCTGCTCGGCGCTCCAGG
>CAIOTK010000292.1 GCA_903861185.1 uncultured Opitutia bacterium | reverse complement strand
GTCGTCACCACCCGGTCGAACTCCGGCCGCTCGTGGCGGAGGCGGTCGCAGAGGGTGGATTTGCCGGAGCCCGCGGGTCCGGCGAGGACGAGGAGCAGGGGGTGGGCGGACATCGGCCTCAGTAGGTGAACGCGACCCCCGTCAGCAGCACGCCATAGGCGGTGAGGCCGGCGCCGAGCACCCGCGCGCGGCCCGGGCGGGCGAACAGCCAGGTGAGAAAGTCGCGCAGCCGCCAGGGTTGGGCGCCGAGCCAGATCGCGAGCGCGATGCCCGCGTAGACGGCGAGCTTGTACAGGACGATCCGCCCGTGGGTGAAATTCATAAAGCCCGCGTCCAGCAGCGGCATCGCGCCCATCAAAATCAGCGCGCACAGGCCGCGGACGGCGAGGAAGTCCGGCACGTACTTGAACGAGAGGACGGCCACGAGGAGGAAGCCCGCGAAGAGGTAGTGGCGGTACTCGCCAAAGTCCGCCGGCGACAGGTGCCAGAGCGCGTGCAGGAACCACGCGGCCCCTGCGGTGAACACCACGTAGGCGGCGGCCCGCGACCGCGGAAAAGAACGCAGGACGGCGCCCCAGCCCGGCAGCGGCAGCAGCAGCGGCACGCCGAGGAGCAGCAGGAGCAGGGCGGTCACGAGGGTGGCGGCGGTCAGGGACATCGGGAAAGGGCGGGGGGCTAGGCGGTGGCGCCGGCGGGGACGAGTTCGCCGTAGAGGGTGCTGACGGAGGCGCGTTCGATCTTGAGGGGTACGAGTTCGCCCACCAAGCGCGGGTGCGCGTCGAAGATGCACACGCGGTTGCCCCCGGTCCGGCCGGTGAAGCGGGCGCCGTCCTTGTCCCGCCCCTCCACCAGCACCTCCTCCACGGTGCCAACGAGGGCCGCGGTGCGGCGCAGGGAGTTCTCGCGCAGCAGCGCCAGCAGCTCCTGATTGCGCGCCTCCTTGACCGCCTCGTCGACCTGCCCGGGCAGCTCTGTGGCTGGGGTGCCGGAGCGCGGGCTGTATTTGAAGACGTAGGCCATATCGAAGTCGCACTCCGCGAACAGCGCCCGCGTCGCCGCGAAGTCCTCCTCGGTTTCGCCGGGGAAGCCCACGATGACGTCCGTGGAGAGGTGCAGGCCCGGCCGCGCCGCGCGCAGCGCCGCGACGAGGGCGCGGTACTTAGCGGCGGTGTAGGGCCGGTTCATCGCGCGCAGGATGCGGTCGCTCCCGCTTTGGAGCGGCAGGTGCGTGTGCGCGCACAGTTTGGGCAGGCGCGCGTAGGCCGCCACGAGGTCCTCGCGGAACCCGAGCGGGTGCGGCGACGTGAAGCGGATCCGTGCGATCCCCGGCAGCGCGTGCACCTGCTCCAGCAATTGTACGAACGGGCTCACGCCGCCGGTGCGCGGGATGTCCCGCCGCCCGTAGCTGGTCACGATCTGCCCTAGGAGAGTTACCTCGCGCACGCCGCGCTCCGCCAACGCGCGGCACTCCGCCACGATGTCCTCGAGGGGCCGCGAGCGCTCGTCCCCGCGCGTCCGCGGCACGATGCAGAAGGCGCAGTCCATATCGCAGCCCTGCTGGATCGAGACGAACGCCGTCACCCGCCGCTCCTCCCCCGGTTCCTGGTCCGCGTGGTCTCGGATCGTATTCTGCGAGCCCGCCTCCTCCGCGATGTCGACGATCGTCTCCCCCACGGGCAGGCCCGCCTCGCGGGCGGAGCGCAGGTTATCGAGGTAGCCCGGCACCTGGTGGAATTTCTGCGTGCCGATAATCAGGTCGACGTCCGGCAACTGGGCGAGCAGCTCGGCCCCGCGGTTTTGCGCCATGCAGCCGAGGATGCCCAATACGAAGTCTGGCTGGCGTCGCTTGCGCTGCTGCAGGTAGGCCGCCTTGCCGATCGCCTTCTGCTCCGCGGCCTCGCGCACGCTGCAGGTGTTGAGCAGCAGGATGTCGCACGCGTCTTCGTCGGGCACGATGCGGTAACCCCGGGCGCGCAGCATCGCCGCGACGGCTTCGCTGTCGCGCTCGTTCATCTGGCAGCCGTACGTCTTGATGTGGACCCGGTTCAAGCGTGGGGAGGGGGAGTAGCTAGCGGGGGTCGCCCCCGGGTCAACCTTCCTCCCGTGCGCGTGCGCGGGTTTGCCATTGCCGGGCGCGCCGGCACGCTCCCCGCCCAACCCTCCCCTGATGCCCGCCTATCGCACCCGCGCCCTCGCCGCCGTCCTGGTGCTCCTCGCCGCGGCCTGGTCCCTCTCCCGCCGCGCCCCGGCGCTCGCCGTGAGCCGAGTCGAACGGCTCGCCGTGAGCTCAGCCGAACGGCCCGCCGTGAGCCGAGTCGAGCGGCCTGCCGTGAGCGCTGTCCAGCGGCCCGCCGTGAGCGCTGTCGAACGGCCCGCCGTGAGCCCCGTCGAACGGCCTGCCGTGAGCCGAGTCGAACGGCCTGCCGTGGCGGCCTTCACGGAGTGGCTGACCGACTGGCGCCGCGCCGGTCCGGGCGCGGAGGCCGCGCTGGCCGCC
>CAIOTK010000291.1 GCA_903861185.1 uncultured Opitutia bacterium | reverse complement strand
TCGGGGTGATTGCCCACCACCGCGACCAAGTCGCCGGGCAATTCCCCGGCGCGCCCGCGGAGGACGAGGTCGTGGAAGCAATGATCGGCCTTCGACACGAAGAGGACGACCCGCTGTCGCCGCGCGGTGGAGACGAGCCGCGCTTGCATCCCGAGGGAGGCGGCGAAGGCGGTGAACTCGGCCGCGGCGGCGGCGTCGGGACCGGCCGCGGGCACCCACTCGACCCGCTGGAAAAACACCCCCGCCTCTTGGTCGCGGTGCTGGTCGGCGTGCAGGATGTTGCCCCCCCGGGTGAAGATCCACCCGGCGACCCGGGCCACTAGGCCGGGCTGGTCCGGCCCGTGGAGCAGGGCGATGAGGGTTGGGGGGGCCATCCGTGGGCTCAGACGGGAACGACGTTGCCGCGGTAGCTCTGGATCGGGCGGACCCCGACGTGCTTCTCGCGGAGAGCGCGGATGCCCTGCACCGCGGCGGCGGCCCCGGTCAGCGTGGTCATAATGCACACGTTGCGGGCGAGCGCGGCCGCGCGGATCGCGTTTTCGTCGCGGCGCGGGATCATCCCGGCAGGGGTATTGATCACGAGCTGGATCTGGCCGTTCTTGATCAGGTCAATGGCGGTGGGCCGGCCTTCCTGGAGCTTGGCGATCTTGCGGACCGCGATCCCAGCCTCGGCGAGCGCCTTAGCGGTGCCACCGGTCGAGTAGATCGTAAACCCGAGCGCGGCTAGCTCGCGGGCAAGCCCGACAGCGCGGGGCTTGTCGGCATCCTTCACCGAGAGGAAGATGTTCCCGGAGGTGGGGAGCCCAGGCTTGGCGGCGGCCTGGGCCTTGGCGAAGGCGACGCCGAGGTCCTCGTCGAGGCCCATCACCTCGCCGGTGGAGCGCATCTCCGGTCCAAGGGCGATGGTGGCGCCGGGGAAGCGCACGAAGGGGAACACGGCCTCCTTCACGCACCAGTGGCGCGGGGTGAGCTCGCGAGTGAAGCCGAGGTCGCGCAGTTTGGCGCCCGCCATCACCTTCGCGGCCAGCTTGGCCAGCGGCACGCCAATAGCCTTCGCCACGAAGGGTACGGTGCGGGACGCGCGGGGATTGACCTCGAGCACGAACAGCTGGTCGTCCTTGATCGCGAACTGAATGTTCATCAGGCCCACCACCCGGAGGGCGCGGGCGAGGGCGTGGGTCGCCGCCCGCACGGTTTCCAGCATCGGCGCACCCAAGGTGTGCGGCGGCATCACCATCGCGGCGTCGCCGGAGTGCACCCCGGCATACTCGATGTGCTCGAGCATCCCGCCGATCACGGAAATCTCGCCGTCGCTGATGCAGTCCACGTCGAGCTCGATCGCGTCTTCGAGGAACTTGTCGATCAGCACCGGCTTGCCGGGCATCACGTCGAACACCTGCCGCACCACGCCCTTGAGTTCCTCCTCGCTGAAGAGGATGAACATCCCGCGGCCGCCGAGCACGAAAGACGGGCGCAGCAACACGGGGTAGCCGATCTCCGCCGCGCCGGAGAGGGCCTCGGCCTCCGTGAGCGCGATGCGGTTGGCGGGCTGGCGCAGGCCCAAGTCGCGCAGGATCGCAGCGAACAGCTTCCGGTCCTCCGCCGCCTCGATGCTCTCGGGCGAGGTGCCGATGATGTTCACCCCGGCAGCCTTGAGTGCCGTGGCCAAGTTGAGGGGCGTCTGGCCCCCGAACTGCACGATGGCCCCAGAGCAGCCCTCCTGCTGGTAAATCTCGAGGACGTCCTCCAGCGTCAGCGGCTCGAAGTACAGGCGGTCGCTCGTGTCGTAGTCGGTGGAGACGGTCTCCGGGTTGGAGTTCACCATCACGCTCTCACAGCCTATCTCGCGCAGCGCGAAGCTGGCGTGCACGCAGCAGTAGTCGAACTCGATCCCCTGGCCAATGCGGTTGGGACCGCCGCCGAGGATCATGATCTTGCGCTTGCCGGTCGGCGGCAGGACCTCGTTCTCGTCGCCGTAGCTCGAGTAGTAATAGGGCGTGAACGCCTCGAACTCCGCGGCGCAGGTGTCGACCAGCCGGTAGGTGGTGGTGACGCCGAGCTCGCGGCGGCGGCGTAGGACCGATTCACGATCGGTGCGGAGCAGATGGGCGAGCTGGACGTCGGAGAAGCCGGCGGACTTGGCGCGGCGCAGCGCGGCAGCATCGAGCGCCCCGAGGGAGGAGGCGGCGATTTCGTTCTCCAGTTCCCAGATCTCGCGCAACTGGTGGAGGAACCAAGGGTCAATCTTCGTGAGCTCGAAGATACGCTCAACCGTGTAGCCAGCGCGGAAGGCGTGGCGGAGGAAGAAGATCCGCTCGGCGTTGGGCGTGCCGAGGCGGGCATTGAGGGTGGTCTCGTCGACGGGCTCATCCCCGCCGTAGCGCCCGCCGCCACCGAAGCCCCGGGCGCCGATCTCGAGCGAGCGCAGGCACTTCTGCATCGACTCCTTGAAGGTGCGGCCGATCGCCATCGCCTCGCCCACGGACTTCATCGCGGAGGTCAGCGTCGGGTCGGCGAGCGGGAACTTCTCAAAGGTGAAGCGGGGAATCTTGGTGACGACGTAGTCGATCGTCGGCTCGAAGCTGGCGGGCGTGAGGCGCGTGATGTCGTTGCGCAGCTCATCGAGGCTGTAGCCCACCGCTAGCTTGGCGGCGATCTTCGCGATGGGGAAGCCAGTGGCCTTGGACGCGAGTGCCGAGCTGCGGCTCACCCGCGGGTTCATCTCGATCACGACCATCCGCCCGGTCGCGGGGTCGACGGAGAACTGGATGTTGGAGCCGCCGGTCTCCACGCCGATCTCGCGAATCACGGCGAAAGAGGCGTCGCGCATCACCTGGTACTCCTTGTCCGTCAGGGTCATCGCCGGCGCCACGGTGATGGAGTCACCCGTATGTACGCCCATCGGGTCGAAGTTCTCGATCGAGCAGATGACGACGCACTGGTCCTTGTGGTCGCGCATCACCTCCATCTCGTACTCTTTCCAGCCGAGGAGGCACTCCTCGACAAGGACCTCGTGCACCGGGGAAAGGTCGAGGCCGTTGGCGACGATGCGCTCGAACTCCTCGCGGTTGTACGCGATGCCACCACCGGAGCCGCCTAGGGTGAACGAGGGGCGGATGATCAGCGGGAACATCGCCAGCGCCTCGGCCGCCGCGCGCGCCTCCTCCATCGACTTCACGGTGCGGGAACGCGCGACGTCGAGGCCGATGCGCAGCATCGCCTGCTTGAACAGCTCGCGGTCCTCACCCTTCGCGATCGCATCCGGCTTGGCCCCGATCATCTCCACGCCGTGGCGCGCGAGGATGCCAGACTTGTGGAGTTCCATCGACAGGTTGAGCGCGGTCTGGCCCCCCAGCGTCGGCAGCAGCGCATCCGGCTTCTCCGCGATAATGATCCGCTCCACGAACTCCACCGTCAGGGGTTCGATGTAGGTGACGTCCGCGAACTCCGGGTCCGTCATAATCGTCGCCGGGTTCGAATTCACCAAAATGACCCGGTAACCCTCCTCGCGCAGCGCTTTGCACGCCTGCGTCCCCGAATAATCAAACTCGCAGGCCTGGCCGATAACGATGGGGCCGGCCCCGATGATGAGGATGGATTTCAGGTCTGGGCGCTTGGGCATGGGCGTAGATTTCGGCGAGGGTTGGCGCCGCCTCCAACCGCGGCAAGCGGGAAAGCGGCGCGGGCCGAGCCGTCAGAAATGACGGCGCAGCAGGCGCCGGAGTACCGGGCGGACCCGCCGAGCGAGGAAAGGGTTCGCATAACCCATCCACGCCACCGGGAAGGTCGTGTCTAGGGGGCAGCGCAGGGGCCCTCCCTCGGGCGCCTCGACGATGCAACCCGCCTCGCGCACAATCAAGGCGGTGCAGATATCGTAGGGGTGGCAGGCAAGGGAGGTCTCGGGCAGGCCGCAGCGGGCGTACGCCAGCGGCCGCAGGTCCCCCAGCATCCGGTCGTGGCCGGCCAGCAACTCGTAAAGCTGCCCACCCGTCGAGAGGTACTGGTCGTCGAAGACCAGCTGACCGCCGTCGCGCCCGTGGAGGCCGAGTTCGCGCCACAGGTCCTCCTCGAAGGCGGCGAGGAGGCCCTTGCCCTCCGGGAAGAAACGAACGAGCGCCGCGAACCCGTGGGCAAAATCCCGCGCCCGCGACGGCCGCGGCCGCCACCGCCGCCGCGAACCGTCCGCCAGCCCGATCCGCTCCGCGCGAACGCCCCGGCCCGCCACCGCGCTAAGTTGGTCCAATTGCGCCTGCTTGGAGGTCGGGAGCTCCGTCATCGCGGCGACCACGATATCCCCCAAGTGGGTGCGCACCCCGCGTTGCGGAGCCAACGCGGCGAGGGACCACGCCGGCCGCTTGTCGTACATCAGGCAGCGGGTGCCGTCGATGGGGTCCAAAATGCACCGAAAAAGCGTCCGCCGGGCGGGGGTGCCCGCGGGGAAGGTAGTGGCCCCCTCAGCCAGGCCCTCCATCACGATCTCCACCGGCCAGGCCCGCGGCCAATGCCGGGCGAACCAGTCCAAGATTGCGGCCTCGCCGATCCGGTCGACCCGGTAGATCGTGTCCGCGGCGGTCACCCCCGCCACGCGTGCGAAGTCCCGCCCGCCCCGCGACCGGGCCGCCACCAGCGCGGCGAGGAGGTGGTCCTGCAGAGCGCAGAGCAGGCGCCGGCAGGATTCCAAGGTCGCGGCAGTCACCGCGGGAGCAGAGCAGAGCGCCCGCGTCGCGGTCGATGCGAAAGACAACTCCGCCCCCCTTCCGCGGGGCCGGGGAAAACTACCCAACGGCCTCTGCGCGACTGGACACGCGGCCCGATTGCATTAATGAATCGTAACCCCCTCGCCTCCGGCGCCGTCGCCGGGGCTATCGTTCTGAACGCCCGTTCCCAATGAGCCCGTTTCCCCGCCCCTCCCCGGCCCTGCTCCCCGTTCTGGCCCTCGCGCTGGCTGCCGCGATCCCGGCTCGCGCCGCGCAATACGACCAGCGTCTCGCCAACCTCTCGACGCGCGCCCAAGTCGGCACCGGCTCAAACGTGATGATCACCGGCTTCGTCGTCCAGCAGGGCGCCCCGAAGCAGATCCTCATCCGCGCCGTCGGCGCGCGCCTCGCTACCACCCCCTTCAACCTCACCGGCGTCCTCGCGGATCCTCTGCTGCAGGTCTACAATTCCGAGGGCGTACTAGTGCTGACCAACGACAATTGGAGCACGACCGACCAAGGCGTGATGTCGGCGGTCGGCGCCTTCCCCCTCACCGCGGGCAGTCGCGACGCGGCGCTGGTCGCGTCGCTCTCGCCCGGCTCCTACACGGCGCAGGTGAGTGGAGTGGGTAACACCTCCGGGGTCGCCATTCTTGAAGTTTACGACGTCAGCGGTTCGGCGCGCCTGTTGAACCTCTCGACCCGCGCCCTCGTGGGCAGCGCGAACCAGACCTTTTTCTCCGGCCTGTCGGTCGCCGCCGGCGGTGGAGCCCGGCGGGTCCTGATCCGCGCCGCGGGCCCGGCCCTCGGCGCACTTGGAGTCGGCGGCACCCTTACCGACCCGGCTATCGCGGTGCTCGACAGCGCCGGCCGGCAGATTCCGGGCGGGGCCAACGACAACTGGGAAACCGCCGGCGCCGCTACGCTGCGGGCCGCCTTCACCGCCGCGGGGGCTTTTCCCTTCGCCGCCGGTAGCCGCGATTCGGCCCTGCTCCTCGACCTCGCCCCCGGCAACTACACGATCCAAGCCAACGGCGTAGGCAACACCACCGGCACCGCACTGGTGGAGGTCTATGACCTGTCGCCCGAAACCCTCTCCACCGTGAGCGTCCGCGCCTCGGTCGCAGCCACAGACGCCGTCGCCGGCAGCCCGGCTGTCTTCACCTTTGCGCGCGTCGGGCCGGTCAGCCAGGCGATCACCGTAGAGTACCGCCTCACCGGCTCCGCCGCCGCGGGCGTCGACTTCGAGCCGCTCCCCGGCCGCGTGACGATTCCGGCCGGCGCCACCAGCGCGACGGTCACGCTGCAGCCCCGCCCGAATCCGGCCAACACGCTATCGCGCACGGTCGAACTCTCGCTCGAGCCGCGCAACGCCTACGGCATCGGGGTGGACGCGACCGCCGGCGTCACGCTCTTCGCCAACGCGGGCACGCTCTACATCTCCACCCTCCGGACCCTACCGGGCATCGCCGCCTCGACCGCGTACGGCTCGGCCACGGTGCAGTTGGCCCCAGACGAGAAGTCGGCGTTCGTGAACGTCTCCTTCTCCAACCTGAGTTCCCCGCAGGTCGTGGCCCACTTGGCCATCAACGGGGACTACGTGATGAACCTGCCCACCGGCCAGGTGAACAACGCCGTCTGGACTTTCGCCCCCGTAGGCCGGTACTCCACCGCCGACCTCATCGCGGCGCTGAAGGCGGGCCGGGTTTCGGTGGCAATCGACACCGCGCTGAACCCGGCGGGTGAGTTGGCGGGCGGCTTCGTGCGCAGCAGCGGTTCGGCGGTCTTCAACCCGCCCGCCCCCGCCCCCGCCATCGACCTCTCCCGCGTCTCCGACGCCGACGCCGCCCGTTTCCTCCTGCAGGCGACCTTTGGCCCGACCGAGCAGTCCGTCGCGGAAGTCCGGCAGAAGGGGTACTTCCGCTGGATCATGGACCAGATCGTGGCCGTACCCGCCTCCTCGCATTTCCAGGAGACGATGGACGACTTCAACCGTAACCAGACGATCGGCGGCAACGGCAACCGCGATCCGATTACGCAGGCCTACCAACGTCCGGGGGCGGCACACCGGCAGGCAGCCTGGTGGAAGAACTCCGTCGACGGGTCAGACCAGTTGCGCCAGCGGGTGGCCTTCGCCCTGAGCCAGATTCTGGTCATTTCCGACCGCAACGGAACGATCGCGGCCTGGCAGGAAGGCGCCGCAAATTACTACGACCTGCTCGTCAACCAAGCCTTCGGCAACTTCCGCGACCTGCTGGAGCAGGTGAGCCTGAGCCCGATGATGGGGATCTACCTCAGTTCGCTCCGCAGCGCGAAGGCCACCTTCAACGCGGCCGGCCTGCCCACCTCGCTTCCGGATGAGAACTACGCGCGCGAGATCATGCAGCTCTTCACCATCGGCCTGCACGAGCTCAACCCCGACGGCACGCTGCGCCTCGATCCCTCCG
>CAIOTK010000290.1 GCA_903861185.1 uncultured Opitutia bacterium | reverse complement strand
TCTTGATGTGGACCCGGTTCAAGCGTGGGGAGGGGGAGTAGCTAGCGGGGGTCGCCCCCGGGTCAACCTTCCTCCCGTGTGCGTGCGCGGGTTTGCCATCGCCGGGCGCGCCGGCACGCTCCCCGCCAAACCCTCCCCTGATGCCCGCCCATCGCACCCGCGCCCTCGCCGCCGTCCTGGTGCTCCTCGCCGCGGCCTGGTCCCTCTCCCGCCGCGCCCCGGCGCCTGCCGTGAGCCGAGTCGAACGGCCCGCCGTGAGCCCGGTCGAACGGCCTGCCGTGAGCCCCGTCGAGTCGCCCGCCGTGAGCGCTGTCCAGCGGCCCGCCGTGAGCGCTGTCGAACGGCCTGCCGTGAGCCGAGTCGAACGGCCTGCCGTGGCGGCCTTCACGGAGTGGCTGACCGACTGGCGCCGCGCCGGTCCGGGCGCGGAGGCCGCGCTGGCCGCCCGGGGTGTCCCGCTCGCCCGCGCCCGGCGGGCCGAATTACGGGAGCTCATCGCGCGCGACCCCGCCGCGGCCCTCGCTGCCGTCGTACCCGCCGGCCTCCGCGTCGGCCTGCCTGCCGCCGTCGCCGCGGAATTGGAGGAGTTGCTCGACGCCCGCGGCGATTGGGAAGTCACCTTCTCCTGCCCGGCCCCGGCGGATGGCCTCCAGCGCACCGCGATCCTAGCCGGCCGCCGATTCACCGCCCACACGCACGGCCGGCGCCTCGCCCTAGCGACCAAGTACGGCCTGCCCCTGCACGGTCTCGCCGTGGACGACCTCGCCGCCTTCGCCCCCGAGCCGTGGCGCGCGCTCGACGACGACGAAAAGGTGGCCCGCGGGCTGGCGGTGGATGCCCTCGCGGTGAGCATTGGCGGCGAGGTGGAGGTGTTCACGGGCCCAGCTGAACTGGAGCCGCGTCGCGCCGCCCTACTCGCTGCGGAGGCGCGCGAGGGACCTTACGTGCCCGGGCCCGGGACCCCGCCGACCGCCGCGAACACGCCTTGGATTCTCGGCGCCAAACGCGTGCTCTGGGTGCAGGTGGACTTCGCGGACGACCCAGGCGCGGTCGCCTCCACCGCGGAAATCGAGACCACCAACACTCAGGTCGCCGCGTTCTTCGCCGCGACCTCCCACGGCCGGACCACCTTCTCCTTCACGGTATTGCCGGGCGTCCTGCGGATGGCGCGCGACAAGGCCTTCTACAACGCGTCCGCGACCTCGTCCGGCCAGTTGCAGACCGACGCCGCCGCGCTGGCCAAGGCCTACGATGCGGCCAACGGCGGCACCGGCGCCTTCGACCCGGACAAGTACGACCGCTGGATCGTCCTCTTCAAACGGATGCCGGCCTACGCGTTCGGGGGTCAGGCGCAGTTGACCGGACCCCAGGTGCGGATGAACGGGAACATTTCTCCCGGCACGACTTACCACGAGCTCGGCCATACGCAGGGGCTGTCCCACGCCCATTACTGGATTCCCGCGGGCCCCGTTGCGACCGGCCCGGGCACGCACCTCGAGTACGGCGATCCGTTCGACGCTATGGGCCGCTCCGGCAGCAGCGCCAACAACCACTTCAACGTCAGCCAAAAGGACCGGCTCGGTTACCTGCCGGCCGAGGCCATCACGTCCGTCACCACTTCCGGCACCTACCGGCTCCACCGCCACGACCACGCGGACGCTTCCGGCCTGCGCGCCCTCCGCTTCTCGCCCGCCGGCCTCGGTTATGACCTCTGGGTCGAGCACCGCCGTTTCGCGCCCACGGCCTTTGGTTCCGCCCAAGCCGACCGCGTGCGCCAGGGGCTCCAGTTGCACTGGGGACCGGGCCGCGCCCCGCGCTTCACCTCCGGCTCCGGCAGTTACCTGCTCGATGCCACCCCCGGCTCGGCCGGCGGCGCCGACGATGCCCCGCTGCGCGTCGGCGAGACCTTCGTCGACCCCGACGCGGGCATCACCCTGAAACCCCTCACTACTGGCGGCGAGGCCCCCGCCGAGTACCTCGACGTTCAGGTGGCCTTCGGCGCCTTCGACGGCAACTCCGAGCCCACGCTCGAGGTCGCGTTGCCCGCCGGCCGCCTCCTCGCCCGCACCAACCTCACCTTCCGCGCCACCGCGGCGGACCCGGATCGCGACCCGCTCTATTTTCGCTGGGACTTCGGCGACAGCACGCTCCAGCCCACGCTCGACACCCTCACGCGCCGTTTCACCACGGGCGGCGTCTACACCCTGCGCGTCTCCGCCCACGACGGCCGCGGCGGCGTCGCGCGCCGCACCTTCACCGTCGACGTCGAGGACACCCTCGACAACTGGACGCGCCGCGCGGAGGCCAATCCGCCCACCGCCGCGCAACTCCTGTACGACGTCACCCACGCCCGCGGCCAGTTCGTCGCCGTTGGCCTCAACCAGACCGTGCTCACCTCGCCCGACGGCGAGACTTGGACCCGGCGCACGTTCCCCAGCGGCAACAGCCTGACCGGCGTGGTCCACGACGGCACCCGCTTCGTCGCCTCCGGCTACCGCTTCAGCAATGCCGCCCAGAAGGGCCTCGTCGGCCTCTCCGAGGACGGTGTCCGCTGGACCACCGTCAACCTCGACGCCGGGACGGTCCAGTTCTGGGGCATCGCCCACGGCGCGGGCCGCCTCGTGGTGGTGGGTGACGGCGGCACGATCTA
>CAIOTK010000289.1 GCA_903861185.1 uncultured Opitutia bacterium | reverse complement strand
GCGGATGCTGACGAATGCAGCGGCTTGGTTCCGCGCCCAAGGCCGCGACCCGGCGCGCTGGGAGGCAGCGGTCACGCAGGCGCGCACTCAAGAACGGGGTAAACAGCGGCGGGAGTTCGAGGGCGTGTTTGCTGCCGCCCGCTCGACCCTCCTCCGGCAGAAGGTGCCTGAGGAAGAATTCCCCCCGAAGCTCGTTGGCCTCACCCCGCAGGAATACGGGGAGGAGCGAGTCGCGCGAAAAGGCCTCGAGCGCCTGCGCTGGGAGCTGGAGCGCTACGAGCCCTTCGCGCTGGCCGTCTACAACGGCCGGACTCCCGACGTGAGGTCGGTCAACGCCCCCGTGCGCGTCCCCGCGGGGCGCCTCGAGGCGGGGGAATTGGAGCAGACGTGCATCCTCACCGGCGGCGACCCCTTCTCGCCGGGCGAACGCGTCGCCCCCGGGATGCTCAGCGCGCTGGGCGATCTCGGGACCGCGCCCGTGCCCGAAGCGGTCGACGGGCGGCGGCGGGCCCTCGCGGAGTGGGTCGCCAGCCCGGCGAATCCGCTGACGGCGCGCGTGATCGCGAATCGGGTCTGGCAATGGCACTTCGGGCGGCCGCTCGCGGCCAATCCGAACAACTTCGGCGTGACCGGCGGCAAGCCCTCGCACCCCGCGTTACTCGACTGGCTCGCGGTGACCCTAGTGGAGCACGGCTGGTCGCTGAAGCATTTACACCGCGTGATTGTGACCAGCGCGGCCTACGCGCGCTCCTCGGCCCATCCGAACCGGAAGGCGGTGGCGGAAAAGGATCCGGCTGGGATTTCGCTGGCGGCCTTCCCGTTGCGGCGCCTCAGCGCGGAGGAGTTGCGGGACGCGATGCTCGCCGCCTCGGGGGAGCTGAACCGCGCGGTCGGCGGCATCCCGAACCGGCCGGAGATCCACCCGGAGGTGGCCCTGCAGCCGCGGCAAGTGATGGGAACCTTCGCCGCCGCGTGGGTGCCGAACGCGACGCCCGCTGAACGGCACCGCCGCAGCCTCTACGCGCTGCGCGTCCGCGGCCTGCCGGACCCGGCGATGGAGGTATTCAACCAGCCCGGGCCAGACTTCTCGTGCGAAAGACGCGACGCCGCGACGATCACCCCGCAGGTGTTTAGCCTGTTCAACGGGGCCGCCAGCCACGCCCGCGCGCTCGCCCTCGCCCACCGGGTGCTGCGGGAGGCTCCGGACGACGCCGGCGCCGTGGCGCGCTGCTTCGCCCTCGCCCTCGGCCGGGCTCCGACCGCGGCGGAACTCACCGCGTGCCTCGCGCACTGGCGGGCGCAGATTCCGCTGGCTGCGGAGGCGCCCCCGGCCACGCGCCCGCCCGCGGAGGTGCGGCGCGAGGCGGTGGAGGAGAACACCGGCGAACATTTCATCTTCACCGAGCGGTTGCACGCCGCGGCTGACTTCCAGCCGGATCTAGCCCCGGCGGATGTCCCTGCGCGCACCCGCGCCCTCGCCGACCTCTGCCTCGTGCTGTTCAACAGCAACGAGTTCACCCACGTGGAGTAGCCCCCGACCGATGAACGCCTATTTCCCCTGCGCCGGCGCGCGCGCGCTGCACGCCCCCACCCGCCGCGATTTCGTCTACGGCCTCGGCGCCAGCTTAGGCAGCGTGGCCTTCAGCTCCCTGCTCGCCGCTGAAGCCGGGGCGCGCCCCGGGCCGCTCGCGCCGCGGGCGCCACACCGCGCGGCCAAGGCCAAATCCTGCATTTTCCTAATGATGGAGGGCGGTCCATCGCACCTCGATACTTTCGACCCGAAGCCGGCGCTCGAGCGCCTCCACCTGAAGGAGTTCGTCCGCGAGGGCCGCGAGAAGTCGGCGATGGAAAGCGGCAAGCGCTACTACGTCCGCAGCCCGTTCCGTTTCCGCAAGGCGGGAGCCAGCGGGGCCGATCTGGCGGAGAACTGGGAGCACCTCGCGCGGGTCGCCGACGACCTTTGCTTCTACCGCGGCTGCCAAGTCGACAGCGTCAACCATCCGACCGCGATGTACCAGATGAACACGGGCAACCGCTTCGGCGGTGACCCGGGAATCGGCGCGTGGGTCACCTATGGGCTTGGCACCCTGAACCAGAACCTGCCGGGTTTTGTCGTGCTGCCGGAGGTCTCGTACCCGCAGGGCGGCGCGTCTAACTGGGGTAGCGGTTACCTACCGGCCGTGTATCAGGGGACGCCCCTGCGCGCGAAGGGCTCCCCCATCCTTGATCTCGCCCCGCCTCCCGGGATCTCGCCGGAGCGCCAGCGGCGCAACCTAGACCTCCTCGCGCGCCTCGATGCCGCCCACGCGGCGCAACATCCGGGGGCCGACGCCCTCGCGGCGCGGATGGAGAGCTATGAGCTCGCGTACCGGATGCAGATGGAGGTGCCAGGCGTGCTGGACCTCGCGGGCGAGGATCTCGCGACGCGCGAGCTTTACGGGATCGGTCAGGAACCCACCGATGCCTTCGGGCGGAAATGCCTGCTCGCCCGCCGACTCGTCGAGCGCGGGGTGCGCTTCATCCAGCTCTACAACGGCACGTGGGACAGCCACGATTACATTGAGCGGGCGCACGGCAATCTGGTGCGCGGCGTCGATCAGCCGATCGCGGCGCTGATCGCGGACCTCAAGCGCCGCGGCCTCCTCGAAAGCACCTTGGTGGTGTGGTGCGGCGAGTTCGGCCGCACCCCGGACAACGGCGTGCGCGGCGGCACGGCCTACGGCCGGGACCACAACCCGAAGGCGATGACCATCTGGATGGCAGGAGGCGGCGTGAAGGCCGGCCACACCATCGGCGCCACCGACGAGACCGGGATGGAAGCCGTGTCCTGCGTCCATCCCGTGCGCGACCTGCACGTGACCCTGCTCCACCTCCTAGGTCTCGATGACAACCGTCTGACCTACTACCACGGCGGCCGCTTCAAGCAGTTGAGCCAGTTCGGGGGCAGCGTCATCCGGGAGCTGATCGCCTGAATTCCCCGGGAGGCCCACCAGCGCCTTCCCCGGGGCGACCCTGTCGGCGGCCTTGACACCGGGTAAATGAACCCGAAAGCCGCTGCTCCGGGCGGGAGGCTTAAACTCGCAACCTGCTTTTAAATAATTGGTAGCAATCTTTGATTCGGCAGAAAGGTGAGGCCAAGACCGACGCGGATCGTCGTTTCACCGTGTAATAAGGTTTTACACCTATTATCACCCCGCCGGATCGGCAGATAAAGGCAGGTAAATCTCTCAAACCTAGCCCCCTGACCTGCAGCCATTTAGCATTTAGCCGACTTTATTGCCATCTGATGGCACCATTGATGCTCTAAATAGGCTGTATAACCTATACATCTATGCAAAATTACATCTCCTCCACGAAACGAATTAAAATCGCAGCGCTCCTCTTGGTCGGGCTGCTGGGCAGTGCCCCGCTGAGGGCGATCAACCTAGATTTCGGCAGTTCACCGGGCGCGACGCTGGCCTTCGCGGGTGACGGCACGTTCAGCTTTGTCGACTCCTCCACGGGGATCTACAGCGGCACGGACTTCGTCATCAACCTGTCCTCCAGCGGGCGCACCGGGAGCAATTCCGCGATTGGGCTACTGGGCAACCTCGGCGGCAGCTTTACGATCGGTGCCATTAGCAGCGGGGTGGCAACGGTGACCGGGAGCGGTCCGCTGACCATCACGGACGGGGCCAACCTCTTCGCCGGCAGCGTCCAATGGCTCCAGATCCACCAAACCTCCACTAGCGGGAACCTCAATCTCTCGGGGGTAGTGAACGTGACCGGCATCACCTACGGCGGGAGCAATCAGGACCTGATGGAACTGGCCGCTCCAGGCAGCGCCTCCGCGGTGCTTTCCTTCTCGTTCGCTTCCCCCGGGTACAGCCTCACCCAGCTGGCGACCACGCCCGTCACGACCAGCTACAACGGCGACCTGCACACCAGTCGTTCAGTGCCGGACGGCGGAGTGACCCTGCTCATCCTGGGCGGGGCACTCGGCTTGTGCGGATTGGCGGCGCGGCGCCGGAGCGGGTCGGCGGCCTGAACCGCGGCGAATCAGTGTGGCACCGTCCTCCTCTCGGGGACGGTGCTTTGCTTCGCTCTCTTTTCTCAGTCGCGGTAATTGAGCGGCGGCGAACGATCCCCGACCATCGCCTCGTACTTGAAGTCAGCGCCGCGGCGGCGGACGAGCTCCGCCTTGGCCTCGGCGAGCACGGCCGGAGTGGTCAGGTAATCCATCATCGCACCGGCCAAGGTCTTCGCGGCGACGTTCATCCCCTTCAGACCGAGGGAGGTGCCGCCGCAGGCGACCGCCTGCCAGCTGTGGCCGGGGGTACCGGGCGCCCAAGTCGCGGTGCGGACGCCGACCGTGGGCACGGTCCAGCTCACATCGGCCACGTCAGTCGAGCCGCCGCCCTCGCGGGGCGGGTTGGGATTGAAGGGGCGGATGAGGGCCGCGGTCTCCGGCGCGGGCGCCTTGCCGAACAGGGTGCGGCCGATCGTCCCCGCGAACTCCGCCTCCTCCGGCGTGTAGGTGACGCCACCGACCGTCTCGAGGTTGGCCTGCATCACCCGCCCGAGGACCTCGTTCGGCAACAGGTCGTAGACGCCGCCGGTGATCTCCCAGTCGACCTTGGTGCCCGTGCCGAGCGCGGCGCCCTGCGCGGCCTGCACGACGCGGTCCCAGACGTCCCGCACGACCTCGCGGCTGGGGCTGCGCACGTAGTAATACACCTCGGCGAAGGCCGGGACCACGTTGGGAGCCTCGCCACCCTTCGTGACCACGTAATGCAGGCGGGTGAAGTCCGGCACGTGTTCCCGGAGCATATTCACCATATGGTTCATCGCCTCAACGCCATCGAGCGCGGAGCGGCCGCGCTCCGGCGCGCTGGCGGCGTGGGACGCGACCCCGCGGAAGCGAAACTTGCCGGAGCGGTTGGCGAGCGAGGGCATCATAATGGTCAGGTTCCGGTCCGAGGCGTGCCAGTGCACGACGGCATCGACCCCGTTGAACAGCCCCGCGCGGACCATATAGACTTTGCCGGAACCACCCTCCTCCGCGGGGGTGCCGAAGACGCGGACCGTCCCCGGCCGGCCGGTGGCCTTCAGCCACTCCTGCACCGCGATCGCGGCCTGAATGGAGCCGGCGCCGAAAAGGTGGTGCCCGCAAGCGTGGCCGGCGGTGACGCCGGGACGCTCTTTCTTCTCCGGCACCGCGGCCTGCGAAATTCCCGGCAACGCGTCGAACTCGGCCAGCACCCCGATCACGGGGCCGCCCTGACCCGCGGTGGCCACGAAGGCGGTCGGCATCCCCGCGACGCCCGCCTCGACCTTGAAGCCCGCTTGGCGGAGGCGCTCCTGGAGCAGTCCCGAGCTCTTCTCCTCCTGGTAGCCGATCTCGGCGTAGTCCCAGATCTTCAGCGCAATCGCGTCGAAGTCCGCCTTGGTGGCGTCGATCCGCGCCAGTACCTCGGGCTTGGACGTCTGGCCCGGCAGGAGCGCAGGCAGGAGCAGGAGCAGGGCAGCGCGGGGAAGAAGGCGCAGGAGGTTCATAGCGGGGGTCGAGGTAGCGACGATCGGCAGCGAGCGCTCCGACTGCAAGCCGCGTCCCGCTGGACTTTCGCGTTGCGCCGCGGCGCCGGCCTCAAAGCCTCGGCGCTCGATGCCCGCGAAGATCGCTTCCACCCCTTTCGGCACGACCCCGGCCGGCGACGCCATCTCCCTCTTCACCCTGCGCGGCCCCCGGGGCCACGAGGCGGCCTTTTGCACCCACGGCGGCATTTTGGTGCGCTATGTCACCCCGGACCGCGCCGGGCGACCGGATGATATCGTCCTCGGCTACGACCACCTCGCGGACTACCTGCGCTACAACCCGTTCTTCGGCTGCTTGGTTGGGCGCTACGCGAACCGGATCGCTGGCGCCACGTTCACCCTCGATGGCCGGGCCTATCCTCTCGCCGCCAACGACGGCCCAAACTGCCTGCACGGCGGTCGGCGCGGCTTCGACCAAGCCGCGTGGCACCCGGAGGTCCTCACCGGCCTCGCGGGCCCGGTGCTCCGCCTCACGCACGTTAGCCCCGCCGGCGACGAGGGTTTTCCCGGATCCCTGCGCGTCACCGCCGACCACGAACTAGCGGACGACGGAACCTTGCGCTTCACCCTGACCGCGACCACCGACGCGCCCACCGTGGTCAACCTGACCCAGCATACCTACTTCAACCTCGGGGACGCGCCCGACATCCTCGGCCACGAGCTCCAACTGGACGCGGAACGCTTCCTGCCGGTGGACGCGAACCTCATCCCGACTGGCGAACGCCGGCCCGTGGCGGGCACGCCCTTCGATTTCCAGCGGCCGACGCCGGTCGGCGCGCGGATCGCGGCGGACGACGAGCAGCTGCGGCGGGGCCGCGGCTACGACCACACCTTCATCCCGGGCCAGCCCCCGGGCGTCCTCGCCCGGCACGGGCGGGTGCGGGACGCGGCGAGCGGGCGGACGCTCGAAGTCTGGTCCACCGCACCGGGCGTACAGTTCTACTCGGGCAACTTCCTTGACGGCCGCCAAGCCGGCAAGGGCGGGCGGGCGCACGCGCTCCGCGCCGGCCTGTGCCTCGAACCTCAAGCATTCCCGGATTCGCCCAACCAGACAGCCTTCCCGTCGTGCGTGCTGCGGCCCGGCGAGACCTACCGCCACGTCATCGAGTACCGGCCCGGCGTAGACTGAGAAAGACGCGATTTTCCTTCAAAAAGGGCGGAGCGTGCGGGAGCCTCCCATACCCCAATGCCCCTTCCGTACCTCTTCCGCGTCCTCCTTCTCGCGGTTGGCCTGCCGGCACTCGTCGCCGCCGCTGAGCGCCGGCCGAACCTCGTCCTCATTATGGCGGACGACTTCGGCTACGAGTGCGTCACCGCCAACGGCGGTGAGTCCTACCGCACCCCGCATCTCGATCGCCTTGCCGCAGGCGGGATGCGGTTCGAACGGTGCTTCGTGCAGCCCCTCTGCACGCCGACGCGCGTGCAGCTGATGACCGGGCTGTACAACGTCCGCAATTACCTCGAGTTCGGGCTGCTGGACCCGAAGGCCGTGACCTTCGCTCATCTTCTGCGGGCGGCCGGCTACACCACGGGCATCGCGGGCAAGTGGCAGCTGGGCCAAGGGGCGGACCTGCCGCGACACTTCGGCTTCGACGAGGCCTACCTTTGGCAGCACACCCGGCGGCCGCCGCGGTACGCCAACCCCGGGATCGAGCACAACGGGAAGGAGCTCGACTTCAACGCAGGCGAATACGGGCCGAAGCTCGTCAACGACTTCGCCCTCGACTTCGTCACGCGCCACCGCGCGCAGCCGTTCTTCCTGTATTACCCGATGATCCTGACGCACGACCCGTTCCAGCCGACGCCGGACAGTGCGAACTGGGATCCGCGGACGCAGGGCGAGCAGGCGCTAAGGGACGTCCGGCATTTCGCGGATATGACCGCGTATATGGACAAAATGGTGGGGCGGCTCGTGGCGAAGCTCGAGGAGCTGGGGCTACGCGAGGACACGCTGATTCTGTTCACGGGCGACAATGGCACGCACCCCAGCGTGACCTCGCGCTTCCGCGGCGCGGACTACGTCGGCGGCAAGGGTACGAGCACGGTGCGGGGCAACCACGTGCCGCTCATCGCCAGCTGGCCGCGGCGCGTGCCGGCCGGGCGGGTCAACGGCGACCTCGTGGCGAGCGTGGATTTCCTGCCGACCCTGTGCGCGGCGGCGGGCGTGCCGGTACCGGCCGGGCTGGATGGCGTGAGCTTCCTGCCGCAGCTTGGCGGCGATCCCGGCACTCCCCGCGAGGCGTATTACGTGTGGTACGCGCGCAACGGCGGGCCAACCGCGACCTTCGAATATGCCCAGGGCCGCACCCACAAGCTCTACCGCGACGGACGCTTCTTCGACCTAGGACAGGATCCCTTCGAGGAGCGGCCACTGCCCGGCGGGGAGGTCGCGGGTTCCGCCGCCGCGGCTCGCGCGCGCCTGCAAGCCGAACTCGACCGGTACGCGCAAGCCCGGCCGGCGCACGTGGCCAAACACAAAGTGTCGGCCGCCTCCAAGGGCGGCGAAGGCGCGGGCGGCGGCAAGCAAAGCGGCAGGAAATGAGACGGGGTCTGTTTCTGCTCGGGGCCGTTGGCCTGCTCCTCGCGGCCGGGGTTCGCGGGGCTGTCCGGCCCAACATCCTCTGGATCACCTGCGAGGACACCGGTCCGCACCTCGGGGCCTACGGGGACGCGTTCGCCGTCACGCCTCACCTCGACGCGCTGGCGAAAGAGGGCGTCCGCTACACGCAGGCCTTCGCTTACACCGGTGTCTGCGCGCCCAGCCGCTCGTGCCTGATCACGGGCGTGCTCCCGCTGCGGCTGGGCAGCCACCCGATGCGCTCGACGACGCGCCTGCCCGCGGCGGTGCGGCCCTTCCCGGCTTACCTGCGGGCAGCGGGCTACCACGCCACCAACAACGCGAAGGAGGACTACAACTTCGCGACGCCGGCCGGGACATGGGACGAGTCCGGGCCGCGCGCGCACTGGCGGAGCCGGCGACCGGGGCAGCCTTTCTTCGCGGTGTTTAACTTTACCGTCACCCACCAGAGCCAGATCTTCTGCCCGGAGGGAAAATACCAAGCGAACACCCGGCGGCTGCGCCCCGAGCAGCGGCGCGACCCAGCGCGGGTCACCGTGCCACCGATCCACCCGGACACCCCCGAGTTCCGGCGCGACTGGGCGCGCCACTACGAGAACGTCACCGCAATGGACCTGCAGGTCGGCGACCTACTCGCGGAGCTGGAGCGGGACGGCCTCGCGGGAGACACCCTCGTATTCTTCTTCTCGGATCACGGCACGGGGATGCCGGGCATCAAGATGTGGGCGTGGGGCCCGGGGTTGCACGTGCCCCTGCTAGCGCGTTTCCCGGAGCGCTGGCGCCACCTCGCGCCCGCGGCGCCGGGCGGCACCGTCGACCGGCTCGTCACGTTCGTGGATTTCGCGCCGACGATGCTGAGCCTCGCCGGCGTGCCGGCGCCGGCGCATTTCCAAGGCCACGCGTTCCTGGGCCCGGCGGCGGGGGCGCCGCGGGAATGGATCTTCGGGGGCAAGGACCGTCAGGGGGAGGCGCCGGAGACCGTCCGCTACGTGCGCGACGGGCGCTTCCAGTACCTGCGCAACTTCCAGCCGCACCTGCCCTATGCCCAGTACCTGAGTTACCTCTGGCAGCACGCCAGCACCCGCGCCTGGGAACAATGCCACCGGGAGGGCAGGCTCACCGGGCCGGCGGCGCGGTTCTTCGCTGAGAGCAAGCCCGCGGAGGAGCTCTACGACGTCGCCCGCGACCCGTGGCAGGTGCATAATCTCGCCGCGGACCCGTCCTATGCCGCGGACCTTGCGCGCCTGCGGGCGCTTCTGCGGCGCGAGATGATCGCGGCAGGCGACCTCGGCCTCCTCCCCGAAGGCGAAATGCGCCGGCGCGCCGCGGGGCGCACCCCCTACGAGCTCGCGACGGATCGGGCCGGCAACCCGCTCCCGGAACTGCTCCGGGCAGCCGACCTCGCCGGCGCGCGGGATCCCCGGAACCTCGCGGAACTCAGCGCACTGCTGCGTTCTCCGGACGCCGCCCTCCGCTGGTGGGGCGCCACCGGGCTCCTCGCCCTGCGCGCGGCGGCCGGCGAGGCGCGCCCGGCGTTGACCGCCAGCCTCGAGGACCCCTCGCCCGACGTGCGCCTCGCCGCCGCCGAGGCCCTCGCGCGCCTGGGTCCCATCGACCCCGTGCTGCCCGTATTCCGCGCGGCGCTGCAGGCGCCGGATGCCGCAACAAGGCTCGTCGCCCTCGTGACCGCGAGTCGCTTGGGCACCGCGGCCGCCCCGCTGGTGCCTGACATCCAGGGCGCAGCACTCGATGACCCGGCGCAGTCGGACGCCGCAGAGTACGTCGGCCGGATGGTGGAGTACCTGCCCGGCCGCCTCGCTCCTTGAACGTCACCTCCGTCTCGCCCCCACCGTCTTTCCGCCCGATGAAACCCCACCTCACCGCCCTGTTCTTCGCTTTGGCCTGCGCCGCCCTCGGCCGGGCTGGTGAACCGACCCGCCCGCACATCCTGTTCGTAATGGCCGACGATATGGGCTGGGGGCAGACCGGCTACCGCGGCCATCCGGTGCTGAAGACGCCACACTTGGACGCGATGGCAGCCAATGGCCTGCGCTTCGAGCGGTTCTACGCCGGCGGTCCAGTGTGTTCCCCGACGCGCGCGACCGTAATGACCGGCCGCAGCCACGACCGCACCGGCGCCCTCAGCCACGGTTATCCCCTGCGTCTGCAGGAACGCACCGTCGCCCAAGGCCTAAAAGCCGCAGGGTACGTCACCGGCCACTTCGGCAAATGGCATCTCAACGGCCACGCCGGCCCGGGCGTGCCGCTGCTCGCGGACGACCCGCGCCACCCGGGGCGTTTCGGCTTCGATGAGTGGGTGTCCGTCTCCAATTTCTTCGACCAGAACCCGCTGCTCAGCCGGCAGGGCAAGTTCGAGGAGCAACGCGGAGACTCGTCGGAGGTAATCGTGGCCGAGGCGATCCAGTTCCTCGAGCGCCACCGCGGCGGCGGACGCCCGATGTTCGGGGTTATCTGGTACGGATCACCCCACAGCCCATTCCGCGCGCTGGAGGCAGACCGCGCGCCCTTCGCGCATCTCGACGAGAAGTCCTCCCACCACTACGGCGAGTTAGTCGCGCTGGATCGGAGTATCGGCACCCTGCGGGCGGCCCTCCGCCGGCTCGGCCTCGAGCGCGACACCCTCCTCGTCTTCTGCAGCGACAACGGCGGTCTGCCCGAGGTGAAGCCATCGTCGGTAGGCGGCCTGCGGGGCAACAAGGGCACCCTGTTCGAAGGCGGCATCCGGGTCCCCGGTATCATCGAATGGCCGGCCGTCATCCGCCCGCGGGTGACCTCCTTCCCCGCCTGCACGATGGACCTCTTTCCCACCGTCGCGGACCTCGCCGGGGTGCCCGCGGCGGCCCTCCTGCGGCCCCTCGACGGGCAGAGCCTGCGCCCGCTGTTCACCGGGGAGCCCGCGCGGCGCGAGCAGCCGATCCCGTTCCGCTATGGCCAGCGAGCGGCGTGGATCGATGGGCGGCACAAGCTGATCGCCGAGGACCACGGCCGCGGCGCGGCGCAACTTTACGACCTCGAGGCCGATCCGGCCGAGGCGCGCGATCTGGTAGGAGAACAACCCGCCCTTGCCGCGCGCCTGCGGGAAGCGCTGCTCAGCTGGAACGCCACCGTCGAGGCAAGCATCGCGGGCCGCGACTATCCGGGCGGCCGCGTGGAGCCACCGGATCCGGGCCGGGTGAACTGGTACGAGACGCCCGGCTACGCGCCGTACTTGGAGGCCTGGAAGGACCGCTGGGAATTTGCCACCTACCTGAACCGCGCAGCCACCGGCGACCCCGCCGCGGCGCGCAAGAAGAAGCAGACACCACCTCAACGCTGATTCGCCTTTTATCCGCTATGAATCTCTCGCTCCGCCGACTCTTCCCGCTCCTCGCGAGCCTGCTGCTGTTCCCCGCCGCCCACGCCGCCGCGCCCGCCCCCGGCTCCGCGCGCCTGCCCAACGTCCTGTTCATCATCGCCGACGACCTGAACACCCTGCTCGGGGCCTACGGCGACCCGCAGGCGCGAACACCCCACCTCGACCGCCTCGCCGCGCGCGGGGTCCGCTTCGACCGCGCGTACTGCACTTTCCCGCTCTGCGGACCCAGCCGGAACTCGATGCTGACCGGCCTCTACCCGAACAGCTCGGGCATCTACGGCAACAACCAGATCTTCCGTCAGACCGTGCCCCAACAGGTCAGCCTGCCCCAGGCCTTCCGCCATCAAGGCTGGTTCGCGGCCCGCCTCGGCAAACTGTACCACTACGGTGTGCCCAATTCGATCGGGACGGACGGACACGACGACCCGGCCTCTTGGGAATTGGAGCTGAACCCCGCCGGCGTCGACCGCCTCGAGGAGCACCCGAAGATCTTCAGCCTGACCCCCGGTTCGTTCGGCGGCACTCTAAGCTGGTACGCCTCCCCCAAGGGCGACGAGCACCACACCGACGGGAAGCTGGCGGACGCCGCCGAGTGGGTCCTCGAGCGCTGCGCCAACCGCCGCGACCGGCCCTTCTTCTTGGCCGTCGGCTTCTTCCGGCCGCACACCCCGTACGTCGCCCCCCGCCCCTACTTCGCCGCCTATCCCGAGGCCGAGATGCGCGTCGTCAGCGGCGTAAAGGAGGACCAGGGGGACCTGCCGGCGGCGGCCCTCGCGAGTTACAAGCGCGAGCAAGACAACTTGACCGATCCCCTGCGCCGGCAGGCCCTGCAGGCCTACTATGCCAGCATCAGCTTTATGGACGCCCAGGTGGGACGCGTCCTCGCAGCTTTGGACCGCCTCGGCCTAGCGGACTCGACGACCCTCGTCTTCACCAGCGATCACGGCTACCTCACCGGCGAGCACGGCTTGTGGCAAAAACAGAGCCTGTTCGAACCCTCGGCACGCGTGCCGCTCCTCATCGTGGCCCCCGGCGTGGGCCGCCCCGGCTCGGTTGTGCGGACGCCGGTGAGCCAGGTCGATCTCTACCCGACGCTCTGCGAACTCGCGGGGGTCGCCGCTCCCGCCAACCTCCAGGGGGAGAGCCTGGTGCCGTTGCTCAAGGATCCCGCAGCCGCCGCGCGCGGTTGGGCGCTGACCCAGGTCGCGCGGGGCGGTCGTCCCGCCGGCGCGGTCGCGGCAAAGGCGGAACCCGCGCCCGCGAAGGCAAAGGCCGGAACCCGGGCCAACAAGAAAGCCGTCAGCGGCGGGGAACCCGGGGAACGCTTCTTCGGCTACAGCCTGCGCACGGCGCGCTGGCGCTACACCGAGTGGGGCGACGCTGGGAAGCACGGCGCCGAGCTCTACGACCACGACCGCGACCCGGGCGAGCTGACCAACCTCGCGGACCGGCCAGAGCACGCCGCCACGCGCCGCGAGCTGGCGGCAAAACTCGCTTCGGCCGTGCGCGCCTCGTACCCCGCCTCCGGTGAGGCCCCCGCCGTGCGCGAGGGCCTCTGGATGCCGCTCCTCGTCCCCTGAACCCAGCCTGCGCGATGCACCGCCTTATCGCCCTCCTGCTGCTCGTTACCGCGCTCGCGCCGCTCCACGCCGCCGCGCCCACCCGGCCGAACCTCGTCGTGTTCCTCATCGACGATATGGGTGTGATGGATTCATCCGTGCCGTTCCTCACGGACGCCAAAGGTCGGCCCCAGCGCCATCCGCTGAATGAGTTCTACCGCACCCCGGCGATGGAGCGCCTCGCCGCCCGGGGGATCCGGTTCAGCCACTTCAGCGCGATGAGCGTGTGCTCGCCCACCCGCATCTCGATCCAGAACGGGCAGAACGCCGCGCGCCACCGCACCACCAACTGGATCAACCCGAGCACCGACAATACTGGGCCACAGGGGCCCGCCGACTGGAACTGGCGCGGTCTCCGCCGCGGGGACGTCACGCTCGCGCGGCTGCTGCAGCAGGCGGGCTACCGCACACTTCACGTCGGCAAGGGCCACTTCGGCCCCGTCGGCACCGAGGGCGCGGATCCGCTGAACCTTGGGTTCGACGTCAACGTCGGCGGCGCCGCGTTCGGTGCGCCCGGCACGTATTACGCCAAGGACGGTTTCGGGAAGAACAACGCTAAGCGCGCCTCGTCTGCCGTCCCCGGCCTCGACGCCTACCACGGCTCGGAAACGTTCCTCACCGAGGCCCTCACCCTCGAGGCCAAGCGCCACGTCGGCGAGGCCGTCCGCGCTAGCCGGCCCTTCTTCCTCTATTTTCCGCACTACGGCGTGCACTCGCCGTTCAATTCCGACCCACGGTTCGCCGCCCATTACCGGGATTCGGGCCGCCCTCCGCAGGCCCAAGCCTTTGCCACGCTCGTCGAGGGCGTCGACAAATCCCTCGGTGACATCCTCGACCACCTCGAACAACTCGGCGTCGCCGAAAACACGCTCGTGATTTTCCTCGGCGACAACGGCTCCGATGCGCCGCTTGGCCACGAACACGCCGTCGCCTGCGCGGCGCCCCTGCGGGGCAAAAAGGGTTCGCACTACGAAGGCGGGACGCGCGTGCCGTTCCTCGCCGCGTGGGCCCGCGCCGCCGCCGACAACCCGCACCAGCGCCGTCTGCCGATCCCGGCCGGGGCGGTGCAGACCCAGCCTGCCGCGGTGATGGACCTCTTCCCTACCCTGCTCGGCGCTGCCGGCGTCTCTGTTCCCGCGGGCCACGTTGTCGACGGCCAGGCCCTCGATCCGCTACTCGCCGGCCGACCGGATCCCCGGCGGCAGGACACCTTTTTGATGCACTACCCGCACGCGCCACATCGGACGGATTACTTCACCGTCTACCGCGACGGACCGTGGAAGGTCATTTACCACTATGTGCCCGGGAAAGCGTCCGACGGCGCCCCTTACCAGCTCTTCCACCTCGCGGACGACCCGTACGAACAGCGCGACCTCGCGCGCGAACGCCCGGCGGAGCTGCGCCGACTGATGGAGGGGATGGTGACCGCCCTCAAGCAGCACGGCGCACTCTACCCGCGCGATCCCGCCTCCGGCACTCCCCTGCATCCCCGCCTCCCCTGAGTTTCCCGATGTTCCAGCTCCCTCGTGTCCTTGCGCTCCTCGCGCTGCTCGCTGCGTCCGCGGACGGCCACGCCGCTGCCCCAACCCCGGCGAACATCATCGTCATCCTGACCGACGATCAGGGCTACGGCGACCTCGGGTGCTACGGCAGCCCGACGATCCGCACGCCGCACCTCGACCGGATGGCGGCGGAGGGCGTGCGTTTCACGGACTTCTATTCCGGGGCGGAGGTCTGTTCGCCGAGCCGGGCTGCGCTCCTCACGGGCCGCTACCCGCCCCGTAGCGGGATGGCGGGTCATCGCCGGGTGCTCTTCCCCAATTCGGAAGGCGGTCTGCCCGCGGGGGAGGTCACGCTCGCGGAGGCGCTCAAGGCGCGCGGCTACGCGACCGCCCACATCGGCAAGTGGCACCTCGGCATCCGCCCCGGCGCCCGGCCCCGCGACCAGGGTTTCGACCGCACCTTCGGTCTGCCCTACTCTAACGATATGGACGCTCGGCCCGGCATCACCGGACGCATCCGCGCGAGCGATAATCCCCCGGCCGACGGCTGGAACGTGGCCCTCGAGCGGGACGGCGAGGTCGTGGAGCGCCCGGCGGTGCAGGCAACGCTCACCCGCCGCTATACCGACGAGGCGCGGCGGTTCATCGCGGCGCACGCGGACCGGCCCTTCTTCCTCTACCTCGCCCACTCGATGCCGCACACGCCGCTGTTCGCCTCACCCGAGTTCCGCGGCCGCAGTCGGCGGGGCTTGTACGGCGACGTGATTGAGGAACTCGACGCCAGCACGGGCGAGATCCTCGACGAACTCCGGCGCCGGGGCCTCGCGGAACGCACCTTTGTCTTTTATACCAGTGACAACGGTCCCTGGCTGATCGAGGGCCTGCAGGGCGGCAGCGCCGGGCCGCTGCGGGAGGGTAAGGGCAGCACGTGGGAAGGCGGGATGCGCGTGCCCGGCATCGCGTGGATGCCCGGCCGGCTCAAGCCCGCGGTCACCAGCGTCCCCGCCAGCTTCCTCGATCTGTACCCGACCGCGCTGGCCCTGGCCGGCGCGCCGGCGCCCACGGGCGTCACGTTGGACGGCGCCAACTTGCTCCCGCTGCTCGCCGAAGGGCGCGACCTCGGGGAGCGGGCTTATTTCTTCTACCGCGGCTTCGAACTGTTCGCGTGCCGACTCGGCGACTGGAAGGCTCACTTCCGGACCCAGGCCGGCTATGGCCAGCCAAAGCCCGAGTCCCACGAACGTCCACTGCTCTTCCGGTTGCCGCACGATCCGGGCGAACGCCACGAGATCGGCGCCGAGCACCCCGAGGTCTTAGCACGCATCCAGCAGGCCGTCGCGCGCCATCGCGCGGAACTCCAACCCGGCGCCCCTCAGTTTAAATGAACCGCACCAAACCTCGGGCCCGCCGCCCGTCCTTGCTCCCCAGCGTCCTCGCCACGTTCGCCCTTGCCGGTCTCACCGCCAGCCGCGCCGCCGCGCCCGCCCCGGCCGCGCCGCCGCCAAACATCATCCTGATCGTCGCGGATGATATGGGCTGGGCTGACCTCGGCGTGCAGGGCGCCAAAAATTTCCGGACCCCGCACCTCGACCGCCTCGCAGGGGAGGGCACCCGCTTCACCCGTTTCTACGTAGCGCAGGCGGTCTGCACCGCCTCGCGCGCGGCCCTGCTCACCGGGGCCTACCCGAACCGCTTGAATCTGCAGGGCGCGTTCAACCACACCAGCCGCGACGGCATTCACGAGGACGAGTGGCTCCTGCCGGAGATGTTGCGCGCGCGCGGCTACGCCACGGGCGGGATGGGCAAGTGGCACCTCGGCACCCGCGCGAAGTTTAACCCGCGCCGCCACGGCTTCGACGAGTGGTTCGGCATCCCCTACTCCAACGACAATTCGCGCTACCACCCCACCCTCGCCCCCGAGATGCCGCCGCTGCCGCTGCACGACGGCGAGGAGGTGGTCGAGCTCGACCCCGATCAAGCACGCTTCACTCGGCGCTTCACCGATCGCGCCCTTGCGTTCATCGAACGCCACGCCGCGCGGCCGTTCTTCCTCTACCTGCCGCACGTGATGCCGCACGTCCCTATCTTCGCCTCGGAGGCGTTTCGGGGGCGCTCGGCCGGCGGACTCTACGGGGATGTGATGGAGGAGCTCGACGCCTCCATCGGCGAACTGCTCGCCGCGCTGCGCCGCCACCGCCTCGAGGAGAATACGCTGATTATCTTCATCTCGGATAACGGCCCCTTCCTCTCCTACGGCGAGCACGCCGGCTCCGCCCTGCCGTTGCGCGAGGGTAAGCTGACCGCCTTTGAGGGCGGCGTCCGCGTGCCCTGCCTCGTGCGCTGGCCCGGGCGCGTCCCTGCCGGCCGCGTGTCCGCGGTTCCCTTTATGGCCATCGACTGGCTTCCCACGCTGACCGAACTCGTGGGCGGCCGTCCGCCCGAACGCCGCATCGACGGACGCTCCGCCCTGCCACTGCTCCTCGGCCGCCCGGATGCCGCGGAACCGCACGAGCACCTCTTCTTCTACTCCGGTACCGCCCTGCACGCGGTGTCCTCCGGGCCGTGGAAGCTGCACTTTCCGCACCCCTACCTCACCATCGCCGCCGAGCCCGGCAAAGGCGGTAAACCCTCCAACTTCGGCCGGCTCGCTCCGCGCGCGATCACGCAGTCGGGCGTCGACGGCATCGCCAGCCGCCACGGCTACCGCGTGGAGCAAATCGGGCTTTCGCTCTTCCACCTCGAGAATGACCCGGGAGAAACCCGGGACGTAGCCTCGGCCCACCCCGACGTCGTACGCCGACTGCAGGCCGCGGCGGAAGCGATCCGCGGCGACCTCGGTGACAGCCTGACCGGCACCAAAGGCGCCGGCCTGCGACCGGCCGGTCTCGATTCCTCCCCATGAAGTCCTTGCTGCTCTCCCTGCTTCTCGCTGTCTCGGCCGCATTCGCCAGCGCCTCCGCGCTGCGGCCGCCCAATGTCATCGTCATCATGTCGGACGATAGCGGGTACTCCGACCTTGGCTGCTACGGAGGGGAGATCGCCACGCCGAACCTCGATGCCCTCGCCCGGGGCGGCGTGCGCTTCACTCAGTTCTACAATACCGCCCGCTGCTGCCCCACCCGCGCCGCGCTCCTCACCGGGCTGTACCCGCATCAGGCCGGCATCGGGCATATGATGGACGACCGCGGGCTCGCCGGCTACCGCGGCGACCTGAGCCGCCAAGCCCTCACCCTCGCCGAGGCGGTGCGGCCGGCGGGCTACCGCACCTACATGGTCGGCAAATGGCACGTCACCAAAAAGGTCCGCCCGGACGGCGATGCCGACCGCCATAACTGGCCCCTACAGCGCGGCTTCGACCGCTTCTACGGCACCATTCACGGTGCCGGGAGCTTCTTCGACCCGAACTCTTTGGTCCGTGACAACACGCTGATTTCGCCCCACGCCGACCCCGAGTACCGACCGGAAGCGTTCTACTACACGGACGCAATCAGCGACCACGCGGTGCGCTTCGTCGCCGAGCACCAGCGGGACCACCCAGACCGGCCCTTCCTGATGTACGTGGCCCACACCGCGCCGCACTGGCCGATGCACGCCAAACCCGCCGACCTCGCCAAGTACCGCGGGAAGTACGACGCCGGTTACGACGCGATCCGCGCCGCCCGCGTCGCCCGGATGCGCGAACTCGGCCTACTCGACTCCCGCTGGACCGTCGCGCCGCAGCGCGGGGGTGCTTGGGCAGACGTAGCCGACAAGGAATTTGAGCTCCGCTGTATGGAGGTGTTCGCCGCGATGTTAGATTGCCTCGACCAAGGGGTGGGCCGCCTCGTCGCGGAACTCCGCCGCACCGGTCAACTGGACAACACGCTGGTGCTGTTCCTCCAAGACAATGGCGGTTGCGCGGAGACGCTCGGCCGCAGTCGACAAAACCCGGGGCCCCGGGAAAGGGCCTCCGTCCCCTCTCTACCCCCGCTCGCGGCGGATTACCTGCAGCCAGATATGATCCCGAAGCAGACCCGCGACGGCTACCCGATGCGTCAGGGGCACGGCGTGCTGCCGGGCGCGGGTGACACGTACGTCGCCTACGGCGAGGCGTGGGCCAACGTGAGCAACACGCCCTTCCGCGAGTACAAACACTGGGTCCACGAGGGCGGAATCTCCTCGCCCCTGATCGCCCACTGGCCCGCCGGCATCCCGGCCGCCCGCCACAACGCGCTGGAACCTCAGCCCGCCCACCTCATTGACCTGATGGCGACGCTACTCGACGTCGCCGGCGCTGCTTATCCCGCCGAACACCGCGGTGAGCGGCTCATCCCGCTCGAGGGCGTGAGCCTGGTGCCCGCGTTCTCCGGGCGCGGCATCGGCCGGAAACAGCCGCTGTTCTGGGAACACGAGGGCAACCGCGCCGTGCGCGACGGCCGTTGGAAACTGGTCGCGAAGGGCGCGACGGGGCCTTGGGAACTCTATGACCTCGAGGCGGACCGGACCGAAACCCACGACCTTGCCGCGCGCGAGCCCGCGCGGGTGCGCGACCTCGCCGCGGCCTGGGACAGCTGGGCCCGCCGCGCGCAGGTCATCCCTTGGATCTGGGGCCCGCCCCACGGGTCGCCGAAGGCCGGCAAGGGAAAGAAGCAGGACGCTGGCGATTAAACCGGTGGCGGCAGCAGGCGCGCCACGGCTCAGGTCAGGAGGCCGCGCACCACCTTGCCGTGGACGTCCGTCAGACGGAAGTCGCGCCCTTGGTAACGAAACGTCAGGCGCTCGTGATCGAGGCCCAGCAGGTGCAGGATCGTCGCGTTGAGGTCGTGCACGTGCACCGGATCTTTCGCGACAGCGTGCCCAAGGTCGTCGGTCGCACCATAGGTGAGCCCCGCCTTCACCCCGGCGCCGGCCAGCCACATCGTGAACGCGTCCTTCTGATGGTCCCGGCCGGGCTTCGTGGCCACCCCAGCGCCGGAATCGTTCTGGAGCATCGCGGTGCGCCCAAATTCGCCGCCCCAGATCACGAGCGTGTCGTCGAGCAGGCCACGCCGGCGCAGGTCGGTCAGCAGCGCGGCCATCCCTTGGTCGACGTCCTGGCACTTGCGCGGCAGGCGCGTCGCTAGGTCGGCGTGATGGTCCCAGTCGGCATCGTAGAGCTGCACCAGCCGCACCCCCTGCTCGACTAGGCGGCGGGCCAGCAGGCAGTTGGCGGCGAACGAAGCCTCGCCCGGCTTAACGCCATAAAGTTCAAGGGTCTCAGCGGACTCGCCCTGGAGGTCCATCAGGCCGGGCACGGCAGCCTGCATTCGGAATGCCATCTCGTACTGACTAATGCGCGTCGCAATCTCCGGATCACCTACATCGGCGAGCTGCGCCTCGTTGAGTTCGCGCAGCGTGTCGAGGACGCGGCGGCGGTCCGCGCGGCCGTGGCCCGCGGGGTTGCCCAAGTAGAGGACGGGATCTCCACCGGAGCGGAACTGCACGCCCTGATGCACACTGGGCAGGAAGCCCGGTCCCCAAAGGCTGGTGCCGGCACCAGCGAGCGGCCCAGAGAGCAGGACGACGTACGCGGGCAGGTCGGCGTTTTCGGTACCGAGTCCGTAAGCGAGCCACGAGCCGAAGCTCGGCCGGCCCAGGCGCCCAAACCCGGTGTGCAGAAACAGCTGTGCCGGGGCGTGGTTAAACTCGTCGGTGTGCAGCGAGCGCACGATCGCCAGCTCATCCGCAACGCCCGCCAGCCGCGGCAGCAGCTCCGAAATCTCCGCGCCACTACGCCCGTGGCGGGCAAACGTGTAACGGGACGCACCGATGGACGGATGCCCACGCAGGAAAGCGAAACGTTTGCCGCGAATCAGCTCCTCGGGCGCCTTCTGGCCGTCGTAACGCGCGAGCGCCGGCTTCGGGTCGAAGAGGTCGAGCTGCGAGGGCGCGCCGACCATATGCAGATAGATCACGCGCTTCGCCCGCGGCGCAAAGTGCGGCGCGGGCGCCGTCGCCGCCGCGGCGCCGAGGCTCTGGCCCAGCAGGGAAGACAAGGCGATGCCCCCAAGCCCCACCCCGGAACTCCGGAGGAAAGCGCGGCGAGTTTCCGTGCGGGCGTGATCCAGCCAGTCGGCGGGGGGAAGCGAAGTCGCGGCGTTCATCCCTTGGTGATCATCTCGTCGAGGTTGAGGAGGACGGTCCCGACGGCGTGCCACGCGGAAGCCTCGTCGCCGGCCGCAGCTTGGTCTCGCCAAAGGCGCTCCAGCGCAGCGAGCTCGGCGGCGCCGGGCGCCCGAGTGAGGCACAGACGGAAGCCGTAGCGGAGCCGTTCGGCGAGGGGTGCCCCGGGCGTCTCAGCGGCCATCCGCCGCCCGAGCGCGCGCGCCGCCTCGACGTAGACCGGATCGTTGAGCAGCACCAACGCCTGCAGCGGCGTGTTGGAACGGGAACGCTGCACCGCACAGGCCGTGCGCGCCGGGGCGTCAAAGGCGGTGAAGCTCGGGTACGGCGAGGTCCGCTTCCACACGGTGTAGATGCCCCGGCGCCAAGCGTCTTCGCCCGCGCTGACGTCATAGGTCACGCGATCACCGCCGACCTTGCTTTCCCAGAGGCCGGGCGGCTGCGGCGGGCGTACGGGCGGACCGCCCATTCGCCCGCTCAGGAGCCCAGCGGCGGCAAGCGCGTTATCGCGGATCATCTCGGCCTCGAGGCGCAGGCGCGGCCCCCGAGCGAGGAGGATATTCTGGTCATCGCGCGCGCGGACCGCCGGCTCGACCCGGGACGCGCGGCCGTAGGTGTCGGACAACGTGATCACACGCAGGAGGTGCTTCAGGCTCCACCCGTGGTCCATAAACTCCACCGCGAGCCAATCGAGCAGCTCCGGGTGCGACGGGGGCTCCCCCTTGATTCCGAAATCCTCGAGGGTGGCGACGAGGCCGCGACCGAAGAGCTCCGCCCACCAGCGGTTGACGGTAACGCGCGCGACCAAGGGGTTCTCCCGAGAGACGAGCCAGCGCGCCAGAGCGAGCCGGTTGGCCCCGGGGCCGCCGCGGAAGGGGTGGAGAATTTCCGGGGTGCCGGGCTCGACTGGCTCTCCGGGGTCTAGGAAATTACCCCGGCGCAGCTCTCGCGTCGGACGCTGCGTCGCAAGGTCACGCATCACCAAGGTTCGAGCGGTCGGCGGCGGACGCTGTTGGTCCAACGCGCGCCGTTCCGCCTGCAGAGCCGCCAGTTCCGGGTCGAGGCCGAGGAAGTGCGCCTCCAGGCGCGCGCGCTGGGCCGCGTTGCGCCGCGCGGGATCGACGCGCAATACGGCCGCGATCGCAGCCGGCACCGACGCGGGATCCACCTGCTGCTGCCACGCCGCGAACCCCGTGAGCAACGCGGGTCGGCGGGCGGCAATGCGCTCGTCGAGCGACGCCAGCCGGGCGGTGAACTCCGCGCGGGCGACCGCCTCACCCGCCGGGGGTGGCAAATCCAGATACGGACCCGTGAAGCGCAGGGCCGCCATCGCTTTGGGGGAGGTGAACGCGGTCTCCTGCTCGGCCTGATTAAAGAAGGCGAAGAGCCGGTAGTAGTCTTTGAGGGTAAAGGGGTCGTACTTGTGGTTGTGGCACTGGGCGCACTCAAGGGTCGTACCCAGCCAGACGGTCGCGGTGGTGTTCACCCGGTCGAAGACCTGATTCACCCGGCCCTCCTCCTGGTCGGTGCCTGCCTCGACGTTGGTCGCCGCCGCGCGGTGGAAGCCCGTGGCGACGAGCGCCTCCACGCCGGAACCCCGCTCCGCCGCGGGCAACAGGTCCCCGGCCAGTTGCAGCACGGAGAAGCGGTCGAACGGCAGGTCCGCGTTGAGGGCGGCGATCACCCAGTCGCGGAAGGGCCAGAGGTCGCGGAGGTCGTCGCGCTGGAAACCGTGGGAATCGGCGTACCGCGCGAGGTCCAGCCACGGCCGGGCCCAACGTTCACCGAAGCGCGGCGAGGCGAGGAGCCGGTCGACCACCCGGCCGCGCGCGCCTGGCGAACGATCAGCCTCGAACGCGGCCAGCTCCGCTGGGGTGGGCGGCAGGCCCGTGAGGTCGAGCGTCACCCGCCGCAGCCAGCGGTCCGGCTCGGCGGCGGGTGCCGGAGCGAGGCCAGCCTGCGTGAGGCGCGCGTTGACGAAGGCGTCAATCGGTGAACCGGGCGCACCCGCCCGCACGCCGGGAACCGACGGACGCACCGGTGGGACATAGGCCCAGTGCCGCGCGTCGGCCGGCCAATCCGCCCCTTCAGCGATCCAGCGCCGGAGCAGTTCCTGATCGGCCGCGGGCAACGGGGCCGCCTTCCGCGGCATCACGTCCTCCGGGTCCGTGGAGCGGAGCCGGGCGAGCAATTCACTGCGCTCGGGATGACCCGGCACCACGGAGGGCAGTCCGGACTCCCCGCCGCGCCGGGCCGCCGCTGCCTGATCCAACCGCAAACCGCCTTTGGCCTCCTCGGGCCCGTGACAGTCGTAACAATGGCGAGCGAGCAGCGGCCGGATCTCGCGGACAAAATCCACCTTGGCCGGCGCGGCGACCGCGAAGCCAAGCACGGCCAAGACCAGAAAGGCGGGGCGTAGGGGTACGGACATAAGGCGCGGGGCGGCGGCTGACGCGGGTAACAATGCGCACGGTGCCTTCCCCTCCGCCGTCTGCCAAGCCCAACCGTGGCGCGGAGAATTCGCTTCCGCCGGCCACGCGGAACCAGTCTGCTCCGCCCCACCCCGATGAAACTCCCCCTCCTGCTCCTCGCCGCCCTCCCCACCCTGTCCGCCGCCGACCTAACGCCCGTCCGCCGCGATGTTCCCTATGCCGTAGACGCGGCGCCGCGGCAGATCCTCGACATCTACGCCCCCTCCGGCGCGCGCGACTTGCCAGTCGTGTTCTGGATCCACGGCGGCGGCTGGCAGGCCGGCGACAAGACCTTGGTGCAGGAGAAACCCCGGGCTTTCACCGCCCGCGGATTCGTGTTCGTGGCAATCAACCACCGGCTGTTGCCGGCCGTGGAGATGACGGCCCTGACGGACGATGTGGCGCGGGCGCTCGGCTGGGTGCACGCGAACATCGCCGCCCACGGGGGCGACCCGCGGCGCATTTTCGTGATGGGGCATTCGTCCGGCGCCCAACTGGCCGCGCTGCTCTGCACCGACGAACGCCGCCTGCGGGCGCACGGGGTGCCCTTCTCCGCCCTGCGCGGCTGCGTGCCGGTCGACGGCGATACCTACGATCTGCCGGCCATCATCATCACCGCGGAAACCCGCCGGCGCGCGCACGGGCAGCCGGAGCCAAAATCCACTCACCGAGCCAAATTCGGCACCGAGGAGCAGCACCGCGAGTTTTCCGCCGTGACCCACGTCGCGCCCGGTAAGGGCATTCCGCCGTTCCTGATCCTCCACGTGGCGGAACACCCCGACAACAGTGCCCAAGCCCAGCGGCTCGGCGCGGTCCTGCGCGCGGCCGGAGTGCCCGTAAAGGTATTCGGTGCCCGGGAAACGAACCATTCCCGCATCAATACCGAACTCGGCCTGCCGCAAGACCCTTGCACCCGCGAACTCTGGGCGTTCGTCGACGCGCACCGGGAAGCAGGCCGCTAAAAGCCGCGCGCGGCGACCGGCTCACCGCAAGGCGGGAGGAACAGGGCGAGACTAGAGGCCGGAGGATTAGCCGGGTCCACAAACGCAAAAGGAGCCGGAAAAACCGGCTCCTTCTGGAGAATTCCCGGATCAACCGGGAGGAACGGATGCGCTTGGCGCCCGCTCAGCGGTCGACCGAAACTTCGGTCGCGTCCGGCCCGTAAGTCACCGTGAGCTTGGTAGCCGTACGGGAAACCGTGGTGGGCCAGGTCTCGCCCGAGCGGCTGGTGTTCAAGGTCTTGACGTACTCCGTCTTCAGCGTAGCGACCGGAACCTCGGCGACGCCACCGTTCTCCAGGAAGTACTGGTCGGCCGCGGCGGACAGCTGCCGCAGGTCGTTCAGGATGGTCTTCTCGGTCGCCGTCTGGCGAACCTTGTTGAAGGCCGGAACCGCCATCGCAGCCAGGAGGCCGATGATGACGACGACGATCATGATTTCAACGAGGGTGAACCCCTTGCGGGCGTGCTGGCTGATCTTCTTCATTTTGGCAGTGTTTTGGGTGAGCGAACGTTGTGGTGAGAAAGCTCGGGTTGAGCGATGGGGCTGACGATGGTTTTACCGCAAAAGAGCGGCAAGGGGCTTTGGCGCGGGAGTATACGGAGCGGAGAGTCGTGCGACTACGTATTCGCGCTGGCCCACTCCGCGTTCCCAAGTTCTCCTCTGCGTATGATCCCCGAACCCCCTGCGGCGCCCGTCTCCGTCCACCGCGGTGCGCGCCACCTGCGGACCCAGCTGGATGAGGTCCCAGCCGTGCCCTGCCCCTGCGGCCAAGCCCGCCGCGGGTTCGCGGTGCCGGGCAACGAACTCGCCACGATTCACCTCGTGGACATCTCCGCCGACGCCCGGACCCACTACCACCGGCGGATGACCGAGATCTACCTAATCCTCGAGGGCGAAGGCTTCATCGAGCTCGACGGGGAACGGGTGCCCGCCCGGCCGATGTTATCGGTGATGATCCAGCCCGGTTGCCGCCACCGGCTCGTGGGGCGGTTCCGCATCGTCAATGTCGCGATCCCCGCTTTCGACCCGGCGGACGAGTGGTTCGACTGAGGCGGCACGCGGGCCCACCTAATCCGCACGCACCGGATTGACCGCCGCCCCCGCCCGCGCGGGGGTCCGAGGAGCGGCGCCGCCCTCCAAGGTCCGAATCGCGCCCTCACGCACGCTGCCGATCACGGGGGCGTTCTGGGGCACCTCGATCCGGGTCTCCAACTTCGTATCGCGGCCGATGTGTTCAACCGCGACCGCGGCCAGCAGCGGCATCGCGGTCTCCATCCGTCCAGAGACGCCTAGCACGGCCACGCGCACATCCCAGACCTCGGGTCCGGTGCCCTTATCGATCCCGCGGGAGGCGTTCGCGCGGGCGGCCAGTTGCAGGAAGGTTTCTCGGGAGCCGGCATCGACCCGGGGCGTAGCCGCCACCCCGAAGCCCACCTCGATGAACAAGTCCGGGGGCACGCTCGCGGGCGCCTCGAACATCCCCTTGCCCGCCAGCGCGGCGTCGACGCACGCCTTGATCACATCCACCTGCGCCTGCTGGCCCGTGACGGTGGATTTGCGTGCGAGTAGGCGGTACGACTTGCCCCCGGCCGGCGCAGGTAGGTCCGGGGCCGCGATGGCGTCGACTAAAACCCGGTACTTGGGCGTGAAGACGGAGTTGCAGCCCACCAAGAGCAGCAGCAGCGGCGCGGCCAACCACGGGGAGAGGGCGAAGCGCGTACTCATCAGGGAAAACTGCTTAACGCGGTTCGGCCGCCGTGCAACTCGCAGCGCGGGTCACTCCAGCCGCACCCGCGCCCGGTAGAACGCCTCGCAGCGGGCGTGGATCGCGGGGGCCGATTCGAGCGCGAGCACCTCCTCCGCCAGCGCGCGCGCGTCGCTCATCCGCATCGCCCGAATGAGATACTTCACGGAGGGGATCCACGCCGGCGACATACTCAACGAGTCGACGCCGAGACCGAGCAGCAGGGGCGCGTAAATCGGATCGCCGGCCATCTCGCCGCAGACCCCCGCCGGGATGCCGGCGCGGTGGGCCTCGGTCACGATCTGGCGCAGCGAGCGCAGGACCGCGGGGTGCGTCGGCTCGTAGAGGTGCGCGATGCGGTCGTTACCGCGGTCGATCGCGAGGGTGTACTGAATTAGATCGTTGGTCCCGATACTAAAGAACCGGCACTGGCGAGCGAGGAGGTCAGCGATCAGGGCGGCGCTCGGGATCTCGATCATCGTGCCCACCTCCAGTTCGGCGTCGTGGGGGATTCCCGCCGCCCGCAGCTCCTCCCGGCATTCCGCGAACAGCGCGTTGGCCCGCGCCAGCTCGTCGACCCCGCTGATCATCGGATACATCATCCGGACCCGCCCGTGGGCGCTCGCCCGCAGAATGGCCCGGAGCTGAACCTTAAAAACCGCCGCGTGCTCGAGGCACCAGCGGATAGCGCGGAAGCCCATGAACGGGTTCGACTCCCGCGGGAACAGGTCGGTCTGGCCATTCATCGGCTTATCGCCGCCGAGGTCGAGCGTGCGGATCACTACCGGCCGCGGCGCCACCGCCTCCACCACCGCCCGGTAATCGCGGTACTGTTCCTCCTCAGTCGGCAGGCGGCCCGCGTTCAAGTAGAGGAACTCCGTCCGGTACAGGCCCACGCCCTCCGCCCCGTGCTCCGCCACCAGCCGCGTCTCTTCCGCCTTCTCGATGTTGGCCTGCAGCGTCACCGCCACGCCGTCGAGCGTCACGGCCGGCAGGTGGCTGACCTCCCGCAGGAGGGCCTCAAAGGACTTCTTCCGCTCCTGAATTTTCCCGTAACGGAAGAGGGTCGCCTCGGAGGGGTTGACGATCACCAGCCCGTCGTAGCCGTCGATGATCGCCCAGTCTCCGTCGCTCACCCGTCGGGTGAGGTCGCGGAGCCCGACCACGGCGGGGATCTTCATCGAGCGGGCAACGATGACCGCGTGGCTGGTCTTGCTGCCGGAATCCGTCACCAGCGCCAGGGCCGAGGAGCGGTCGAGCGAGGCGGACGCGGAGGGCGAGATATCGACGGCGACCACGATCCGTTCGCCGGCGAGGCGCTTGAGGGAGTTCTCGGTCTGGCCGAGAAGATTCTGTAGCACGCGCTGTGCGACGTCGCGCAGGTCGACCGCGCGCTCCCGGAGGTACTCGTCGTCGATCTCCTCAAAGGCCCGGATGTAGCGCGCGGAGACGCGGTGGAAGCAGCCTTCGATGTTGCGGCCGGACTCCTCAAACTCGCGCACCGTCTCCCCAATCAGCGCCTCGTCCTCCAGCACCAGCAGGTGGGCGTCGAAGATCGCAGCTTCCTCGGGCCCGAGATTGCGCTCTACCTCGGCCTTGATCCGGGCGATCTGCTGGCGGGTCGCGACTAGAGCGCGGTCGAAGCGCGCCACCTCGTCGATCCGGCGTTCCGTCTCGACCTGATAATCTGGGACCTCGAGCTCGCTCTGCAGGTAGAGGAAAATCTGGCCATACGCGATCCCCTGCGAGGCGGCGATGCCTTGCACGGTGAACTCGTGGCGATCCCGGATTTCCATCGGTGAAAGGGAGGTGGGCCCACGCGGGGTGACGCGGGCGCCGCCCTTGAATAACCTCCCCGCCCGGGGACGGGTCAATGCGGATTTAAGCGATCCGCGCCTCGGCGACGAAGGCGGAAGGGCCCCAGCAGGCCCGCACCAGATCCGCGAGGGGCGCCACCGGCAGCCCTTCCGGCAGGAAGGCGAAGCAGGCGCTGCCGCTGCCACTCATCCGGCCCTCTACCCCCGCCGCAGCCTGCAGCCGGGCGAGCAATTCGGGCAGGGCGGGGAACTTGGCGAAAGCCGGCGCCTCCATCGAGTTGCGGAGCAGGGCCTCGGCCGGCGCAGCCGGATCCGCTCGCCACCGAGCCAACCACGCCTCGGCTTCCGCCGCCGGCCAATAAGAGCCGGGCGCCCCCGCGGCTAAGCGGGCATAGGCCCACGGCGTGGCGATGCCGAAAGCCGGCTTAAAAACGAGTAACCGCCGGCCGCGCAGGCGCGCTGCCTCCGCCGGAAGTAGGGGTTCGACCAGCTCACCTCGACCCCGCAGCACCACCGGGCCTGCCGCGAGGAACAACGGACAGTCTGACCCGAGCTCGGCCGCCAGCCGGGCCAACCTAGGCAGGTCGAGGCGACAGTCGGGCGGGGCCAGCTGGTTGAGCGCCCGCAGGGCCGCCACCGCGTCGCTACTGCCGCCCCCCAGACCCGCGCCCGCGGGGATGCGCTTGCTCAGGCTGAAGGCCACGCCGCCCGCCCAACCGGTCTCCCGGCGGAAGGCTGTCGCGGCGCGCAACACTAGGTTGTCGGCGCCGGCCGACAGCTCCGGGTCGTCGCAGGCGAGCGACAGTTCCGGCGCGGGCGTCGCCTCCAGCGTGTCGGCGAGGTCGAGCGTGGCCACCACCGAAACCAGATCGTGGAAGCCGTCCGGCCGCCGGCCCGTAATGGCGAGCAGGAGGTTGATCTTGGCGGGGGCGGCGAGGACCAGCGGCAGCACGGCGCCCTTCTCGCGCGGCGGCGCGCCCGGCGCAAGCGCCGCGGCGCCGACCGCCGTTTTGACTTCTATCCCCGGCGTGGTCCGGCCTTAATCCGCCCGATGCCCTGCGAACTGATCCTCGTCCTCGACGCCCAGTCGCCCCGCGAAGTCGCTCCGGTGCTCCGCCAACTGCAGGGCACCGTACGCTGGGCCAAGCTGGGGCTCGAGATGTTCACCGCCTGCGGCCCCGACGCCGTCCGCGAGATCGCCGACCTCGGTTTTCAAGTTTTCCTCGACCTCAAGCTCCACGACATCCCGAACACCGTGGCCAAGGCCGTGGAGTCCGCCTCCCGCCTGCCAGTCGGGATGCTTACCCTCCACACCAGCGGCGGCCGCGAGATGATGGAATGGGCGGTGAAGGCGCAGCGCCAGCACGCGCCCGACCTGTTGCTGCTCGGCGTGACGGAGCTCACCTCGATGGGTGGCCCGGACCTCGCCGCCACCGGCGTCACCGGGACGCCCGAAGAACAGGTCGTCCGCCTCGGCCGGCTCGCCGCCGACGCCGGCCTCCGTGGGCTTGTCTGCTCACCCCTCGAGATCGCCCCGCTGCGCGCCGTCCTGCCGCCGGAGGTGAAGTTAGTCACCCCCGGCATCCGCCCCCGCGACGCGCGCGCAGACGACCAGACGCGGGTGATGACGCCTGCCGAGGCGGTGCGGGCGGGCTCCAATTACCTCGTCGTCGGCCGGCCGATCTTCAAGGCGCCGGATCCGGTGGCCGCCGCCCGCGCGATCCTCGCGGAAGTCGGCGCCTGAATCCGATGAGCCGCACCGCCGCCATCTTGCTCGCCGCCGGGAGCGGCTCCCGGATGGCCGGGGCCGTGGCCGACAAGGTCCTGACCCCGCTCGCCGGGCGGCCCGTCTTCGCTCACTCGGCCGCCGCCTTCCTCGCCAGCGGGGTCGCCGACCTCCACGTGGTCGTCTACCGCGACCAACGCCAGATGCTCGCCCTCGCCGCGTGCGCCCCCACCCCCACCCAGCTGGTGCGCGGCGGCCGCGAACGGCGCGACTCCGTCCGCATCGCGCTCGAAGCCCTCCCGGCCGACATCGCCTACGTTTTCATCCACGACTGCGCCCGCCCGCTCATCCAGCCAGATCAGTTAGTCGCCCTGCTCAAGATCGTCCGCCGCGAACACGCCGTGGTGCTCGCCCACCCCGTCACCGACACGATCAAGGAACTCCGCCCCCCTGGGCGCCGGGGCGGCCCGGAAAGACTGCGCACCCTTGCCCGCGACCGCCTCTGGGCCGCGGAGACGCCGCAGGTCTTCGCCCGCGATCTCATCGTCCGGGCCCACGCCCGCGTCGCCGCCCGCGGCCTTGCGGTCACCGATGACGCCCAAGCGGTCGAGTTGCTGGGCCACCCGGTAGCGGTGCTCGCAAACGACCGCCCCAACCCCAAGCTCACCACGCCCGCCGACCTCGCTTACGTCGAGTTCCTACTCTCCCGGGCGCGCGCGGAAGAATCCCGATGATTCCGCGCATCGGCCACGGCTACGACATCCACCGCACCGCCCCGGGGCGCCCGCTCGTCCTCGGAGGCGTCCGCTTCGAGGCAGACTTCGGGCTCGAGGGCCACAGCGACGCCGACTGCCTCACGCACGCGCTCTGCGACGCCCTCCTCGGGGCCGCCGGTCTGCCAGACATCGGGCACTTTTTTCCGGACACCGACCCCGCCTACCGCGGAATCGATTCCCAACTGCTGCTGCAACGGGTCTGTGCGGAACTGCGGAACCGCGGCCTGCAGCCGGCCAACGTCGATCTGACCCTCATCGCGGAGCGGCCGCGCATCCAGCCGCGCCTCGCCGAGATGAAGGCCGCCCTCGCCCGCTCCACGGGCCTCCCCGTCGCGCAGATCGGCCTCAAGGCTACAACGAACGAGGGGGTCGGCGAACTTGGCCAAGGCCGCGCGATCGCCGCGCACGCCGTCGCCCTCCTGGTTCCCCTATGAGGCTGCTCCTTCCGCTTTGTGCGGCCCTACTACTCGCCGCCGGCTGCCTGCCGCGCGAGACCCGCGTCGAGGCCGGCAACCGCCAGCAGATCCTCCATCGCGGCGTCGGGTACGAGGTCAACGAACTCGACCCGCACGTCGTCACCGGCGTCGCCGAGGGCAATATCCTGCGCGCGCTCTTCGAGGGCCTCGTCACCGAGGATCCCGTCGACCTCCGCCCCGTGCCCGGCGTCGCGGAACGCTGGGAAATTTCCGCCGACGGCCTGACCTACACCTTTCGGCTCCGCGGCGACGCCCGCTGGAGCGACGGCCGGCCCGTCACCGCCCGCGACTTCGCGGCCAGCTTCCAGCGCATCCTCACCCCCTCGCTGGCCGCTGACTACGCGAATATGCTCTACATCCTCCGCGGCGCGGAGGCGTTCCACAAGGGCGGCGGCCGCGACTTCACGTCCGTCGGCGCCGAGGCCGTGGACGATCGTACGCTGCGGCTGACCCTCGAGCACCCGGCCGCGTACTTCCTCTCCCTGCTCACCAACCCGCCTTGGTATCCCGTCCCCGTGGAGACGATCGCCCGCCACGGCCCCGTCGCCCAGCGGGGCAACCCGTGGACCCGCCCGGCCAACATCGTCACGAACGGGCCCTTCCGCCTCACCGAATGGCGCCAGAACCAAGTGATCGCGGTCGATAAGTTCCCCGGTTACTGGGACGCCGCGACGGTCCGCCTCAACGGCATCCGCTTCTACCCGCTCGACAGCGTCGACGCTGAGGAGCGCGCCTTCCGCGCAGGGCAACTGCACGTGACCGAGTACGCGCCCATCAGTAAGATCGACTCCTACCGTCAGAACTCGCCCCACCTGCTGCGGCTCGACCCCTACCTCGCGACCTACTTCTTCCGCCTCAACACGCGCCGCCCGCCGCTCAACGACGTGCGCGTCCGGCGCGCCCTCGCCCTCGCGATCGACCGCGAAGCGATTGTGACTCGGCTGCTGCGGGGCGGCCAGCGGCCGGCCCACGCGCTCACCCCGCCGGGCACCGCCGGCTACACGGCGCGCGCCCGCGTGCCCTCGGATTCCGCGGAGGCGCGCCGGCTGCTCGCCGAGGCGGGCTTTCCCGGTGGTCGCGGGCTCCCCCCCATCGACCTACTTTTCAACACCTCGGAAAACCACCGCGCGGTGGCCGAGGCCTTGCAGGAGATGTGGCGCCGCGAACTCGGGTTGGAGATCCGCCTCACCAATCAGGAACTCAAGGTCACCCACGCGGCGCGCCGCGCCGGAGATTACCAGATTCTCCGCGGGGACTGGATCGGCGACTACCTCGACCCGGCGACCTTCCTCGACATCTTCCGAGGGGACAGCGGGAACAACTACACCGGCTGGGCACAACCGGAGTACGACGCGGCGCTCTTCGCGGCGGCGCGCACCGCCGACCCCGCGGCACGGGCGGAACTGCTCCAGCGAGCTGAATCCATCCTGCTTGAGGGCGTGCCCTTCATCCCGGTCTACCACTACACGCACGTCTTCCTCATCCACCCCGCGGTGAAGGGCTGGCACTCTAATCTACTTGACCATCACCCTTACAAACATGTCTGGCTGGAGCCCTAAGGTCGTGGCCGCGGCGCGGGCCGGCGCGGGACTGCTCCTCGGGTTCGCCGCGGGCTGCGGCCGACCGTCCGCGCCCACGGCGGAGTCCGTCCTCCGGGTCAGCCAGCGCAACGAGCCCGCCTCGCTCGATCCGGCGGCCACCACGCTGCCAGACGAATTTGGGCTGCTGCGCGCCCTCCTCGAGGGACTGCTGGTCCCGGGACCGGCCGGGGAAGCGCCGCGGCCCGGCGCCGCTACCCGGTTTGAGGTCTCCCCGGATGGCCGCACCTACGTGTTCCACCTCCGGCCGGACGGCCGCTGGTCGGACGGAGCGCCAGTGACCGCCGAACATTTTGTCGCTGCCTACGAGCGGGCGCTGCGTCCCGCCACCGCCTCGCCCAAAGCGGCCGCGTTACACCTTGTCGTCGGCGCCCGGGACTACGGCTCCGGAAAACTCACCGACTTCAGCGCGGTCGGTTTCCGCGCCCTCGACGCGCGGCGCCTGGAGATCCGCCTAGAGCAGCCCAACCCTCGGTTTCCCCACCACGTCGCCAGCGGCCCTTGGCTGCCCGTGCGCGCCGACATCGTGGCTCGCCATAGCCGCCGGTGGACGGAGCCGGGCCACTTCGTGGGGAACGGACCTTTCCTCCTCGCGGAATGGCGCCCCGACCAGCGGGTCGTCCTGCGCCGCAACCCGGCGTGGCACGGCGCCGCCGGGGTCGCACTGGATGCGGTCCACTTCGTCCGTTTTGACAGCGGCGACTCCGAAGAGCGGGCTTACCGCGCGGGCCAACTCGAGGCGACGATGGCCGTACCCGGCGGGAAACTTTCCGCCTGGGAACGGGATCGTCCTGCCGAACTGCGGCGGGCGACGATGTTCGAGACGCGTTACCTTGCCTTCAACACCCGCCGGCCCGCGCTCACCGCCGGCGTCCGCCGCGCCCTCTCCCTCGCGCTCGACCGCGAACGACTGGCCGCGACCGTGCTTCAGGGCAACCACCGCGCCGCCGATCGATTCTTACCCCCGGGCCTAGCCCCGACCGCCGCCCCCGTCGGCGGCGCGGTGCGCTTCGACGCGGCCGCGGCGCGGGAGGAGCTCGCCCGGGCCGGTTTCCCTGGGGGCCAAGGACTGCCCCGGCTTGAACTGAGCGGCTGGAGTCAGACGCCTGTGCTCGAGGCCATCCAACAACTGTGGCGGCGCGAGCTCGGCGTGGAGACCACGATCGCCCTGCGCGAGGCGCGCGTCCATCTCGACGCGCTCCGCCAGGGCGCGTTCGATCTCGCCTTCATCACCGCCATCCCAGACGCCGCGGACCCGTTGGCTTTGCTCGAGGATTTCGGGCCCGAGCACCCGCTGAACTATCCGGGGTGGAACGATCCCGCTTTCGCGCGCCTGCTGGCCGCGGCCGCCGCAACTGCAGATCCCACGGACCGCGACGCGCGGGTCGCCGAAGCCGAGGGAGCTCTCCTCGGCGCTCACCCGCTAACGCCGCTCTATTTTAACACCAAGATTTGGCTCCTCTCCCCACGCGTCCAAGGCTGGGAAGAGGACGGGCTCTGGGGTCGGACTTACCACGGCCTCCGCCTCCTGCCTCCCTGAGGTGGGCGCCACTGCTGCCGCGCGCTCAGGCTCGCACGGTCAGAAGCTCGATCCGGCGCGCGCTTGCCGTGGAGGCATCAATCTCGACCAGCGCACCGGAGAGGCGGACATCCTCTGTGGCGACCTCGGCCCGGCGCGGCATCCCGTCGAGAAAACGGTCCACCACGGGGCGGATCTCGCGGCCCAGCACGCTGGCGTAGGGCCCCGTCATCCCGACGTCACAGATGAACGCCGTGCCCTTCGGCAGGACGCGCGCGTCCGCGGTGGCAACGTGGGTGTGCGTGCCGAGCACGGCCGTGACTCGGCCGTCGAGGTGCCAGCCCAGCGCCTGTTTCTCGGAGGTGGCCTCGGCATGGATTTCGACGACGATCGCATCGGCCTGCGCGCGGAGCTGCCCGATCAGGCGGTCCGCGGTCTGGAAGGGGCAGTCCGCCTTCAGGCCCATAAAGCTCCGGCCGAGCACCGTGAAGACAGCGACGCGGAATCCGCGGGCCTCAATAATGAGGTGGTCCATGCCGGGGCAGGCGCGCGGGAGGTTGGCGGGACGGCAGACGCGGTCCAACTGAGTGATCTCGTTTTCCCAGCCACGCTGGTCCCAAGCGTGGTCGCCGAGCGTGATCGCATCGACGCCGCATTCGAGGAGCGAGCGAGCGATGGCCCCCGTGATCCCGGCACCGGCCGCGGCGTTCTCGGCATTGGCCACCACGAAGTCGAGGCCGTGCTCGGAACGGAGCCGCGTCAGGCGACCGGCGACGACGTCCCGGCCCGGCCGGCCGACGATATCGCCAATGAACAGCAGCTTCAGCATTCCGCCACCGTGCGGCGGCGCCCTAGCCCGCGCGAGCCAATTAGCGCGCCCGCCTCACTCGTACCGGAGCGACTCGATCGGATCGAGGTTGGCGGCCTTGAGCGCCGGATAGAGGCCCGCGGCCACCCCGATAAACGAGCACGTAACCAGGCCGAGGGCAGCCCAGCCCCAGGGGAACACGACCTCCGCCTGCAGCCAGACCGCGAGGGCATTGCCCGTTAGAACCCCGAGGATGATCCCCACCACCCCGCCGGTGACCGAAAGGAGCACCGCCTCGATCAGGAACTGGCCGAGGATGGAGCGCCGCCGGGCCCCGACCGACTTGCGGATCCCGATCTCCTTGGTCCGCTCGGTAACGCTCACCAGCATAATATTCATAATGCCCACGCTGGCGGCCAGCAGGGCGATCGCACTGATCACGAGAGCGCCGGCGCGCACCACATCCGCGATCTGCGCGAAGGCGGCGATCAGCGAATCGTTCGAATAGATCTCGAAGTCGTTCTCCTGCTCCGCGCGAAGGCTCCGCACGATGCGCATCGCGGTGATCGCGCGGTCGAGCGTCTCGTTGTAGACGGCCTGGGAGGGCGCCTGCGTGGCGAGGTTAATCGAGAAGCGCGCCGCGCCGAAGTCGGACAAGAACCGGGTCACCGGCACGATCACGATCTCGTCCTGCGTCTGCCCAAAACTGCTGCCCTTTTCGGCGAACGTGCCAATGACCTCGTAGGTGCGGCCGGCGAGCTTAACCCGCTTGCCGAGCGGAGACTCGGCGGGGAAGAGCTTGCGCACGACCGACTGACCCAAAATGACGAACGGCCGCGCGAGGTCGATGTCCTCCGCGGTGAAATTCCGGCCGAGGTCGATCGCGTACTGGTTGGCCGCGAGGAAGTGTTCGTTGGAACCGCCGAAAGTGAGCCCCGGCTCGGTCTGGCGGTTCCCGTGGCTCGCCTGCACCGGCCCGTCGCGGTAGAAGGCCTTGAGGCACACGACCTCGGTCACGTCGCGCAGCAGTTGCTGGTAGCGCTGGGCCTGCTCTAGGGTGATGTTGCGCCGCTGCTCGATCCGGCGGCGCGCCTCGCCCGAGGTCTGAAAGCCGGTCGGGTTGCGGCTGATCTGGAAGATGTTCGAGCCGAGCACGCTCAGTCCCGTCTCGATCGAGCCGCGCAGCGCGGAGACGGCCGTCATCACGCCGATTACCGAGAATACGCCGATGGAGATGCCGGACATCGTCAGGAACGAGCGGAGCTTGTTCACGCCCAGCGACCCGAAGGCCATGCGGAGGATCTCGCGAAATTCCATGGTCACTCGTAGCGGAGGGCGACGACGGGATCGAGGCGGGAAGCCCCCCACGCCGGGGCGAAGCCCGAGACGACGCCGGTGACGATGGAGACCAGCACGCTGACCGCCATCAATCCGGGCGAAAACGCGATGGGCAGCGCCGGGAGCAGGGCGCCAAGCGCGAGGCTGGCGGCGAGCGTCACTCCTAGGCCCACCAGCCCACCAATCAGGCAGATCGAGACGGCCTCGATCAGGAACTGCAGCAGAATCGTGCGGCGGCGGGCACCCAGCGCCTTGCGGGTGCCGATCTCCTTGGTCCGCTCCTTCACGCTGACGAAGGTGATGTTCATAATCCCGATCGCGCCGACGAAGAGCGACAGCCCGGTGATGAACAACCCGGCAAGGGCGATACCCGCCTTGATCGGATCCAGCTGCTCCTTGAAGGCCTGCTGCTGGTTGATCGAGAAATTATCCCTTTCCCCGGGTAACTGGCCCCGGACACGGCGCATCGCCCCGCTCAGCTCCTCTTCCGCCGCGGCCAGTCGGGTCTTGTCCCTGACCTTCACCCGCAGCTCTAGGTTGGCCCGCCCCCCCGCCTGCCGGCGGACCGCGTTCAGCGGCGCGACAATCTGGTTGTCGAAGCTGAACAGGCCCAGAAACTCACCCTGCTTCGCGAGAATGCCGATGACGGTGTAACGCTCGCCGCGGATCTGGACCTGCTGGTCGAGCGCGGACCTTCCAGGGAACAGGTTCTCCGCGACGGTCGAACCGAGCACGCAAACCGGGCGGCCGACGCTCGCCTCGACGTCGTTGAACATCCGCCCCTCGGCCACGTCGGTGGTCACGATCCGCGCGTAGTCCCCAGTGGTGCCGAAAAGCATCACGCCCCCAAGCCGCAGCTCGCCCGCCCGCACTGAAGTCCCCCGGGTTGCCACGGGCACCGCGACCTCCAGCAGCGACTCGGGCGTCGCCTCGATCACGCGGTTCAGCCGCTCCGCCGTCTCGACCTCGAGCGGGGGCCGGTTGACGTAGTTCCACCAGTCATCCACGCGCCGCCACGGCCAACGCTGCACATAAAGCACATCCTCGCCCAGCATCGCGAGGCTGCGGTTGAAGCCGATATCGATCCCGTTGATCGCGGTACCCATCAGGGTGACCGCGACGATGCCGATGATCACCCCGAGCGCCGTGAGGACGGAACGCAGGGCGTTGGCCCGAATCTGCCCGAAGGCGATCCGGAACGACTCGACAAGCTCCTGAAGAAGGCGAGCCATCGGTCAGGGGACGGGCCCGTCACTCTCAATCAGGCCGTCGCGCAGGCGGACCACGCGGCGGGCGTGGCGCGCGATGTCCTCCTCGTGCGTCACCACGATGATGGTGTGCCCCTGCTCGTAGAGGTCCTCAAAGAGCGCCATAATCTCCTCGCCGGTCCGCGAATCGAGGTTTCCGGTGGGCTCGTCGGCCAGCAAGATGGAGGGGTGGTTGACGAGGGCCCGCGCGATGGCGACACGCTGGCGTTGGCCACCGGACATCTCGTTCGGTTTGTGGTGGATCCGGTCGCCGAGGCCGACGTTGCGGAGGGCAACGAGGGCGCGCTCGCGGCGCACGGCAGGACTCAGCCCAGCGTAAATCAGCGGGAGCTCCACGTTGTGGAGGGCGTCCGAGCGTGGCAGCAGGTTGAAGGTCTGGAAGACGAAGCCGATCTCGCGGTTGCGGATCTCCGCCAGCTCGTCGTCCACCATCCGCGCGACGTCCTTGCCGTTGAAGTCGTAGCGTCCGGCGCTCGGGGTATCGAGGCACCCCAGCATATTCATCAAGGTGGACTTACCGGAGCCGGAGGGCCCCATAATCGCAAGGTACTCGTTACGGCGGATTTCGAGGTTCACGCCGCGGAGGGCGTGAATCGTCTCCGCGCCCATCCGGTAGAGCTTGGTCACGCCCTCGATCCGGATGACCAAATCGCCCGCCGCACGGGCGGCCCGGCGCGCGGGGGCGTGGAGGACTGGTGGAACGCTCATCAGGGTCCGCGCGGGATTACTTCCGCTCCTCCGTCTTCGGCTTGGCGAGGGTCACCCGGGAACCGTCCTTGAGCTGGCGGCTGATCGCCGCGTAGGTCCCCGCCACGACCTCATCCCCGGCCCGGACGCCGGACTTGATTTCCAAGTGAGTGTTGTCGGCGAGGCCCACCTCCACCGGAACCATTTTCACCGTGTCCCCTTGGCGGACAAACGCCACCTTGAGCAGGACCTCGCGCTGACGGCGCGCCTCGCGCTTCTCGGCAGCGGCGTCCATCGCCCCGCCGCCGGACTTATTTTCGGCCGCCTTAGCGGCCTCCTTCCGCATCTCCTCCGTCGTCTGCCCACCGCTCGCGCGGACGGTCACGCTTTGGATCGGCACCGAAACCACGTTTTCCACCGTCCGCGTCTCGATGTCCGCGGTCGCGCTCATCCCCGGGCGGAGTTGGACGCCAGGATCGGCGACACGGATCCGGACCAGAAAGTTGGTGACGTCGTCCGACAGGGCCGCGAGCTGCGAGGCGGCGGATCCGCCCTGCGCGGAGGATCCGATCTCTGAGATCGTACCGGTAAACTTACGCCCCGGGTAGGCGTCGATGGCGATCACCGCGCGGTCGCCCAGCTTTACGTTCACGATGTCGTTCTCATTCACTCGGACCCTGAGCTCCATATTGGAGAGATCGGCCACCCGCATAATCTCGGTGCCGGCGAAGGACCCGGTGCCGACTACGCGTTCGCCGACCTCGCTCGACTGGGCGCTGATCGTGCCGTCCATCGGCGCATAGATGATAGTCTTTGCCAGCTGATCGCGGGCTTGGCTAAGCGAGCCTTCGGTGCGGCGGATCTGGGCGACGGCATTGTCGTGGGTCGCACGGGCTACGTCCCGCGTGGTGCGCGCGGCGAGGAAGTCCGCCTCCGCGACCAGCTTCTGATTGAAGAGACCCTCCGCGCGCCGGAAATCATCTTCCGCCTTGCGCAACTGGGCCTGGGCTAGAACCGCGCTGGCTTGGGAGGCGACCAAGTTGGCTTCCTGCTGGTCGACCTGCGCCTGATAAACATCCGGTTTGATCCGGACCAGCAATTCGCCGCGCTTCACCCGCGCGCCTTCCTTGAATGGGAGATCCACAATCTCGCCGGCGGCCTCGGTCGAAATCTTGACCTCGACCTCAGGCTGAATCTTGCCCGAAGCGGTCACGACCTGAGTCAGCGTGCGCACCTCCGCCTTCTCCGTGGTCACTGTGATGACCGGCCCTCCGCTTTGGGCGCGCTGGAGATACGCGTAGCCGCCTCCGCCCGCGAGGAGGATCGCAACGGCGACGAGAATCCAAACGCTCCGGGAACGCCGGGGGCCGGAAGGAGAAGAGGAAGTCATAATGGCTTAAAGAGTCAGGAAACGTCGGTCGGGAACCTGCCAACCAACGCCGGCAAAGGTCCGGAGGCAAGCAGCGGGATGGGTGCGAGCACCTCTCGAACCCTCCAACCGGGGAAAAGTTGCAACCCTGCGCGCGGCTCAGCGGGCCTCGGTGGCCCACATCGCGGCGCCGGCGATCCCCGCCTGATTCAAGAAGCGGGCAGGTTTGAGCGCGGCCCGGACCTTAAGGTGCGGGAAGAACTTCTCGTGTTTGGCGCTCACGCCGCCCCCAACCACGATCATTTCAGGCCAGAGCAGCCGCTCCAACTCCACCAGAAAATCGCTCAGGCGCCCGCCCCACTCGTCCCACGAGAGTTCCTTGCGGTCGCGCACCGCGGCCGAGCAGTACTTCTCGGCATCCTTACCCCGTTTCCACGGGAAGTGCCCCAACTCCAGGGGAACCACCACGCCTTGATAGGCCAAGCAGGTGCCGATCCCGGTCCCCAGAGTAATGAGCAAGGCCTTGCCCATAAACCCCTTGCCCGCCCCGAAGCGCATCTCGGCGACCGCCGCCGCCGCTGCGTCATTGATCATCGCCACCGGGCAACCGGTCGCCTTGCCGAAGAGGCGGGCCCCGTCGCAACCAATGAAGCCGGGATGCAGGTTGGCCGACGTCCAGATCGTGCCCCCTTGGATGACACCCGGAAAACCAACCCCGACCGGGCCCTTCCAGTTGAAGTGCGCCGTCAGCGCGCCGACCGCCTTGGCCATCGCCGCCGGGGAAGTCCCCGCATCCACTTCGATGCGATGCCGCTCCGCGAGGAGCTTGCCGTTACGGGTGTCCACCGGGGCGCCCTTGATGGCTGACCCACCGATATCGATGCCGAGCGCGTTCATAGAGGGGTGGAGCAAAGGGGTTGATCCCCCCAAGGCAATCCCTGCGCGGCGGGAAAATCGCCGTCGGGATTGCGGCCGGGATCACTCCAGCCTAATCCCCCCTCATTCCATGAACGCCTTCCTGCCCCGGTTGCGCCCCGCGTGGCTCGCCGCGCTCCTGCTCCTCTGGTCCCTCGTCGGCCCGGCTAGCGCCACGACCGTGGTGCCACCGGACTTCGCGGGTCTGGTCGACCGCGCCGGCCTCGTCTTCCGCGGCGAGGTCGTAGGCCGAGAAGCCGCGCTCGTCACGCGCGGCGCCGACCGCGCGATCTTCACCAAAGTGACGTTCCGCGTGCTCGAAGCGATCAAGGGCGCACCACCGCCGCTGCTGACCCTTGAGTTCCTCGGCGGCGCCGTCGGCGAGCTTTCGTTGGAAGTGAGCGGTATGCCCCGCTTCGAACCAGGGAGTCAGGACATCGTATTCGTCACCGCCGGAGAACCTGCGATCTGCCCGCTGGTCGCGATGGGCCACGGCCGCTACCGAATCCTCCGCGACGCCCAGGGCGCGGAGTTCGTAGCGCGCGATAACGGTTCGCCGCTCCACCGGGTCGACGACGTCGCGCTACCGCTGCTCGCCCCCTCCACCGTGCCGGTGGCAGCCCGCCTCGCCGGCGGCCGGCCCCTTTCCCCCGCCGAGTTCGCGGGCCACGTTCGCCGCGCCGCTCAGCGCATCCACACCCCCTGACGATGAGGCTACGCCTTGCCCTGCTCCTCGCCGCCCTCACCGCGGCGCTGCCCGCCTTGGCCTTCACCCCCGTCGGCGGCAGCCCCGTCTGGCCCGAAGGTAACATCCAGATGCACCTCCAACTCGGCTCCGGCGCCCCCGCCGGCGATCCCCGCGGTTGGAATGCCCTCGCCGCGGACCTGCTCGCCGACTGGAACCGCTCCCTCGTGCGCAGCCGCTTCACCTGGGTCCCCGATTCCACTTTGCCCACCGGGGACGGCAACGGGGTGAATAACGTCCTCTTCCGCAGCGATATCTTCGGGCGCCCCTTCGGCGACTCCACCCTCGCGGTCACGACCATCTGGCGCGTCGGCACCCGCCGCACCGAGGGCGACGTGATCTTCAACACGAAGTACGCCTGGGACGCTTACCGCGGACCGCTCCGCCACCCCGCGGGGAGCCTCAACGCGGAATTCATCCGCGTCGCGCTCCACGAGTTCGGCCACGCCCTCGGCCTCGGCCACCCCGACGAGGCCGGGCAGTTCGTCGCCGCCATTATGAACAGCCGCTCCGGCGATACGGACGCCCTCACCGAGGACGACCGCGCCGGCGCCGCGTTTCTCTATGCCTCCGCCGACGGCGCCGTGGCCCCCCGCCTGACCCTGCCCCTCGTCGACCAGAATCCCGTCGAGGGCGACGCGGTGGACTTTGTGGTCGGCGTCTCCGGCACCGCCCCGTTTACCTATCAGTGGCGGCGCAACGGCGCCGTTCAAGGCGTCTCCACCGCCGCGTGGACCCTCAGTAACGTCGCCACCGTCAGCAGCGGCATCTGGAGCGTGACCGTGACCAACGCCCGCGGTTCGGTCACGAGCTCGATGACGCTCAACGTGACCACCCGCGCCGTCCCTCCCGCGATCGTGCGCCAGCCACAGTCCGTCGCCGCCCGCACGGGCCAGACCGTGGCCTTCACGGTCAGCGCGACCGGATCGACCCCGCGTTACCACCTCTGGCGGCGCAACGGCGTCGCCCTCGGGATCGCCACCACGAGCGACACCCTCACCCTAACCGACGTCCAACCCGGCGACGCCGGCATCTACTCGGTCGAGGTGAGTAACAGCGGGGGCGCGGTGGCCAGCGCCGACGCACCACTGACCGTGGCACCCGCCGTGACCGCCCCCACCTTCACCCTGCAACCGCAGGCCCAGTCCATTTCCACCGGGAGCACGGTCGTCTTCCGCGCGGAGGCCGAGGGGAGCCCCGCCCCGCTCTACCAGTGGCGCCGCAACGGCACCGCGCTGGCGGGCGCGACCCGCGGCACCCTCGTGCTGCGCAACGCCGGAAGCGCCGACGGCGGCACCTACACCTGCGTTGCCACCAACACCGGCGGCACCGCGACCTCGGCCGGCGCCAACCTCACCCTCGCCGCGGGCGCCGCCCCCGGCCGCCTCGCCAACCTCTCCATCCTCACGCGGCTTTCGGCCGCCGTGCCGTCCTTCACGGTCGGCACCGTCCTCGGCGGGGCCGGCACCACCGGTACGAAGCCGCTCCTCGTCCGCGCCATCGGGCCGGGTCTTGCCGCGTTCGGCCTCGACGAGGTCCTAGCCGACCCCAAGCTCGAGCTCATCGGCGCCGCCACCGTGGGCACGAACGATGACTGGGGCGCGGAAGCCGGCCTCGCGGCTATCTTTGACGCCACCGGCGCCTTCGCCCTCAGCGCCGGCTCGCGCGACGCCGCCCTGCACCGCCCGGCCCTCGCCGCCCGTCCCTACAGCATCGTGGTGGCGGCGAACGGCTCCCCCTCAGGCGCCGTCCTCGCGGAATTGTTCGACGCAACATCCGGCCCCGCCTTCGCGCCCGCCACTCCGCGGCTGGTCAACGTCTCCGTTCTGCAGCCGATTCCCGCGGGCACGGTCCTCACCGCGGGCTTCGTCCTCGGCGGTGGCACGGCCCGGACCGTACTGGTGCGGGCGATGGGCCCTTCGCTCACTCCCTTCGGGCTCCCAGCTTCCCAAGTGCTCGGCGACCCGCGGCTCGCCCTCTTCGACGGCGCCTCGCGCCGCATCGCCGGCAACGACAACTGGGGCGGTGACCCGCAGCTCGCGGCCGCGGGCGAAGCGGTGGGCGCCTTCCGCCCCCTCGCCGCGGACAGCACGGACGCGATGCTCCTGCTCACCCTCCCGCCGGGCAGCTACACCGCGCAAGTCACGGGCCCCGGTGCCGGCACCGCGCTGGTCGAGGTCTACGAGGTACCCTGAACCGCGCGCCGCGGCTGGCGCCTCACCAGTATTCCTCGACGTGCATCGTCCCGGACTGCTTGCCGTGGTCCGGGGTGAACCCGCGAGCCTCAAGCAGGCCCCGCACCGAGGAAATCATCTCGGGGTTACCGCACAGGAAAACGTCCGCCTCGGCGGGATCGAGTCGCACGCCCGCGCGCTGCTCGACCACGCCCTGTTCGAGGATTTTCGGGATACGCCCCACCTGCCCGCGGAAATGCGGATCCTGCTCCGCGCGCGTGATCGAGGGGAGGTAGGTGAAGTTTGGCCGGATCCGCGCGAGGGTCTCCAGCTCGGCGCGGTAGCCCAAGTCCCAGCTGCACCGGGCCCCATGCAGCACGACAAATCGGCGGGTCGGGTCGGCGATGAGAGCCGTGCGGAGCATCGAGACGTAGGGAGCGAGGCCGGTGCCCGTCGCGACCAAGATCACCGCCTTGCCCGGGGCCACGCGGTCGAGGGTGAAGAGCCCGCTCGCCTTCGGCCCGAGGAACACGCGCCCGCCGTGAGGTAGGGCAAACAGCCGCGGCGTGAGGCCGCCCTTCGCGACCAGCGCGAGGTAGAACTCCACGTAGTCCCGCTCCAAGCTCGACGAGGCGATGCTGTACGCGCGGCGGATCAGTTTGTCCGGCTCGGGCGCCGTATCCTCTGGCAGCGCATCCACGACGCGCGGCTCCCGCCCCGCGAG